>CAMTAF010000030.1 GCA_947066955.1 uncultured Hungatella sp.
ATGGGGATACATCCCCGGAATGTGCGGCCAAAAGGCTGGGGATCGCTATACCAGTCTTGAGGGAGAGGATGGTGGAATCCGGATATCAGTGCCCGGAAGATCAGGAGGAAGGGGAGAGCTATAAGCTGTCCAGCCAAGTCTGCCGGAAGCTGAGAAAGGGGAAGAGACCGGAGATGATCGCGGAAGAGTTGGAGGAGGATCTGGAAGTGATCCAAAAGATCTGCCAGGCGGCGGAGGGATTTGGGCCTGAGTATGATGAGAGGAAAGTATTTTCCGCGTTTATGGGGCCTGTTTGAAAAGAAAGAGGGGCCAGAACGGCCCCTTCCCTTTTGGGTAAGAAATGTTATGACTGAGAATCAGAAGAATCTTTGATGTGGTCTTCGTACATTTCCGGTGAAGGAAAAGCGTATTCGCTGTTGTCCATGCGGAACTCCATGACATCCTCAACAGAGCATTTTAAGATGGTGCAGAGCACGCCGATGGTGTGTGTGGATACATACTGATTCTTTCTCAACCGGTTGATCTGGCCAGTGCTGACGCCGTATTTGGTGATAAGGCGGTATTGGCTGATTTTCTTTTCCTTCATTGTCTTCCACAGCGGATCATAAGTGATCATTTGTAAATCTCCCTTCTGTATTTTGATTGTAGATGTAATGGCTACATAATTATAGTAATAAGAAATGGAAAATTTTGGAACAAAAACAAAAAATTTTTTAAAAGTCAGGGTTCAAGAAGTCCAGAAACTATAATAGACGAAATGGGGGCTGGTGTGGTATAATAGGATCGGAAGCGCGCTGACGCGCGTGCAGGTCAGCATTCTGGCCCTGCCTGAATGGAGTATGAAAAGGAGCAGATCAATGAAAGAAGAGAGAAAGGTAACCGGGCAGCTGGGGATTTATCTCCAGTGGCCGTTATTGCTTTCCGCTTTAATCGTCATAATGAACGTGATAGTGGGGGCCATAGACACTGTGGCCGGTCTTGCCATGTTTGGCTTTACTGTCCTCTACCTGATCCTGGCGGTTTTCCTCTATGTTTACAAGAGAAAAGGGATCATGGCCGGTCTGGTGGAGTTCTCGGCCGGGTATGCGTGGATCCAGAAGAAGCTCCTGATGGATCTCCATATTCCCTATGCTATCATAGATGAGAACGGACGTATCCTCTGGATGAACACCCAGTTTATGGATCTGGTGAAGGAGGAGAAGGGGAGCGGCAGGTATCTGTCTGCCATGTTTCCGGATATTACAAAGGAGATTCTGCGGGATTTTGAGGACAGCCTGACTGTCCACAGCGCCCTGGGGGACAGCCGCTACCGGGTGGAGTTAAAGCAGGTGGTTCTGGAGGAGGGCGAGCTGGACCATGAGTCCGGCATGGACGGAGTTTCAGGGGAACAGTCTTTGATTACCGTGTATGTGTTTGACGAGACGGAGATCCTGCGGCTTGTCCAGGAGGTTACGGACCAGAAGATGGTGGCGGGCCTGATTTATCTGGACAACTATGAGGAGGCGCTGTCCAGCGTGGAGGAGGTGCGGCGCTCTCTGCTCATGGCTTTGATCGAGAGGAAGATCAACAAGTATATTACCCGGATGTGCGGAATTGTGAAGAAGCTGGAAAAGGATAAGTATTTTTTTGCCATCAAGCAGAAGTACGTGGAGGAGCTGCGGGAGGAGCGGTTCTCGATCCTGGAGGAGGTAAAGGCGGTCAATATCGGCAATGAGATGTCCGTGACCTTGAGCATCGGCCTTGGCATGAACGGGGACAGCTACAGCCAGAACTATGAGCTGGCCCGCATGGCCATGGATATGGCTCTGGGGCGGGGCGGGGACCAGGCGGTCCTCAAGGACAGAGAGAAGATCGAGTATTTCGGCGGCAAGTCCCAGCAGCAGGAGAAGACCACGCGGGTGAAGGCCCGGGTGAAGGCTCACGCTCTGCGGGAACTCATGGAGACCAAGGACAGGCTGCTGATTATGGGGCACAAGCTGGGGGATATTGATTCCTTCGGCGCTTCTGTGGGCATTTACCGCATTGCCGCTTTTCTGAACAAGAAGGCCCACATTGTGATCAATGATGTCACTTCCTCTGTGCGTCCCATGATGGAGCGCTTTACCAACAACCCGGATTATCCTGACGACATGTTCCTCACAGGGGAGAGGGCCAGGGAGCTGGTGGATGCCAACACCATCCTGGTGGTGGTGGATGTGAACCGCCCAAGCATCACGGATGCCCCGGAACTTCTGGGTCTTGCCAAAACCATCGTGGTTCTGGACCATCACCGGCAGAGCAGCGAGATTATCACCAACGCCGTCCTGTCCTATGTGGAGCCCTACGCCTCTTCGGCCTGCGAGATGGTGGCGGAGGTGGTGCAGTACATTGCCGACGGCATAAGGATAAAGCCTCAGGAGGCGGATGCCATGTACGCGGGCATTGTCATTGACACCAACAATTTTAACAACCAGGCGGGAGTCCGCACCTTTGAGGCAGCGGCTTACTTAAAGCGCAGCGGCGCCGATATAACCAGGGTGAGGAAGATGTTCCGGGAGGACATGGTGGACTACAAGGCCAAGGCGGAGGCAGTGCGCCAGGCGGATGTGTATAAGGGGGCCTTTGCCATCAGCGTATGTCCCTCGGAGGGCATTGAGAACCCCACCATCGTGGCGGCTCAGGCGGCCAACGAGCTGCTGGAGATCAAGGGCATCAAGGCTTCTGTTGTTATGTCAAAATACAATTCAACGATTTATCTAAGCGCCAGGTCCATTGACGAGATCAATGTCCAGGTGCTCATGGAGAAGCTTGGGGGCGGCGGACATCGGACCATCGCGGGAGCCCAGCTTCCGGGAGCTTCCATAGAGGAGGCCAAAGAAAAATTAAAGAAAGCCATTCAGGAGATGCTGGAGGAAGGAGAGGTGAGCTGACATGCAGATCGTATTGTTAGAAGATGTAAAATCACTGGGAAAGAAAGGTGAGATCGTTAAGGTCAATGAAGGGTACGCCAGGAATTTCATCCTGCCTAAGAAGCTGGGGGTGGAGGCCACGGCCAAGAACCTTAATGATTTGAAGTTAAAGAAAGCCAACGAGGAGAAGGTGGCGGCCAAACTTTTGGAGGAGGCCAGGGAACTGGGGGCAAAGCTGGAGAAGTCTTCGGTGACATTGTCCATCAAGGCGGGAGACAACGGCAAAGCCTTTGGCTCTGTATCGGGCAAGGAGATCAGCAAGGCTGTTCAGGAACAGCTGGGCCTTGATCTTGACAAGAAGAAGCTGGTGCTTCCGGAGCCGCTGAAGAGTTTCGGAACTCACCAGGTGCCGGTGAAGCTCCACAGGGATGTGACGGCAAAACTTTCGGTGAAAGTGGTTGAGGCTTAAGAATTATGGATGAAGATCTGATTAAGCGGGTGCTTCCCCACAGCGCGGAGGCAGAGCAGTCCGTGATCGGGGCCATGCTTATGGACCAGGAGGCCATCATCAAGGCGTCGGAGATCGTGACTGCGGAAGATTTTTATCAGCACCAGTATGGGGTCATGTTTGAATCCATGGTGGAATTGTTTAATGAGGGGAAGCCGGTGGATCTGGTGACTCTTCAGGACCGTCTGAAGGAAAAGGATGTTCCCCCGGAGGTCAGGAGCCTGGAGTTTATCAGGGAGATCATCAATATGGTGCCCATTTCCCCGAAGGTAAAGTCCTACGCCGGGATTGTGAAGGAGAAAGCGGTCCTCAGGAGGCTGATCAAGGTTAATGAGGAGATCGCCAACAACTGCTATCTGGGGAAGGAGCCTTTGGAGACCATTCTCCAGGACACGGAGAAGAAGATTTTTGATCTTCTCCAGACGAGAAATTCAGGAGATTTCGTGCCTATCCGCCAGGTGGCTCTCAATGTGCTGGAGAACATCGAGAAGGCCTCCAAGACTAAGGACACGGTCACGGGGATCCCTACAGGGTTTATTGATCTGGATTACAAGACTTCCGGCTTTCAGCCGTCGGACTTTATTTTGATTGCCGCCCGCCCCTCCATGGGAAAGACGGCTTTTGTCCTCAATGTGGTGGATTATGTGTCCGTGAGAAGGGGGATCCCCTGCCTGGTATTCAGCCTGGAGATGTCCAAGGAGCAGCTGGTGAACCGTATGCTGGCCATGGAGTCCAGCGTGGATTCCCAGAAGCTGAGGACAGGAACCCTGACGGATTCTGACTGGGACGCGGTGGTGGAGGGCGTGGGGGTCATCGGAAGGTCCAACCTGATTATCGACGACACGCCGGGTATTTCCATATCAGAGCTGCGCTCCAAGTGCAGGAAGGTGAAGCTGGAACACGGCATCGGCATGATTATCATTGATTACCTCCAGCTGATGACCGGCAGCAGCCGGGGAAATGACAGCAGGCAGCAGGAGATCTCGGAGATTTCCCGCTCCTTAAAGGCTCTGGCCAGGGAGATGCAGGCCCCTGTGGTGGCCCTGTCCCAGCTGAGCCGGGCCTGCGAGACCAGGACGGACCACCGGCCTATGCTTTCGGACTTAAGAGAGTCCGGGGCCATTGAGCAGGATGCGGATGTGGTGATGTTCTTGTACAGGGACGATTACTACAACAAGGATTCTGAGATGAAGGATATGGCGGAGGTTATTATCGCTAAACAGAGAAACGGCCCCATAGGCACGGTGAATCTGGTGTGGATGCCTCAGTACACCCGCTTTGCCAACGCTACGCTGGAGAAATGACGGCAGGGGCCGTCCGGTACAGAAAAGATCCTTTCGGGGATCTTTTTTCGTTGCTGCATTTTCAGGCATAATATCTGTTTTTCAATCATAGAATGTTATAAGGTATGAAATCTGGAAACAAAAGGAGAGGATGTTATGTCTGAGGTACATTATCTTATATCAGATGCATCGAGGCAGGTGGATGTGGAGTCTCATGTCCTCCGCTACTGGGAGGAAGAGCTGGAGCTGGACATCCCCAGAAATGACATGGGACATCGCTACTATACGGAATATCATATTCGTCTATTTCGTCAGATAAAGGATTTGAAGGAAAAGGGATACCAGCTGAAGGCAATTAAAAGTGCCCTGAATAAAATGTCAGGTGTAATGGAGGAGATCACCATCACCGAAGATTATATGGAGGAAGACATGAAAGCAGCTTGGAATGAGGGCCAGGTGAAAGAGAGAGCGGGAAAGGAAGGGCCAAAGAGGGAGAGACCGGCAGTGGGACAAGTCCGGCCGGCGCCCTGGGATACGGTGAAGGCGGGGCCGGAGAATGTGGCGGCGGCCCAGATCCAGGAGATCCCCAGAGCCCCGAAGGAGGCAGGAGAGAAACCGGCAGGGGAGAAGGCGGCTCCCAAGACAGGGCAGGCCTCTGTGAGCCAGTTAAAGCCAAAGCCGGCTGCCGGGGGCAGGGAGGTTTCGGGACAAGCTTCCGGACAGGCCCTGGGGCAAAGCCAGGGCCAGCCGTCGGCGGTCCGCCCCAAGGAAGGGGGATCGGAGATCCTTAAGCTGAGAGAGCGGGACAACGGAGAGAAGAAGGGGAAAACGCCCGGGGAAGTGAAAGCCGGAGAGGTGGAAGTGGTGCAGCCTAAAGGCGGGATGGCTGAGATGAACGCGGAGAAAATGGCCAGGTTCCAGAGTGTGATGAACCACATTATCGGGCGGGCCATGGATGCCAACATGGACAGGCTGGCCAGGGAAGTGAGCAACACGGTCAGCGAGGATGTGACGGACAAGGTGATGAAGGAAGTAGAGTACTTGATGCGGGTCAGCGACGAGAAGGAGGAGGAGAGATTCCGGCAGTTGGATGAGACCATCCGGGCCTACCAGAAGCAGGGGAGAGGCCGGGCAGAGGCCGCGGCCACCAAGCTCCCGTTTTTTAAGAAGAAAAAATTCGGAAAGAGCGGAAAGAAGATGTTCTGAATCCGGAAAATGGCCGGGAGGGAACCGAAGCAGTGGGTTCCCGGCCAAAAAGGTGCGGCCGGGGACTGTGGGAAGGAACCTCACCGGGTTCGGCATGCGGCTGTAAAATCCTGGAAAATGCGGAAATTTGCCGGATCTTCCCTGAGATATTCCGGATGCCACTGGACAGCTATGAGCCAGGGGTATCCTGCCATTTCAATGGCTTCGATCAGGCCGTCAGGGGCCAGGGCGGAGGCTGTCAGGCCTTTTGCCAGATCCCGGACGGCCTGATGGTGCATGCTGTTGACGCGAAGGGCTGGGGAGCCGCAGATCCGGGCCAGCCGGCTTTTGGGGGCAAGGGTGACGGTATGGGTGGGGATATGGGAGCCGCAGGGCTGGCTGTGGGCGATGGGGAAATCGTTTTGCTCTCCCGGGATGCCGGGCGCATTCCTGTGGCGCTCCGGGTCATGGTCTCTCCCCTGGGCGGGACTTTTGGGGCTGCGGCTGTCCATCCGGGGCCCGCTTTCCCGGGGCGGCCGGTACTGGGAAGGGATATCCTGATAAATGTTCCCTCCCAGGGCCACATTGATGATTTGGATTCCACGGCAGATGCCAAGCACAGGCTTTCCCTCCTTCATGACCGCGGATAAAAGGGCCGTCTCCATGGCATCGCGGCGGGGAGAGATGTTGCCGCAGTTTCTGTGGGTCTCCTCCCCAAAGAGGAAGGGGTGGGGGTCAGGTCCTCCTGTAAATAGGAAACCGTCAAAGCTCTGCGCCAGTTTTGTACCGTCCTCCGGGGAGGCGTCAAGAGGCAGGACCACGGGGAGGGCTCCGGCTGCGGTCAGGGCTTCCAGATAGGCGGGCCGCATGAAAAGGTCCTGGGTTTCCGTGTTGTGGCCCGGGGTCAGGCCGATGAGTGGTTTGGACATGGGGTCCTCCTTTATTAAGGAAACGGCACGCGCCGCGTTGCGCTTGGCTGCAGACGGAAAAATGCCTCCTCCCGTCAGGGAAGAGGCATTATAAGTATCTCTGTGAATTATCAATTAAGCCTCGCTGATAGCGCCGGTGGGGCAGGCACCCTCGCAAGCACCGCAATCAATGCAGGAATCAGCGTCAATAACATACTGTCCGTCTCCCATAGAGATCGCGCCTACCGGGCATTCGCCCTCACAGGTACCGCAGGCTACGCAAGCATCACTAATAACTCGTGCCATAATAATTACCTCCTTATATTCTATACATGTGTCTTCATTTTATACCATAAACGCCGAATATTCAAGAGGAAATTGTAGGAACCATTGTTTTAATTTTGAAGCAATCCCATTAGCTTTAGATGATGGGTTATGACCACAAAACTAACGGTTGCCACAACCTTTATTTTCTGTTATAATTTATCCGTCCACAAACATGGATAACTGTATATAGACGGTTGTGCTGAGAGTACATGGAAAGGAGGAATACCCATGCAGATCAATAAAAATATGCTGATCGGACAGCTGGTACAGATGGACGAGCTGATCCCTCAGATGCTGATGGGTGCAGGAATGCACTGTTTAGGATGCCCGTCTGCCCAGGGCGAGAGCCTGGAGGAGGCGTGCTATGTTCACGGGATCGACTGTGATGACCTGGTGTCTAAGATGAATGAGGTTCTGGCTGACCGTTAACAGCCGCAAAAGGGACAGGATAGAACGCCGCCGGTTTAGCGGCAAACTTCCACTACACGGGTCTGCGCATCAAAAAGCCGCCTGCAGGACGCAGGCGGCTTTTGTTTCATGCACGCGGGGCGGAAATGAGATTGTGGCCCCTTGCGCGGCCCCGTCCCCAAAGCCTGCCCCGGTGGTCTGTCCGACCGGGGGATGCGCCCCGTCAGATGGCGGACAGGATCTGCAGGGCCCGGTCGCGGCAGATGACCTCATAGTGCTCCACATAGTAGGCTTCGCTGGCGTACTCGTGGCGGATCTTGGAGCCGTACTCTGACAGAATGTTGCAGACACGGCTGAAGGCTAAGGAGTCGCCGCCTTCATCCCTCAGCACCAGGTAGTACTGGTGGGTGTCCGGCTTCTTGTACAGGGTATTGACACCGTCATAGCCTTCCACTGCCGCGGCTGCCTCGGATACCTGATCCAGGCTGTCAAAGGCATAGATGCGCACAGAGGGCGCGCCGGGCCCGGCTTCCCCGGCCTCGCCGGGCAGGGAGTTGTCCGGAATCATGGGAGGCAGGGAGTCGCCTAAGAGACGGCTTAAGCCTTCCGCCCCCTCTAAGAGCTCACTGGCCAGCTGGGACAAGGTGCTTGTGGTCTCGTCTGAGAAGGGGGAGAACCTGGAAAAGCGGGTGTCCAATTCCTCGGGGTCCTCAATCTTGGTGATGACCAGCATGATGCTCTCGTTGGACAGAGGGATGGCTTCCACCATGAGGGGGATGTCGTCGGCCTCAAAGCCCACCTCGTTGTAAGCCTTCTGGATCATCTCGCGGAAAAGGTTCCTGGCCTTCTCGCTTCCGTAGGCCAGCTCTCCCAGATTCAGATTGCGGGTGCTTAAGTCCAGGCTGGTGAGGGTGCAGCGGATCTGATTCTCATTAATTCGTTCTATTTTCATATAGGATCACTCCTTTGATTTTTGACGATACAGTATATTTCAGTATATTTCATTGAATAAAACATGTCAATATCAATATACTATATAATACGGTCAAATATCAATTACTATGTAAAAAATTTATGAAAAATTTATGATAAAATGGAATTTGCCATTGCCAAAAGGTCTGGATTGTATTAAGATACTAGGTAAGAGATGGGATTGGAAAAGGAGGTGGGGAGTCAGGGACACCGCCTGTTTGCAAATCGAAAAAAGGTATCAGTGAGATTTCTTATCAGAATATCTGGAGAGACATTCTCTATGGGTCCGGTGTAAGACCGGGCGCATCTGAATCAGGGAGCGGGAATTTTAAGCCTGCACCTGGTCCGTTGCCTGCGTTCAGCAGGAACAAACCCCTGTTTTATTGTTAATGGCGTTTATGAGGACCGGCGCTGTTATATTTGTTGGATCCGCGCGCTCGCCGCGTTTTATTTTTCGGACAGGCATGTTCAAAATCAATGATCATCTCTTAAAAATACACAGAGCCTTTTCCCTGGCGATGTGTCACGGCAGAACCTCCGTCTTAAGGAATAAGGGAGAGGGCTTTTGTGAAACGCAAAAGGAGAAGAGTCAGATGAAAAAGTACAGCACCAAGGAGCAGAAGCAGTACATCGACGGTCTGAAGAGATTTGAGTCAAAGGGAGTCCCGGTTTATATTGACGGACAGCAGGTGGATGAGGCTGACTGGGAGAAGATCTTTCAGGTCCAGGAGGATGGAGCCTTTTATATGTGCGACTATGTGGGCAGCGAGGAGGGAACGTTAAAGGAGATCCATTTTGACCGGGTTTACAACCGGTAGCAAACCATGAAGCCCCGGAGAATACCAGATTCAGCCTGCAGCCACAGACTATGGGGCATAAGCAAAACATGTAGATAAGAGAGACGAAGGAGCAGGCCGGGCGCCTGCTCTTTTGGATTGTCATGTTTAAAGAAAAATTAAGATGTATCCCATGGAAAATATGGTATACTTAAAAATAAATATGATCCAGGAGGGGGAACCTTGAAAGGGAAGAGGATTCCGATTTTGATCGCAGCGGTTCTGCTGCTGGTGATCGCGGCGGTTGTGGCGTGGAAGATGGCCCAGAGATATATCCCGTCCAAAGAGCCGGCAGATTTAAGCCAGGTGCTTGGGGTGGCCGGCGAGGACACGGCTGTTTTTTTTAATGAGAATCTCCAGGAGGTAAAGGGGATCACAAGGGAAAACCAGACCTATCTGCCCATTCAGTGGGTCAATGAGAATCTCAATGAGAAGTTTTACTGGGATGATGTGGAGAAGCTTTTAGTGTACACTCTGCCGGACACCATCGTGTACGCCGACAGGCGGACCATGGGAAGTACAGGGCTTCCCCTCCTTCTGGTGGAGGATGACCGGGTCTATCTGTCCCTGGGGCTGATCAACAATTATACGGCAGTGGATATGGCAAGCTACACGGATCAGGAACACAAGAGGATTTACTTGGATAACAGGTGGGAGACCAGGCAGGCCGGAACCGTGGGGCGAAAAAGCGCGGTGCGGGTGGAAGCGGATATCAAGAGCCCTATCCTGACCCAGGTGGAAAAGGGGATGGAGCTGATTGTGCTGGAGCAGTCGGAGGAGTGGTTCCGGGTCCGCACGGGGGACGGGCATACCGGGTATGTTAAGAGCCGGGCCATCTCCCGCATAGAATCCCGGGAGAACCCCTGCGCCATGGAACTGCCGGAGTACACCAGCATTTCCATGGACGAGAAGGTGTGCCTGGTGTGGCATCAGGTTACCCACGAGGATGCCAATGAGGTCATGGAAGAGCTGATGGAGAATACCAGGGGCGTTAACGTCATCGCCCCTACCTGGTTTGCTCTGACAGACAACAAGGGACATTATCACTCTTACGCCAGCCGCAGCTATGTGGACAGGGCCCATGAGCTGGGCGTCCAGGTGTGGGCGGCTCTGGACAATTTCAATATGGGAGACAACGTGAATTCCGAGATCCTGTTTGCCCGGACATCGGTGAGAAAGGCCCTGATCGCCAGGCTCATGGCAGATGTGAAGACTTATGATTTGGATGGGATCAATCTGGATATCGAGAGCATCAAGCCGGAGGCGGGGCCTCACTATGTGCAGTTTATCCGGGAGCTTTCCGTGTCCTGCCGCAACGAGGGGGTGATCCTTTCTGTGGACAATTATGTTCCGGCAGGTTACAACGCTTTCTATAACCGGGCAGAGCAGGGCCGTGTGGCGGATTATGTGATCATCATGGGATATGACGAGCATTTCGCGGGAGGCGAGGCCGGTTCCGTGGCCTCATACCCTTTTGTAAAGACAGGGATCGAGAACACTTTAAAACTGGTTCCAAAGGAGAAGGTGATCAACGCTGTCCCGTTCTACACCAGGGTCTGGACAGAGAAGGACGGCAAGACCACATCTTCCGCCCTGGGCCTGGCGGGAGCCGCCAAGTGGGTGGAGGAGAACCAGGTAGAATTGCTGTGGGACGAGGATACAGGGCAGTATTATGGAGAACTGGAAACCGATGACGGGCTGAAACGAGTCTGGATGGAGGAGGAGGAGTCTCTTAAGCTTAAGATGGATCTCATCAGAGATTACGATCTGGCGGGAGTGGCCTGCTGGAAGCTGGGGTTTGAACCCTCATCCATCTGGGATGTGGTAAAGGTGAGTAAATAACAGAGGCGGTGCCATGAAAAAGACAGGGTTGCTGTGGCTGTGGGCGGGAGTTCTGGCCCTTGGGGGATGTTCTCATCTGTCCCCGGGGAGAGAGGACCAGCCGGCAGCGGGAGCGGATATTATTATAGAAAAGAATACAGAGGTGGAGACAGAGCCGGGGCCTACCTCCCCGTGGCTTCCCGGGGAGGAGACCACCATTGAGCCTCTGGAGCTTCCGGATCTTTCCACGGAGACTCAGACGGTGAAGCCGGAGATCGTCATTGCTTCTGATATCCACTATCTGGCCAAGGAGCTGACGGATTTCGGAAGCGCCTTTGACGACATGGCTTATGACCGGGATGGCCAGATGGTGTCGTACATATGGGAGATCACAGACGCGTTTTTGGACCAGGTGATCGCCAGGCGCCCCCAAGCCCTGATCCTGGCGGGGGATCTGACCCTGAGCGGGGAGCGCGCCAGCCAGGAGGCTTTGGCCCAGCAGCTTGCCAGGGTGGAGGCGGCGGGAATCTGCGTTGTGGTCATCCCCGGAAATCACGATATCAATAATCCTCAGGCAGCCTCCTTCCGGGCCGGACAGACCATTCCGGCGGAGAGGACGAGCCCGGAACAATTTGCCCAGATTTACCATGAGTTCGGTTACGGGGAGGCCCTCAGCAGGGATCCCGCCTCATTGAGCTACACTTACCAGCTTCCTGACGGCACATGGCTTCTGATGCTGGACAGCTGTCAGTATGAGAACGGGGCTAAAGTGGGAGGCATGATCCGGACAGACACTTACCAGTGGATCGACCAGCAGATGGAGACGGCCTGGGAGGAAGGGCGGCAGGTGATCGCCGTGGCCCACCACAACCTTTTGGACGAGAGCAGGGTGTATGAAGAGAACTGCACCATTGAACACAATGAAGAGCTGGGGCGGATGCTGGACGGATGGGAGGTGGGGCTGTTCCTGAGCGGTCATCTCCATGTGCAGCACCATAAGACCTCAAAAGAATACGAGATTGACGAGATCGTCACGTCAGCCCTGTCAATCTCCCCGTGTCAATACGGCGTGCTCCAGTATTTTGGCCCTGACCACTATTTTTACAATACAGAGAAAACCGACGTGTCCGCGTGGGCGGAACGGAGGAACAATCCGGACAGAAATCTTCAGGATTTCCAGTGGTACGCGGACGAATTCCTCCAGGAATTTTTTTATAAAGAGGCGGTGAAGGAACTTGAGAGCAAGGAGATCGACCAGGAAAATCTCCAGTCTATGGCAGAACTCTACGCCATGGTCAATGTCCGGGCAGTGGCCGGGAAGCTCTATGAGATAAGAGATGCCATTGAGTCCGCTCCGGGCTATGAACTGTGGCAGGAATATGACCGGACCAGCATCCTCTGCATGTATATGAACGAGCTGCTGGAGGATGCGGCGGTGGATTACAATGAGAAGAGAAGGCCATAAGGAAAGGTTCCTCATTTACCTGGTATTGATATACTCCATGATCCCCATATGGATGGTCCAGGCCAGACGGTCCTGGTAGTCGGGGGAATTTAAGTTGGCGGCATCGGCGGAGTTGCTTAAAAATCCGCACTCTACGATGACGATGGGGGAGCGGACATGGAGGAGAAGGTAGTAGCTGTCATTGGCTTTGGCAACCCGCTTGTTCTCCCCGCCCTGAACATAGGTGAAACGCTCCTGTATGATCTCTGCCAGCTTTTTTCCCTGGTCAGAATCCTTGTAATAGAATACCTGGCCTCCGTGAATCGGCTCCTGGTGGTAGCTGTTCTGGTGGATACTGACGGTGAGGGTGGGGGAGGCGTCGTTGATCAGCCGGCATCGATTGGACATGTCGGCTGATTTTTTGTTTTTGTCAGTTCCTTTATAAAGTCCGCAGTCCGCATCCCTGGTCATGACCACCTTGACGCCGGAGGCCTCTAAGTAGGTTTTCAGCTTCCGGGCGATCTGTAAGTTGATATCCTTTTCCAGGCTTCCGTCGATGCCGATTTTGCCGGGGTCGAAGCCGCCATGACCGCTGTCAATCGCCACAACCGGGACGGAGCGGGATGTGGCCGGGGCCGAGGCGGCGGAGGTGAGCATGGCGGCCTGGCGGGCCAGGTGATAGATCAGAAACAGGAGAAGGGCAGTCATGAGAAGCCGAACGCCGGGTAAGAGAGAGTCTTTTTTTATATTCACAGTCTGCCTCCCAAAGAGGTCTTGGTTTAAGTATATTGGGGAGGCGGAAAAAAAGAACGGTTAGGCCCCCAGGGAAATGAAGATATGGCGGTCAGAAGGGGGATGACCATGGTTGCAATAGAGGGGCAGTCGTGGTATGATGAGAAACATGAAATAAACGCTGCGGGACAGAGCATGCCGGTATCTATAAACCTGCATGCGCGGCGCATTGGATATACCTGAATTTAGATCGCCTGAGGCGATGGAAATTTTAAAGGAAGGACAGACTATGGAGACTAAAATTGTGGCAGTGGATAAAGAGAATGTGAGGGATAAGGATCTCCTGGAAGCTGCCCATATTATAAGGAAGGGCGGGCTGGTGGCGTTTCCCACAGAGACGGTGTACGGCCTGGGGGCTAACGCGCTGGACGAGGAGGCGGCCAGAAAGATCTACGAGGCCAAGGGCAGGCCATCGGACAATCCGCTGATCGCCCACATAGCCCAATACAGTGAACTGGAACCTCTGGTGAGCGAGATACCGGAGGCGGGGAGGAGGCTCATGGAGGCCTACTGGCCGGGTCCCCTGACCCTGATCTTTCCAAAGAGCGGCAAGGTGCCTTACGGAACTACCGGGGGGCTGGACACAGTGGCGGTGCGGATGCCTTCCGACCCGGTGGCCAGGGCCCTCATCCGGCTGGCGGGGGTTCCGGTGGCAGCTCCCAGCGCCAACACGTCGGGCAGGCCCAGCCCCACGGAGGCAGGGCATGTGTATGAGGATATGAAGGGCCGGATCGACATGATACTGGACGGAGGCCCGGTGGGCATTGGCCTGGAGTCCACCATCGTGGATGTCACAGGCCCTGTGCCCATGCTGCTGCGTCCGGGAGCCATCACCCTGGAGATGCTCCGGGAGACAGTGGGGGATGTGGAGGTGGACCCGGCGGTGTCAGGCCCTGTGACGGCGGACAGAAAGCCCAAGGCCCCGGGAATGAAGTATCGCCACTACGCGCCCAGGGCGGAGCTGATTCTGGTGGAGGCGGATGAATCGGAGGACAAAGACAGCCGGGAATCAGAGGACAGGGAAGTCCGGGAACGGCAGCAGGGTCCTCAGGGGAAGGGAAAAGGGAACAAGAACCCAGCGGGAGACCGGGTAGTGGACGCCATCACCCGGAAAGCTCTTGAGGATTTGGAAAAAGGAATGGGGGTGGGGATTCTCTGTTCCGACGAGACCAAGGACGCCTACCCTGAGGGAACAGTGATCCGCAGCCTGGGAACACGGAGCAGGGAGGAGACCATTGCCCACAACCTGTTTAAGGCGCTCCGGGAATTTGACGACTTAAAGGTAGACCGGATCTACTCGGAAAGCTTTTCCAGGGAGCATCTGGGACAGGCCATCATGAACAGGCTGACCAAGGCAGCAGGGTACCATGTTCTGAAAGTATGAACAGGTTACAACAAGGAGGAAGGAGAATAAAATTATGAGACAATGGAAACGGCTTCTGGTGTCCGCGGGACTTATGGCAGCAATGACGGTTACTCCGGTGCATGCCGCGGGCTGGCAGTGGATGGATCAGAACAATGACAGTGTAAGTGAGTGCTACTATGTCCAGGATGACGGCACGGTGCTATTGGGAACCACTACTCCTGACGGCTACACGGTCAATGAACAGGGGGCCTGGGTGGTGGACGGGGTGGTTCAGACCCGCTCTGCCCAGAGTCCTCAGTCCGGCACAGGGCAGGTGACTGCTCCCCGCGTCACCCGAAACTATACGCAGACAAGCCAGCTGAGCCGATTTGGATATGTTCTGTATTCTCCTGCCAATCCTGAGGATAATATGGCTCTGATCGTATATCTCCACGGCCATAACCCGGGGGACAGTCTGACGGACTTAACAAAAGATATCCAGGATCTTAGAAAGGAAGCAGACAAAAGGAGCAACGCCTTTATTCTTGCTCCCCTTTTGCCGCCGGAGCTGGACCACGGAGACAAGGGTATGTGGATAGGGATCCAGGAATCGGTCATGGAATTGATCGAGTCTGTGGTAACCACGTACAAAATTGACCGGGACAGGGTGAGCGTCATGGGAATGAGCATGGGGGCGGATTCGGCTATCCGCATAGCCGCAGCCTACCCGGAGGTTTTTTCCTGCTGTGTGGGGATCGTTCCCTTCCACGAGAAGAGCCCCATGGCAAAATGGGAAAAAGGATGGGGGGAACAGGTAAAAACCACCCCTGCCTGGTTCTTTGTGGAAGATGAGACCTCGGCCAAGAATCTGGCCAAAACCGTGGCCGACGATATCACGGCGGCAGGCGGTCAGGCCTGGGTGGAGGTGCTGGAAGGGACGGACCACGGGAAAGCCTCCCGACAGATGAGGAGTAAAATAGGAGCCGGGGGTTATGGAATTTACGACTGGCTGGTTTCTGTTAAAAAAGTAAGGTAAGAGCGGATGATGAGGACTCCTTTTCGAGAGAGAGGGGTCTTTTATGTACACGGGGCGGAGAGGAAAAGTGGCCGCTTGCGCGGCCCCGCCCCTGCTCGATCACACGGGGCGGAAAGGAAATGTATATGAAGATTTTGCTGGCAGCCATCAATGCCAAATATATCCACTCCAATCTGGGCGTGTACAGTCTGAAAGCCTACGCGGACAGGGGACGGTCGTTTGAACAGCGGCAGAGGAGCCCTGTCGAGCTGGGCGAGTACACCATCAATCACCAGATGGACAGGATACTGCAGGATATTTATAAGAGAAAACCGGATTTTGTGGGATTTTCCTGCTATATCTGGAATATTCAGTATGTCCGGCAGCTGGTCCGGAATCTGGCAAAGGTGCTGCCAGGGACCGTGATCTGGCTGGGAGGCCCGGAGGTGTCCTATGACGGGGAAAAGATCCTTGAGGAGGAGCCGGCGGTGGCGGGTGTGATGCTGGGAGAGGGGGAGGAGACCTTCCTGGAGCTGATACAGTACTATGACCAGGCGGGGACTTCCCCGGAGAAGGGGGCAGAGGCAGGGAAAACGTTGGAAAATGCTGGGGCCATGGGTCCTCAGGGCGCTCCGGCATCCTTGGCGCGTATACAGGGCATCACCTTCCGGACAGTCTCCGGGGAGATCGAGACTACTGGGAAGCGCCCTCTTCTTCCCATGGACCAGATTCCGTTTCCCTACAAAGATTTAGGGGGCATGGAGAACAGGATCCTCTATTATGAGAGCAGCAGGGGCTGTCCTTATTCCTGCAGTTACTGCCTGTCTTCCATAGAAAAGACGGTTCGTTTCCGCAGCTTGTCCCTGGTGAAGGAGGAGCTGGATTTCTTTCTGAAAAACCGGGTGAGACAGGTGAAGTTCGTGGACCGGACGTTCAACTGCAGCAGGGAGCACTGCCTGGAGATATGGAAATACCTTCTGGACCACGACAACGGGGTGACAAATTTTCATTTTGAGATATCCGCAGACTTGATAAATGATCAGCAGCTGGACATCATGAGACAGATGAGGCCCGGGCTGATCCAGCTGGAGATCGGGGTGCAGACCGCCAACCCGGCCACTGTCCGGGAGATCCGCAGGACCATGGATCTTGAGCGGCTGGAGCAAACCGTGGGAAAGGTCCGGGAATACGGCAATATCCATCAGCATCTGGATCTGATCGCTGGGCTGCCATTTGAGGATATAGACAGCTTCCGGCACTCCTTTGACCGGGTGTACCGCATGAGGCCGGACCAGCTTCAGCTGGGTTTTCTGAAAGTGCTCAAGGGCTCTCACATGGCGGAGGCGGCAGAGGAGTATGGGCTGAATTTCCACCAGGAGCCCCCCTATGAGGTGCTTTCCACAAAATGGCTTGGCTATGGGGAGGTTCTTGAGCTGAAGGCCGTGGAGGAGATGACGGAGGTGTACTACAACAGCGGACAGTTCTGCCTGACATTGAGGGAGATGGAAAAGCGGTGGCAGTCGCCCTATGAGATGTTTCTGGCTCTGGGAAAGTGGTATGAGGCCCGGGGGCTCATGGGCATAAGCCACAGCCGCCTGGCCAGGTATGAGATCCTCTGGGAATTTTTGGGAGAGAAGGACCCGGAACACAGGGAAATTTACCGGGATCTTCTCATGGTTGATCTGTATTTGCGGGAAAATGTAAAGAGCCGGCCGGGATTTGCCCGGGACCAGAGCAGGTACAAAACCTGGATCCGGGATTTTTTTATTGCGGAGAAGAAAAATCCCCGGTATCTCAAAGGCTATGAGGGCTATGATTCCAGGCAGATGAGCAACATGGCCCATGTGGAGGCCATGGGGAACGGGCGTATGGTGCTGTTTGATTACAGGAACCGGGATCCTTTAAGCTACAACGCAAAGGCAGTGGAGGTGGGACGGCTGGACCATGGATGACAGTTATGTGGCTATCGATATAGAGACAACAGGTCTTGACCCCAAGCGGGACAAGATCATTGAGATCGGGGCGGTGAAGGTGGTCAGGGGAAATGTGCAGGAGGAAAAATGCATGCTCATCGACCCAAGGCGGGAGCTGACGCCCCAGATCCGGCAGCTGACAGGGATCAGCGATGACATGGTGGCAGGCGCGCCGGGGATCGAGGAGGTCATAAGGGAGTGGGAAGAGTTCTCCAGGGGATTGCCCCTTCTGGGGCACAGGATTCTATTTGACTACAGCTTCTTAAAGCGGGCGGCGGTAAACTCCGGCATAGGGTTTGAAAAAGAGGGTGTGGACACCCTGGCTCTGTGCCGGAGATTTATGCCCATGGAGGAGAAGAAAAATCTGGCAGCCGCCTGCGCCTACTACGGCGTGCCCCAGGGGGAAGCCCACCGGGCCTTAGGGGATGCCCGCAGCGCCCACCGGCTTTTTGAGGAGCTGAAAAAAAGGCACTTTTCGGAAGCAGCGGAAGCATTTTCCTCAAAGCCCTTGATCTACAAGATCAAAAGAGAGCAGCCGGCCACAAAAAGGCAAAAAGAAGTCTTGCAGGAATTAATAAAATATCATAAAATAGATCTAACTGTGCAGATAGACTATATGACCAGGAACGAGGTTTCCCGGATGACGGATAAGATCATCTCACAGTACGGAAGAATAATAAAGAGGTGAGCGAAGATGATGTTTGATTTCAATAATAAAAAGAACAGGAAGATCGTATCTTCCATCATTGTGATCCTGCTGGTACTGGCCATGGTGGCCCCCATGGTCCTCAGCGCTCTCACATATTGAGGACCGGCCCGCAGGAAGTTTGAGGAGAGAATATGAGAAATTGGATATGGGCAGCAGGTCTGGCAGCTGCGTGGATCAGCCTTGCCCCGGCAGCAACCCTGACGGTGTACGGGGATGTGGTGCCGGAAGGGCTTTTTGTGGGCGGCCAGGCCATCGGTGGACTGGATACAGAAGAGGCGATACAGAAGATCGAGGATCACGCGGCAGGCATATCCGGACAGACAGTGGTACTGGATGTAGACGGCACGCTGTTGGAAACTACGGTGGAGGAGCTGGGATTTCGGTGGAATAATCCGGACGTGGTGGAAAAAGCCATAGAGGAGTATGAGACAGGAAACATTGTCCAGAGGTACATGAAGCAGAAGGATCTAAGCAGGAATCCGGTGAATATACCATTAGATATGACCGCGGACGGGGAGGAGGTGGCCAGGTTTGTGGAGAACTGGTGCGCCCCCCTGATCCGGGAGGCCCAGGACGCCTCCATTACCAGAGAGAACGGCCAGTTTGTGGTGACTCCCTCTCAGACGGGCTTAGCGGTAGATGCCCAGGCCACGGGGGAGGCTATTTTCTCGGCCCTGGAGGGGGATTTAAGCCAGCCGGTGACAGTGAAGGCCGCGGTGACAGTGACGGAGCCGGTCAGGACCACCGAGATGCTGTCCCAGATTCAGGATGTGCTGGGAACCTTTTCCACGGATTTCAGCAGCAGCGGACAGGCAAGGTCCACTAATTTAAAGGTGGGCGCTTCCAAGATCAACGGACATGTGCTGATGCCCGGGGAGACCTTGTCCGGTTATGAGTGCATGCAGCCTTTTACCAGGGCCAACGGCTATGCGGCTGCTGCCGCGTATGAGAACGGCCAGGTGGTGGACAGCATAGGCGGCGGCGTGTGCCAGATCGCCACAACCCTGTACAACGCGGCCTTGTACGCGGAGATGGAGATCACCCAGAGGCAGAACCATTCCATGGTGGTGGGCTATGTGCCGCCGTCCAACGACGCGGCCATTGCCGGGACTTACAAGGATATCAAGATCACCAACCCCTATGACACCCCCATCTATGTGGAGGGCGGAACCAGCGGCAGAACCCTGACATTCACCATCTACGGGAAGGAGACCAGGCCGGCGAACCGCACTATCAAGTTCCAGTCCGAGACCCTCAGCGTCCAGGACCCGGGAGAGCCCATCACCCATGTGGACCCTTCCCTTGCCCCGGGAGCCAGGGTGAGGGTGCAGTCGTCTCACAGGGGGCTTAAGTCCAGACTGTGGAAATGTGTTTATATAGACGGGGTGGAGACAGAGCGGACTCTTCTCCACACAGATACCTACAATGCGTCAAAGGCCGTGTACAGGGTGGGGCCGGCGGTGCCGGCAGCCCAGCCTTCGGAGATTCCCCCAGCCCAGGGGGAGGCAGGCCAGGAGACGCCCCCTCCGGCGGAGGGAGGAGAACAGACCGGAGCGGCGGACCCGTCCCAGGGAGGAACGGCGGGAGGTCCGGCAGAGCCCCCAGCTCCGTCCCAGGAGGGGGAGCCGGGAGGTCCGGCAGAGCCCCCGGCTCCTGCCCAGGGAGAGACACCGGGAGGCCAGACAGAGCCCCCGGCTCAGGGAACCGCGCCGGCAGGCCCGGCAGAGGCTCCGGCACCGAGTCCGCCTCCGGGAGGTTCGCCGGAGGCTCCGGCTTCGAACCCGGCTTCGGGAGGTTCGGCGGGAGGTTCAGCGGAGACTCCGGCATCGAGCCCGTCTTCGGGAGAAGTGCCGGGAGAGTAGGCGAAAGTTTCGGCTTCGGGAGGAATGGCGGGAGATTCAGGGAAGACTGCGAGTCTCAGAGGGAACACCGGGAGGCTGGACAGAGACACTGGACTGGATAGACCGGACCGGGCCGGGCCGGAAGCAGCCGGGAGGCGCAAAGATCCAAATAGCCTTTGGCTCCCAGGCAGGCTGCGGACAGGAAGATGCGGATGGCAGCGAGTCTGCCCCGCGGGCACAGTATCTTCCGGCTCCGCGGCTTATTATGCGCACGGGCCCCGAGAAGAGGTTTGTCAGCAGAGCTGACCGGGGCCCGGCGCGGCGAGCAGGGGGAAAAGCCTCCCCTGCTCGATTCCCGGTTTTGGCGAAGGGACAGCGGAAAGGGGCGGTAGCTATGAGGCTTATAGAGAGAGAACCCAGAGGGGTTATGGCGCCGGGCAATGACCTGGTGGCGGCAGGCTTCGCGGGCCGGGAGGGCGCCAGGCTTATAGCCAAAGCCAGGGAAGAGGAGCTTCTCGGCTGGTTTTCCCGGAGCTATGTAAGACAGATTCAGGAGGAGGACTCTTTTACAATAGACCGGTTCGCGCCGTGGCAGGAATACGGCGCCCTGGAGTGGGAGGAGGTTGGCGAGGGCGGTATTCTTACCGCCCTTTGGAATCTGTCGGGAGCGTACACCCTGGGTTTTGAGGTCAATCTTCACCAGATCCCTGTAAAGCAGGAGACCATAGAAGTGTGCGAGAGATATGATTTAAACCCCTACCGCCTTTACAGCAAAAACTGCGTTGTCGCGGCAGCGGCAAACGGAGGCCGTCTGGTAAAGCGCCTTGCAGAAAAGGGAATCCTGGCCGCGGTAATCGGCGTGGTCAATCCGGGCATCGCCAGAGAGATCTGCTACGGCCAGGTCAGAGGATTCCTGGAGCGTCCCAGGGAAGACGAGCTGTACAGGATCGGGCTAGCGGCGGATATAAAAAGGAGGAAGGCAAACGCGCAGCGTTTTTAGGATGCCTTCCGACGACCTGGCAGGTGCCGCGAAGCGGCGCGTGCCGTTAACCGATAAAGGAGGAAATTATGAGAGAGAAAATTTTGGCAGTTATAGAAAAGAACAGCAGGATTGACATCAGGGATCTTGCCATCCTCTTGGGAGAGAGCGAGACGGCTGTGGCCAACGAGATCGCGGACATGGAGAAAGAGCACATTATCTGCGGATACCACACCCTGATCAACTGGGACAACACCAGCGACGAGAAGGTTATGGCCCTCATTGAGGTGAAGGTGACTCCCCAGAGGGGCATGGGCTTTGACAAGATTGCGGAGAGAATCTACCAGTACAGCGAGGTGAACGCGGTGTATCTCATGTCGGGAGCCTATGATTTCACCGTGTTCATTGAGGGGAAAACCATGCGCCAGGTGGCTCTGTTTGTGTCGGAGAAGCTTTCCACCCTGGATTCCGTGCTGAGCACGGCAACCCATTTTGTGCTGAAAAAATACAAGGATCACGGCACCGTGCTGGTGCAGGAGGTTCACGATGAAAGGATGCTGATCACGCCATGAGAAATCCATTATCAGACACCATTGTCACCATTGAGCCCTCGGGGATCCGCAAATTTTTTGACATTGTCAGCGAGATGAAGGATGCCATCTCTCTGGGCGTAGGCGAGCCTGATTTTGACACTCCCTGGCATATCCGGGAGGAGGGCATCTATTCTCTGGAAAAAGGGAGGACCTTTTACACCTCCAACGCGGGGCTCAAAGAACTGAAGGAGGAGATCGGCAGATACCTCCGGCGCTCCTGCGATGTTGATTACGACCCGGCAAAGGAGATCATGGTCACAGTAGGCGGGAGCGAGGCCATTGATATCGCCCTGAGGGCCATGCTGAATCCGGGGGATGAGGTGCTGATCCCTCAGCCCAGCTATGTGTCCTATGTGCCCTGCACGGTGCTGGCCGGGGGGACTCCGGTGATCGTGGAGCTGGAGGAGAAGGATCAGTTCAGGCTGACGCCCCAGAAGCTGAAAGAGAAGATCACGGACAGGACCAAGATCCTGATTCTCCCGTTTCCCAACAACCCTACAGGGGCGGTTATGAGAAAAGAAGATTTGGAGGCCATAAGAGAGGTGGTCTTGGAACATGACCTGTTTGTCCTCTCCGACGAGATCTACTGCGAGCTGACTTACGGTTCAGAGCGCCATGTCTCCATTGTGTCCCTACCGGAGATGAAAGAGCGCACCGTGCTTATCAACGGATTTTCCAAGTCCTACGCCATGACCGGGTGGCGCTTAGGTTACGCGGCGGCGCCCCATATGATCCTGGAGCAGATGCTGAAGATCCACCAGTTCGCCATTATGTGCGCCCCCACTACCAGCCAGTACGCGGCAGTCTCGGCCCTGAGAAACGGGGACGGGGATGTGGCCATGATGAGGGAATCTTATGATCAGAGACGGCGGTACGTGCTCCATGCCTTTAAGGAGATGGGATTGGAGTGCTTTGAGCCCAACGGGGCATTTTATGCGTTTCCCAGCATTAAAAGGTTCGGCATGAC
The DNA here is from genome assembly GCA_947066955.1 of uncultured Hungatella sp. Taxonomy (GTDB): domain Bacteria; phylum Bacillota; class Clostridia; order Lachnospirales; family Lachnospiraceae; genus UBA3402. The sequence continues at coordinate 22,795 of CAMTAF010000030.1, forward strand.
CTCGGACGAGTTTGCCACCCGTTTTCTCCAGGAGGAGAAGGTGGCCGTGGTGCCGGGAACCGCATTCGGAGCCTGCGGTGAAGGGTTCCTGCGGGTTTCCTACGCCTATTCCTTAAAGAGCTTAAAAGAGGCCCTGGGGCGGATGGAGAGATTTGTCAAGAGGCTGGATGGAAAGGTATAGAGGATGAATATTGTACTGTTGGAGCCGGAGATGCCGGCAAATACCGGCAATATCGGGAGAACCTGCGTGGCCACCAACACAAGGCTCCACCTCATCGAACCCCTGGGCTTTAAGCTCAACGAGAGGGCCATCAGGAGGGCGGGGCTGGACTACTGGGATAAAGTGGATGTGATGGTGTACTGCAATTTCGAGGATTTTCTGGAAAGGAATCCGGGGGCCAGGATCTACATGGCCACCACCAAAGCCAGGAAGGTCTACACGGAAGCCTCCTATGAGCCGGACTGCTATCTCATGTTCGGCAAGGAGAGCGCCGGGATCCCGGAGGAGCTTCTTTTGGAGTACCAGGACACCTGCGTGCGGATCCCCATGTGGGGCGATATACGGTCCCTGAATCTGTCCAACGCAGTGTCGGTGGTGCTGTACGAGGCATTGAGACAGAACGGATTTGAGAAAATGACCGTTGCAGGGGATCTGCACCGGCTCAGTTGGAAGGAGTGATCCAGGTGAAGAACGAAATTGTCCGGGGCAGAGAGCCGGAGCCGGGGAAGGCCGCAGCAGAAGGCAGAAGGCCGGAGCCGGGGAAGGCCGCAGCGGAAGGCAGAAGGCCGGAGCCGGGGAAGGCCGCAGCGGAAGGCGGAAAGCCGGGGCCCAGGGAGACCGCGGCGGAAGGCGGAAAGCTGCAGGCCGAAAAGGCCGACTTGCGGATCGAGAAGGCCGACGCAGGGGATTTCCAGGTATTTGCGGATATTATACAGGCCGTGTGGGAGGCCATGGACCCAAAGGAGTGGTTCATGGCGGACAATGCCGATTATACATACCGGATGCTCACCACGGGAAAGGGGACAGGATACAAGGCAGTGGACCCTGCCACAGGCGCAGTGGCCGGAGTGTTTATGGCCGTGGTCCCGGGCCTTGACCAGAGCAACATGGGATACGACGCGGGCCTTCCGGCAGAGGAGCTTCCCCTGGTAGCCCACATGGACTCGGCTGCGGTGTTGCCGGAGTACCGGGGCCGCAGGCTTCAGAGGAGGCTCATGGAGGCAGCGGAGAAGGAATTGAAGGAGAGAGGCTTCCGGTATCTGATGTGCACCGTCCACCCGGATAACCTCTACAGCCGGAACAATGTAGTGGGCCAGGGGTATGAGTCCGTGACGGTGAAGGAAAAATACGGCGGCCATGTGAGGGAGATCTTCCTGAAAAGGATCTAAGCAGCCCTACTGAAACTGCGCCTGATACATCTGATAATAAAACCCCTTTTTCTCCATGAGTTCTCTGTGGCTGCCCTGCTCTGCCACTTCTCCGTGGTCCACCACCACGATCAGATCCGCCTCCCGGATAGTAGACAGACGGTGGGCGATGACAAAGCATGTCTTCCCCTCCATCAGTTTCCGCATGGCTGTCTGGATCTGCGTCTCCGTGCGGGTGTCCACATTGGAGGTGGCCTCGTCTAAGATCAGCATCCTGGCATCCAATACCATGGCCCTGGCGATGGTCAAGAGCTGTTTTTGCCCCTTGGATATATTGGCCCCGTCCTCCAAGAGGAGGGTGTCGTACCCCTGGGGAAGTCCCATGATAAAATTGTGGATCCGGGCCGCTTTTGCCGCCTGGATCACTTCTTCTCTGGAGATCCCCTCTCTTCCGTAAGCAAGATTCTCATAGACCGTGCCGTAGAACAGCCAGGTATCCTGGAGAACCATGGCGTAGGACTGGCGCAGGCTCTTTCTGGTGAGATTCCGGATCTCGGAGCCATCCACCAGGATGCGGCCGGACTGAGGGTCATAAAAACGCATGAGAAGATTGATGATCGTGGTCTTTCCAGCGCCTGTGGGCCCCACGATGGCAGTGAGGCTGCCAGGGGCGGCAGTGAGGGACAGATCATAGAGGATAGTCTTTTGGGGGCTGTATCCAAAGTCCACATGGGAGATCTCCACATGTTCCCGGACAGGCTTGGTCTGAGAGCCGTCCGCCGTCTTTCCAAGCTCCGCCGCGTCAGGAGAATCCGCCGGTTCCGGCTCTTCATCCATGAGCTTAAACACCCGCTCCGCCGCCGCCACGGCAGACTGCAGGTCGCTGACAATGTTGGCGGCCTCATTGATGGGGCCGGAGAATTTTCTGGAGTACAGCACAAAGGAGGAGATCTGCCCTATGGACATCCTTCCCGCCATAAACAGCAGCGCCCCGAAGACACTGACCAGGGAGAGGGACAGATTGTTGATAAAATTCACCATAGGCCCCACGATGCTGCCATAGTACTCGGCCCGGTAGTACGCCTCCACCGCTTCCCGGTTTTTTTTCAGGAAATGGCCGATGGTGTCCTCCTCCTGACAGTAGGCCTTGATGGTCTTCTGGCCGCTGACCATCTCCTCGGCGAATCCGTTGAGCCGGCCCAGCTTGGCGGAGCGCTCCCGAAACAGGGGCTTTGTCCTGGAGGTGATATAGCGGGTGATGAATCCGGACAGAGGCACGGTGACGAAAAAGATCAGCACCAGCCACGGGGAGATGACCACCATCATATAGAGGGAGCCGGCCACGGTGATCACGGTCCCCAGGATCTGGATGAGGTCGTTGGACAGGGATTCATTGACCGTGTCAATGTCATAAAAAACGCGGCTGATAATGTCCCCGGTCTGGTGGGTGTCGTAGTATCCTACAGGAAGGGACAGCATCTTGTCAAAAATATCCCGCCGCATCTGATAGACCACTTTCCGGCTGACGGAGATCATCAGCACGGTGAGAAGGTAGGAGAGAAGGGCGGAGGCCACATAGAACAGGGCCATAAGGGCGGCAAAGCGGAACATCCTTGGAAAATCCACTCTCCCCAGCCCCGGTTCAATGGCATCCACCGCATAGCCGGACAGCATGGGCCCCACCAGGGCCAGGCCGTTGCTGGCAATATTCATCACCAGAGCCAGGGTCAGAAGGGGCCAGTATCTCATGAGATAGCCGCCCAGGCGGAGGATAGCGCCTTTTCTCTTTTTGATGGTCTCCAATGCTTTTTCGTCAGGGATCATCCCCGCGTCGCTGCGTGTTCTTCCGCGGCCTGCCATAACTGCGGCACCTCCTTATCTAACCGCCCATCTGAGAATTGCCGATCTCCTGGTAAACCGGACAGGTTTTCATCAGGTGTTCATGGGTTCCGTAACCAATGGCCTTCCCCTCCTCGAGAACCAGAATATGGTCGGCAGTCATCACGGAGCTGACTCTCTGAGCGATAATGACGCATGTAGTGTGTTGAAAATGTTCTTTCAGTTCTTTTCTGAGGGCGGCATCGGTCTTGTAATCCAGGGCGCTGGAAGAGTCGTCCAGGATCAGGATCTCCGGCCCGGCAGCCAGGGCCCTGGCGATGAGGAGCCGCTGCTTCTGCCCTCCGCTTAAATTGGCGCCTCTGATATCCAGCTGCTGTTCCAGACCGCCTTTCTCCTCCACAAACTCTGCCGCCCGGGCGTGAGATACGGCTTTTCTGGCCTGATTTTCTCCAAGGTCTCTCCCCATAGTGATATTTCCGAAAATCGTATTCTCAAAGATCACATCGTTCTGGAAAACGGCCCCAAAGCGGGAGCGAAGTTCATGGAGATCCATGGAAGCCAGATCCTGTCCGTTTACACGGATCACTCCCTGGTCAGGACGGTAGAATCCCATGAGGAGATTGATGACCGTGGTCTTGCCTGATCCCGTGGAGCCGATGATCCCCAGGGTCTCGCCCTTCATGAGACGGAAGCTGATATCCCACAGGTTGGGCTGATTTTTATTGTAAGAGAAAGTTACATGGTCGAATTCGATGTGGGGACAGCCGGACATGGGGCCTGCCTGTTCGGGATTGTTGTTCCCAACCTCCAGGGGACGGATCTCCCTCTCATCCGGGAAGCTCAGCACCTGATCGATTCTGCCGGCAGAGGCCGCTGCTTTGGAAATCACCACGAACATCCGTGAGATGGACATCATGGCGTTGAGGATGATAGTAAAATAAGTCATAAAGGCCAGGATCTTCCCCACCTGGGAAGTCCCGGCGTTTACCCGGTAAGCCCCCGCGATGATCACCCCCACCAGCCCCAGATTCAGGAAAATGTTCATGGCAGGATTGCTGATGGCCGTGGTCATGTTGGCCTTCTGTTCCGCTTCCATCACCTCCCGGTTGATCTTGTCGCAGCGGGCCCTCTCGTGGTCCTCCTTGGACAGGGCCTTGATGACCCGGATCCCGGCGATGTCCTCCCGGACCAGCCGGACAAAGCTGTCCACAGAGGACTGGAGGGAGGCGAAAAGAGGGATGCCCTTTTTGGACACAGCCACCACCACCGCGGCCAGAAGAGGCATGGTGGCCAGAAGCACGCAGGAGAGAACCGGGTCCAGGATCATGGTCATGGCCACTCCCCCCAGAAGCAGAATAGGGGCCCGGACTCCCAGGCGCTGCACCCGGGCCAGCATCTGGTGGACATAGTAGGTATCGCTGGTGAGTCTGGAGATCAGGGAAGGCCGGGTGATCCGGTCCTGGTCTTGGCAGGAAAGATACATGACCTTGGAAAATAAGTCCTCCCGAACCGTGTAGATGGCGTCGCTGGCGACCCTGGAGGCCATGCGGTTGGCAGTGATGTTGAACAGGACAGCCAGCACGGAGCACAGGACCATAAAGCCGCCCCAGAAAAAGATCTCCTCCCGGTGTCCCGAAGGGATCACCTGGTCGATCATGTGGGACAGGGCCCAGGGGAGGAGAAGATCCATGATGGTTCCGATAAACTTGATGACGAATCCCAAAGCCATGCGCCGGTAGTAGGGTTTCAGATAGTAAGTCAGGATTTTTTTCAAAATGCGCCGCCTCGCTTCCTATTCTCCCATACACATCATATGGGCCACCGCGATCTCGTCATCCTCCCGGAACCCCTGGGCCGTCACCTGAATATCGTAGACATACTGAAATTCCAGCCCCAGCTCCTGTGAGATCTGGGCAATGGTTTTCCCCTCCTGCGCCAGGGAGAGCACCTGGCGGACATGGCGGATGGTTTTCTCAAGCCGCTCATCCGCCCCACTCTGCGCTGCCTCCAAAGAGGAGGGGGCCGGTTCCTCCTGGTCCATAAAATCTTCCAGCCTTACTTCCGGCGAGCCGCTGTCCTGCTTATAGTAGCCCTCCTCCAGTTCCCAGTCCTTCTCAAAGTTTTCGGTTCTGTCTTCCATGTTTTCATCCTTTCTTGCGAAATTTGCCCACGGTCAGGTTTGCGGCGGCCCTCGAATGTGAATCCTGCCCGCTTCAGGTTTGCGGCGGCCCTCAGATGGCGATCAGATGATAGGGAATCTGGTTAGCCGTCAGCATCTGGGCCTCCCTCTGGTGGCAGGTAAAGATGATAATCTGGCCCCCGTAGGCCCCCGAGAGCCACTTCAGGGCGCTCCTTAGCCTGTCCTCGTCGTAGAGCACAAAGCTGTCGTCAAATACAAGGGGCATCTGCTCCTCCTGGCCGCTCTGGATCAGCCTTGCGGCCGCCAGGCGAAGGGCCAGGTAGATCTGGTCCATGGTGCCGCTGCTGACCTGCTCTAAGGGAACCAGGCGGGAGGGGGTATTCATAAACACATTCAGGTTCTCGTCAATACTGACGCTCTTGTAGATGCCTCCAGTGATGCCGTCAATGAGCTCCGAGGCCGTCTTGTTCAAGTAGAGCCCAAAGGAATCCCGGATGGAAGAGGAAAGCTCCGTCATGGTGTCCCGGGCAAGATCAATGGCCGCGATCTCCTGGGAGAGCCGGTCATTTTCCGCCAGGGTGCGGCGGAGAACATCCATCTGGGTCTTGTAATTTGACAAAAGCTCCAGCTTTTTTTCCAGTTCCCACTGGAGCTTCTGCTGTTTTTCTATGGTCTCGCTGCAGCTGTTCTGCTTTTCCTGGAGAGACGAGATGTCGCCTGTCAGCTGCCCTATGGTCTCTTCGCACCTGTCTGTGGATACGCACAGCCGTTCAAACTCCGCCATGCGGGCCAGAAATGACTCCATGGCCTCCTGGGAGATGTCAGGACTTCCCAGGTGTCTGGAAAAAGATTCCTGAAGCACCTGAGCCGACAAGGTCAGTTCTTTATGGAGCCGTTTCCCCTTCCAGATGGAGAGAAATCCCGCCGCGAAGAAGACCGCGGCTATGGCAGACATGGTTATGAGAACCGAGATCTCCGAGAACTCAACGTTGTAATCAAACAGAAAGTCCGTGATGGGATTCCAGTCCGCCAGGGAGTAAAAATACAGTCCGCAGGCAAAGGTGCAGATGCCCAGGACAAACAGGGCGATCCGGGAAAAAAGTTTGGATTTTTTATCCAGGGAGTCTTTTGTGGCCTGGTAATCGTCGTAGACATCCTGGGTCTTTTTCTGATAGTCCCGGACAGACTGGACATCGGAAAATTGATTCTGAGACAGGGTCTGCCGCCCCCGGGCAGCTTTCTCCAAAAGCCTTTCCTTCTCGGCCTGCTTTTCCTCGATGAGCTTTTTGGTGTCCGAGCGCAGCTGCTGGTAGGAGGGAAGCTGGTTCTCATATTCCGGGGAGGAGATTTCCCGCTCAAGGGTCTTGATCTCCCCTAAGAGGGAGGTGTAGGACCGGGCGGCCTCGGGCACCAGCTGGGCTTCCAGCTGTTTTTTCTGGTTTTTTAAGTAGTCCGTGGCCCGGGTGATGTTTAAGGCCATATTGCCTGTGGTGTTCATGTTGGCGATATAGTTTTTCAGCTCCGACACCATGCCGGCCTCGGTGGCGCTTTTCAGCTGCCCGATGCTGATGGTGTTGTTGTAGGCAGTCTCGCTTAAGCCGCACAGGAGCTGATCCATAAGGGCCTTGGTGGGCTCTAAAGCTTTTCCCAGGGTCTCGTCGATGACCCGCAGCTCTTTTTTGCTCTTCTGGAAACTCCTCTCGATCCGGTAAATATGGCCGCCGTGCTCTAAGCGCAGAGCCCCCTCGTAGGTGCCGCTGTTCTCCCAGGGCTCAAAGCGGGTGTACAGGTCATTTTTTGAGGCCCGGCCTCTCTGGGGCTGGATCCCGAAAAGCATCCCCCGGATAAAGGTGTGTATGGTGGATTTGCCTGTCTCGTTCTTTCCGTAGACTACATTTAAGCCATCCTGAAAGGAGATGACGCGGTCATGAAATTTTCCAAATCCTTTCATCTGAAGCTCGATAAATTTCACGGTTAACTCCTTTCGTCGGTGGTGCGCAGCAGAGCGTTGATGCCGTAGTAAAGAGCTTTCTTTTCCACGGGGCTCATGCTTGGCTTCTGGAGGGCTCTTATGTAGAAACCGATCATATCACCGGGGTGTTCGGCAAAAAGGGCGCTGAAATTATACTGGGGTTCTGACTCGTCTATGATCTCTACGATCCGGAACTTGGACAAAAGATTTTCCAAATCAAACTCAATCTCCGGATCTCTCATGCCCCGGATCCGGAAACGGTAGATGTGATGGCGCCCCCGGCGCTCAATCTCCTGGGCGATCTTGATCTCCAGCTCCGTGTTGGTGGTGGCCGCGGTGATGTTCACCGCCAGAGGGATATACTGGCAGCGGCACAGGGGAAGGAATTCCAGGGAAGTAACCTTTTTGGTGGAGCCGTTGATCTCCCCCACGATGATGCCGTGGGGGCCGGTCTCCGTCTTGTCCAGGGGCTCAGGGGAACCGGGATAAGCCATCTTGCCGGGGACCAGAATCTGCGGTTTATGTACATGGCCCAGGGCGATGTAGGAAAAATCCGACACTCCCAGGGCATTCTTGTCAAAGGGAAGATGGCTGGCATCTCCCCCGTGGATCATCAGGATATGGATCCGCCCGTCCAGGGGCACCGACAGATGGTCAACCCGGTTTTCGCGGATCTCCATGGTAGTGTAGCTGAACCCGTGGACCTCCACGTTGCAGTCCTCAAAATACACGCTCTCCATCTGATCCTTCATGAAAAATGTCACATTGGGGCACCAGGAAAAGCTGTGGAGAGCCGAGCTTTGGCGGATCCGGTCATGGTTGCCCGCGATGATAACGATGTGGACCGAGGGGATGGTGGTAAAAAGATAATTGATCTCTTTTAAATCCTTCTGCAGGGGCTGCCGGTGAAACAGGTCGCCGGAGATGAACAGAAAATCCACCTCCATCTCCCGGGCCTTTGTCACGATCTGGGAAAACGTATCCTTGACGGCCTGAGTTCTCTCCCGGGTCCAGGGCTTGTCACTGTCAGGGGTCATGCCCCAGTGGACATCGGCAGTGTGGATGAATTTCATGTCAGTTCCTCCTACTTTTTAAAAAACGGCACGCGCCGCTGCGCGGACCCTACAGCTCGCAGTTGTTTACGGTTCTGGGGAAGGGGATTACATCACGGATATTGGACATGCCGGTTAAGTACATGACGCACCTCTCAAATCCCAATCCAAAGCCGGAGTGGCGGGCAGAGCCGTAACGGCGCAGGTCCAGATAAAAACGGTAGTCTTCTTCCTTTAACCCCAGCTCCTTCATTCGGGCGGACAGCTTCTCGTAATTGTCCTCCCTCTGGCTGCCGCCGATGATCTCTCCGATGCCGGGAACCAGGCAGTCCATGGCAGCCACGGTCTTCCCGTCGTCGTTAAGCTTCATATAGAAAGCCTTGATCTCCTTGGGATAGTCGGTGACGAACACAGGCTTTTTGAATATCTGCTCCGTTAAATACCGCTCGTGCTCGGTCTGCAGGTCACAGCCCCAGAACACTTTATAGTCAAATTTGTCGTTGTTCTTCTCAAGAATCTCCACTGCCTCGGTGTAGGTCACATGGCCGAACTCAGAGTTCAGAACGCTGTTTAACCGGTCCAGGAGGCCCTTGTCCACGAACTGGTTGAAAAAGGCCATCTCCTCGAGGGCGTGTTCCAGCACATAGCGGATAATATATTTCAGCATGCCTTCGGCCACTGCCATGTTGTCCTCCAGGTCGGCGAAAGCCATCTCCGGCTCGATCATCCAGAACTCCGCTGCGTGGCGGGTGGTGTTGGAATTCTCCGCCCGGAAGGTAGGCCCAAAGGTGTAGATGTTGCGGAAGGCCATAGCGTAGGTCTCGCCGTTGAGCTGGCCGCTGACCGTAAGGCTGGTGGGCTTTCCGAAAAAGTCCTGGGTGAAATCCACGGCTCCGCTTTCTGTCCTGGGAAGATTGTCCAAATCCATGGTGGTTACCTGGAACATCTCGCCGGCGCCCTCGCAGTCGCTGGAGGTGATGAGAGGCGTGTGCACATAGACGAAATCCCTCTCCTGGAAATACTGGTGAATGGCGTAAGCGATCAGGGACCGGACCCGGAACACGGCCTGGAAGGTGTTGGTCCTGGGCCGCAAATGTGAGATGGTCCGCAGGTACTCAAAGCTGTGGCGCTTCTTCTGAAGAGGGTAGTCAGGGGCAGAGGGGCCTTCCACGGCAATCTGGTCCGCCTGGATCTCAAAGGGCTGCTTGGCCTGGGGCGTGGCCACTAAGGTCCCTTTGACGATGACGGCAGCCCCCACGTTCAGCCGGCTGATCTCGTCAAAATTCTCCATGGTGTCGTGGTACACGATCTGGAGAGGCTCAAAATAGGAACCGTCGCTCAAAACGATAAATCCGAAGGCCTTGGAATCCCGGACGCTGCGGACCCAGCCGCCTACGGACACCTGGGTATCTAAATATTTTTCTCTATCCCGGTAAATTTCTCTCACAGTTGTTAAATCCATAATGATCTCCTTTTCCATGTTAAAGTACATGTCCATAATTATACTTTATTTTTAATATTGATTCAAGGCTTTCTCTTTTCATTTGGCCTCAAAAATATCACAGCTTTTGCGGGGCTGGAAACCGAATAAAACCGGAAAATTTTCCAGCCGGGCAAGGAGTGTCAGAATAAATACAGAAAAATTGGCATGAACCAGAAAAAATCGATAAAATCTTGGAAAAAACCAAGAATATGAGAAGATTTTGTTCACTATTTTTTGAATATGTGATATAATGTGGACGTAAGGAATAAGCAGTGACGACTGAGAGGCGAGTCCGTTGTTAAGGGATCTTTGCGGTTTTCTTCATTATCTCTCATCCGCGCAGGATCCGCTTTTTCCACTTCTCAACAGGGCCCCACAAGCCATATGCGAAGCAAAACGGCTCACGTCAGGACATCAAAGTTTTCGACATCAAAAGTTTTAACCCACTGCAAGACAGAAAATATACAGCAAGAGGTGATAACGTGATCAAGAAAGAGATGATCGCCATGCTTTTGGCGGGGGGACAAGGCAGCCGTCTTGGAGTCTTAACCCAAAAAGTAGCGAAACCGGCAGTGTCTTTCGGCGGAAAGTACAGAATTATTGATTTCCCCTTAAGCAACTGCATCAACTCCGGTGTCGATACCGTAGGCGTATTGACCCAGTATCAGCCGCTGCGCTTGAATACCCACATCGGAATCGGAATTCCGTGGGATCTTGACCGGAATGTGGGCGGAGTCACGGTGCTTCCTCCATACGAGAGAAGCAAGGGAAGCGACTGGTACACAGGAACAGCCAACGCGATCTACCAGAATCTGGAGTACATGGAACAGTACAATCCAGAGTATGTGCTGATCCTGTCCGGAGACCACATTTACAAGATGGATTATGAAGTCATGCTGGAATATCACAAGGCCAATAACGCAGACATCACCATTGCTGCTATGCCTGTGCCTATCGAAGAAGCCAGCCGTTTCGGCATCGTCATCACAGACGACACCAACCGGATCACGGAATTCGAGGAAAAACCAGCGAAACCACGAAGCAACCTGGCATCTATGGGCATCTATATATTCAGCTGGAAAGTACTTAAAGACGCCCTTGTCCAGCTGTCCGAGGTCCCCAGCTGCGACTTCGGCAAGCATGTGATTCCTCACTGCCACAGCCAGGGGCAGAGGATATTTGCCTACGAGTACAACGGCTACTGGAAAGATGTGGGGACTTTAAGCTCCTACTGGGAAGCCAACATGGAGCTGATCGACATCATTCCGGAATTCAACCTCTATGAGGAGTATTGGAGGATCTATACCAAGAGCGACATCATTCCGCCCCAGTATATTGCCGCGGAGGCTGTCATTGAGAGGAGCATCATCGGCGAGGGATCTGAGATCTACGGCAAGGTGAGCAACTCTGTCATCGGCGCGGGCGTCACCATCGCCAAGGGCGCTGTGGTCAGGGACTCCATCGTCATGAGAGGCAGCAGCGTGGGCGAGAACAGCATTCTCAAGAAAGCCATTGTTGCCGAGGATGTGGTCATCGGGAGCAATGTGGAACTGGGAGTAGGCGAGGTTGCCCCCAACAAGTACGATCCCAAGGTCTACCAGTCAGACTTAGTGACCATCGGAGAGCACAGCGTCATCCCTGACAATGTCAAAGTGGGCAAGAACACCACGATTTCCGGCCAAACCACAGCAGAAGACTACCCGGACGGCTTACTGGCCAGCGGAGACTACATTATGAAGGCAGGTGGCGCGAGATGAGAGCAATCGGTATTGTTTTAGCAGGAGGCAACAGCAAGAGGATGCGGGAGCTGTCCAACAAGAGGGCCATCGCGGCCATGCCTGTGGCGGGCAGTTACCGGGGCATAGATTTTGCCTTGAGCAATATGTCCAACTCCCATGTACAGAGCGTGGCAGTATTTACCCAGTACAATTCCCGGTCACTGAACGAACATCTCAACTCCTCCAAGTGGTGGGATTTCGGAAGGAAGCAGGGCGGGCTGTTCGTGTTCACGCCAACCATTACCGCGGAGCACAACGACTGGTATCGTGGGACGGCCGACGCGCTGTATCAGAACCTGACATTTTTAAAGAACAGCCACGAGCCCTATGTGGTGATCACCTCCGGGGACTGTATCTACAAGCTGGATTACAGCAAGGTCCTGGAGTACCATATTGAGAAGAAGGCTGATATTACGGTGGTCTGCAAGACCATGCCGGCGGAGAGCGATGTGACCAGGTTCGGCGTGGTGAAGGTCAACGACGACGGGCGGATCCTGGATTTCCAGGAAAAACCTATGATGGCTGAGTCCAACACCATCTCCTGCGGCATCTACATAATCCGCCGCCGCCAGCTCATTGAGCTTTTGGAGCGCTGCGCCCAGGAGGACCGGTACGACTTTGTCAATGATATCCTGGTGCGTTATAAGAATATAAAGCGGATCTACGCATACGAGCTGGAAACTTATTGGAGCAATATCGCCTCGGTGGAGTCCTACTATGAGACCAATATGGACTTTTTAAAACCAGAGGTGCGGGACTATTTCTTCCGTCAGTACCCGGAGGTATACTCAAAGGTGGGGGATCTGCCGCCTGCCAAGTATAACCCCGGCGCCGAGGTGAAGAACAGCCTGGTGTCCAGCGGGACCATCATCAACGGGGAGGTGGAGAATTCGGTCTTGTTCAAGCAGGTTTATGTGGGCAATAACTGCGTGATCAAGAATTCCATCATCCTCAATGATGTTTATATAGGTGACAACACGGTGATCGAGAACTGTATTGTAGAGAGCCGCGACACCATCCGGGCCAACACCACCTACATCGGGACTCCCGAGAATATTAAGATCGTGGTGGAAAAGAACGAAAGATATACATTGTAACAAGCAACACCTCTGGCGGGGGCCAGGGGAGCTACAGAGAGGGGAAAGTTATGCAGATTACAGACGTAAGAGTAAGAAAAATCGAGAAAGAGGGAAAGATGAAGGCAATCGTTTCAATCACGCTGGACAATGAATTTGTGATTCATGACATCAAGGTGATTGAGGGAGAGAAAGGGTTATTTATCGCCATGCCCAGCCGGAAGGCGGCGGACGGGGAGTACAGGGATATCGCACATCCCATTAATTCCGAGACCAGGGATATGATTCAGAGGGTGATTCTGGATAAGTACGAGACCACTACGCTGGAGGCAGAGGCGGCCTCCTGACAAAAACCAACAGGAATTTTTATAAGAATTGAAAAACAGCGGCCGGGATGGCCGCTGTTTTTATGCACATGGGGCGGAAAGGAAATGTGGCCGCTTGCGCGGCCCCGCCCCA
>CAMTAF010000031.1 GCA_947066955.1 uncultured Hungatella sp.
ATTGGCCTTGTAAAATTTTTGTTGGAGAAGAGGAGAAAACCGATTTTGGGCATATGCCGTGGCGCTCAAGTTCTGAATGTGGCGGCTGGAGGAACCCTGTATCAGGACCTGGAGCAGGAGGGGAATTTCGGGCATCATTTTATGGGCGTGTATCCCATGAACCGTCCGGTACATAAGGTCCGGGTGAAAGCCGGGTCGGGGGTCTTTGGCATCTTTGGAAAGGAAATCCTGGAAACCAACTCATTTCACCACCAGGGAGTGAAGGAGGTGGCGGAGGGCTTTGAGATTACCGCATCTTCGGAAGAGGGGGTAGTGGAAGCGATTGAAAAGAAGGATGGCTCTTTTGTTGTGGGAATCCAATGGCATCCGGAGATGATGTATGATTCCGGGGAGCAGCAGGCAATTTTCAGAGCATTTGTAAAGGCCAGCCAGGGTGAGGGCTGACGGGAAGGTGACAGGAAAGGCAGGTGAATCAAATCACCTGCCTTTCCTGTGGCTTATGGATCTTTATTCCCGCAGAACCAATTCCGCAAAATCTTTGAAGGTGTCGCCCTTTTTCTCTTCTGAGTCCGGAAGGAGGGAAAAGAAACAGGAGGGGATTTCCCGGAGTTTCAAATGTTTGCTGATACAGGGCGCGCAGCCCTTCTCATGGTTTGTGGGGTGCAGAGGGCAACTGAGGTTTTTGCAGGTGCAAAATTTGCTTAAATTGTTCATACTTGCCTCCTCCTTCTAATGTAGCTCTGTCGGTCAGTGTTTTTTTGCGGTCAGGCTTTTAACTTCGAGACATAAAACATTGACACGTTTTAATAAGCTGTCCGGGAATACCCAATCGTCTTTGTGGGTATAATGGCTCATCAAAATATTCAGGGCCCGTTCCCGTTCCGCGGGGTCGTCGATAAACCGGACAAGGCCTTTTCCCATAACACATTCGTAATGGTAAGTGATCTCTGGCATTTTCTCGGACTCGTGAAGTTTATGGGCTGTATCCATTTGAAAACTCACTTTGCTGTTTTCTTTTAGCAGCTGAATTTTTTTCCCGGATACAGCGCTGTGAAAGAATAGGGAGCAGGTTCCGGCCTGGATTTCCATTCCAAAGTTTACAGGCACCATGTAGGCGTATCCTTCTTCATCAACCATTCCTATGCGGACAGCGTCACATTTCTGCATGATATCATAAATGATGTTTTTATCTGTGATTTCGCAGTCTTTTCTTCTCATAAAGTAAACCTTTCAATAAAGCAAACCTTTCAATCAGCCATGCGCAGTACCGCGCGGAAATGTGTTTTTGCCGCCATCATCTTCTCGTAGGCTTCCCGGGCCTGTTCCAGAGGGAATACTTCAATCATGGGGCGGACATCGGTTAAGATGCTGAAGCGCACCGCGGCTTCCATTTCCTTTATATCTGTAAAGGTTCCCTTGACAGTGTTGGGGCCTATCAAAAAGTCCATTGCGGACCAGTCAAGTGGATTGTCATCAACAGCGGCTATGATCAATTCGCCTTTTGGCCCGAGGCCGCCCATGAGGGAGGAAATGACTTTGGGGTTTGGGGCTGTGGCGAGAATGACTTTCGCGCCTCCAAGGGCTTTGAGCGCCTGGGCAGGATTTTCTTTTTGGCTGTCAATGTAGTGGTGCGCGCCCAGCTTCCGGGCAAGGGCTTCCTTGTCTGCACCGCGGGAGATTGCCGCTACTTCATAGCCTGCTTTTTTTGCGTATTGTACTGCAAGATGGCCCAGTCCGCCGATACCGGACACCGCGATCAGATCTCCCATGCACGCGCAGCTGTTGTGCAGGGCGCTGAATACGGTTTCGCCGGCGCAGAGCAGGGGAGCCGCTTCTTCTGACGTGATTTCGTCGGAGATGGCAATGAGGCCGTCTTCGTAGGCAACCATATACTGGGCGTATCCGCCGTCTGTAGTGAGGGCGGTTGTGTGTCCGTGCCCTCCATGCCAGCCGATTCCCACGCGCTGGCCCATGTTCCATCTGGTAACACCTGGGCCTAATTTGGCGACCGTGCCGACTACCTCATGCCCGGGAATGCGGGGATAAGAGGAGGCGGCCCCTTCAATTACTTTGGAGTCTCCATGACAGATACCGCAGGCCTCCACCTTTAAAAGCACCTGTCCCTCGCCTAGCTGGGGAACCGGAATTTCAACTAATTTCATGGGTTCGCCTTTTGCGGCTACCTGTATTGCTTTCATCATTTCCATAAAAGTCGTCCTCCTTAAGTTTATCAATGGATTATATTTTGCCACTTTGCCATCTGCCGGAGGGCTGATGACTTAGGCGTGCCTTGGCACGCTTCCACCATATCATAAGAAGGGAAAATGCGCTTGCCTGATCCTTTTAGAAATTTGCTTGTTCCTCCAAAGTATCGTATTTTTATTGCGCGGATAACTGAAGTTGGTTAAACTGGAAGAAATACAGATGAAATAACAGGGGGAAATGGAAAATGAGAGAAGAGTATCTTTTTGAATATTGGAAAAATAATCAAAGAAGGCTGCAGTTGGGTGTCATAAGGGGCATGTCCTGCCGGTATCTTTGGCATGAGGAGCTGGAGCTGATGCTGTCTCTGTCCGGAGAGATTGAGTACTTTGCGGGAGAAAAGTGTTATCACCTTAGGAAGGGGGACATGCTTCTTTTTAACCGAAACTGCGGCCATTCGATTATTTCCAGGGGGTCTGGCAACAGGACCATCAGCCTGAAACTGTCTCCCCAGGTTTTAGCGGACTGGGAGGAGGGGAAAAGTTCGGGAAGAAATGAGAGGATGGAGGTGTCTTTTGCCTGCGATTATCCTACGGTCCTGGTGTTTCACCGGGACAGGCTGGGAGTGATCAGCCGGGTGACCGGCATTTTGGCAGAGGAGGGAATCAATATTGCGTTTATGCGTGTGTTCCGCAGCCTGCGCCATGAAAATGCCTGCATGGTCATTGAGACGGACGGAGAGGCCGGGGAGGCTGTGCTGCGGCGCATGGAGAAGGAATGTGAAGAGGTGGAGGAGGTGTGCATGCTGTGAACTATGAGTTTTGCTCCGGGAAAGACCTTTACGCCATCAGCCGCAGGGAGGGGATTCCTGTCAGTGAGATCATGATCCGCAGTGAGATGGAGAGAAGCGGGCGGCCCAGAAAAAGCGTGGTGGAGGAGATGAACGGGAATCTTGGAGTCATGCGGGAATCTATCAAAAACGGGCTGGAGGCCGGGGAGAGTCATCACGGCGTCTTTACAGGGAATGGCGGGAGAAAGATCATGGCGTTTGCCGGACAGAGCAACATGGGCGAATCCATGGCAAAGGTGGTTGCGGCGGCCATGGCGGTTGTAGAGTGGAACGCCTCCATGGGAAAAATCGTGGCAGCGCCTACGGCGGGGGCAAGCGGCATTCTTCCGGCGGTTTTGATTGTCTGCGGGGAAAAGAGGGGATTTGACGACAGTCAGATTTGCAGAGGGCTTTTTGCGGCAGGAGCCATCGGCTGCGTCATAGCGAAGAACGGGTATATTGCCGGGGCCATGGGAGGATGCCAGGCCGAGACGGGAAGCGGGGCAGCCATGGCGGCGGCCAATGCGGTTCTCTCCTGTGACCTTGCGCTGGCGGGGGTTGAGAGCCTGATTCCTTTTGATGAGGTGGTATGGGCCATGGAGAGGGTTGGAAATCAGATGCACACGGATCTGAAGGAGACCGCCAGAGGCGGCCTGGCGGCTACCCCCACGGCGCTGAAATTAATGGAAAACATGGGGTGACTCTCGGTGGAATTTGTGATAAAATAGTTAAAAATATTAGAAAAGGGTGAGAGTCATGCAGCATAAGTGTAAAGTGACCGTGATTGACAAAAAGTGCTTTGCGGAATATCAGGAACAATACTTGGCAGATCCGAACTCGGGCGTCTGTCCCTTTTATAATGTGGGGGACGAATTTATTTTTGAGCGCTATGGAGGCGAGGATACTTTCTGGCGGACAGGAAACGGAACCCAGTGCGGGGAGGCGTGGGACTGTATCAGCCGGTATATTTATACGGCCCTCCAGGGCGGGAGCATCATGCGGAACTGGACAAACGATGAGCGGATGATGATCGCGTGCTGCAATGACGGGACCCGCCCCGTGATCTTTAAAATCCAGCGGCTGGATTTTAAGGTGGTAAAGATCCAGGGAATCGGCTGTGAATCCTGCGCCGGCAACATCCGGGAAGCCCTGGAAAAGGTTCCGGGGGTAGACCGTGTGGAAGTGAGAACGGACAAAGGATGGGCAGAGGTTTTTGTGGACAAAGACAGGGATGTCTCCGACGAACTGTTAAAGTCAGCAGTGGAACAGCGGGGCGGTTACATCGTCACGGGAATTGAGTAAAGTAAAGGCAGGAGGAGGACAGGCATGAGCATTGTTGTAAATATTTATTATACCGGCACAGGAGGCAGCGCAAGGAGATTCGCGGAGGAGATGGAGAGCAGCGGGACTGCGGCGGAGATCCGCAGGGAGGAGGGAAATCTGCGGTATGAGTATTTCACTCCCATGGCAGACCCGGAGACCGTGCTGCTTGTTGACTGCTGGAAAGATCAGGACGCCATTGACAGGCACCATGCTTCCCCGATGATGGAGAAGATTACAAAGCTCCGGGTGAAGTACGACCTGCATATGAGAGTGGAGCGGTATGTGTCTGACGAGAACGGCATACCGGAGACGGACAACCGGTTTATTAAAGAATAAAAGAATTAGAGATTATAATGCGGGAAATAGAGGAAACAGATGATAAATGTGACCTCGGCGCGGCGAGTAGGGGGAAAGCCTCCCCTACTCGATTGACACGGAGGCCGGAGAAATTTCTAAGCTGTTATCCCTGACTTTAAAGGCCGCGAAGTACCGGTTTTCCATGGGAATCCACTCTTCCCGGAAGCGTTTGAGCATCTCATCGCCGTTGCGGCGTCGGATCCGGCGGATTTGTTCATCCTCGGGGATCCAACAGAAGAATCTCAAATCATAGGCATCTCCAAAATAGGGATGCTGGCTGTAGGCGCCCTCCACCAGGTTCAGGCGTTTGCGGTCAGCCTGCACCTTTCTCCCAAGCTGTTGTCTGGAGCAGTCATAGACCTGGTAGCAGAGCCCCCGGGGGTCCTCAAGATGCTCCAGAACCTCTTTTCTAAAACGCTCATAATCCACATTTCCCCCAGCTTCCTCCAGGCGTTCTCTGGTCCGCTGTTCCGGCTGCAGGAAAAAGTCATCCATGTGAAACAGATTGCAGTCATAGATCTCCTGCAAAATTCCTCCCAAAGTAGTTTTGCCGCTTCCGCACATGCCGTCGATGGCCACCACCAGCTGGTCCTTGCCAGAGTCTCTTAAAGCCTGATCAATGCGCCGGAATACCTGAAAATAATCGGTATAGCGGCGAGAGACCACCCGGTAAGACGGGTGGTAGCGGTCTCTGTAGGTCTGGCTGTGGCTGACCGCCGGATATCCCTGGCCTTTGTAGCGCTCCAAATACTGCTCAAGGCTTTGGGAATCAAAAGGCATGCGGCCCTCCCCGCAAAGACGGCGAAGAAGGGCGAGCTTCTCCTCAAAGGAAGACAGCTGCCCTGTATTGCGCTGTGCTGTTTTGACAAACATCTGATTCAAGGTTTCAGGCGACAGTCCCTGGTCAAAGGCGGACAAGTATACCCGGCACATATCTTTGCCGATGCTTTCAAGAAAGCCTCCGTCCCCGCAGGCGGCAGCCTGAATGAGTCCGTTTTTCTCATGGATCAGGCGCTCCAGGCTTTGACTCGGGTCAGAGATCATATGCCCGCCGCCGAACTCGCTCTGGTAAAGCAGCTTCACCGCATCCTCGGGCTTCATGTCGGGATAACGGTCCCCATGTTCCAATAAAATCTCTCTCATTTGTCACTCCATAGCCTTTGCCTGTTTTAATGACAGGATAATGACCGGAATCAAGATAAGCTGAAGAATAATGCCCGGCACCGCGTTTAACAGCGCCCCTCCAATAAAGACCTGCCAGGAAAAGGCTTTTCCGGCGATTCCGTAAATGGGGATGCTGACGATTCCCCATATAAGACGCCCTGCAACCATGGCGCCGATCAGGCTTATGTAGACAGAGCCTTTGCGGCCTAAGAAAAGCTTGTTCAAAATTCCTGTCATTGCCCCATAAGCGGCCAGCTCAAAAGCCATGGCAGCCGCCGTAGGCATCAGGGGAGGCATGCCAAACATGACGCTCCTCAAAAGCGGAACCACAAATCCCACTGCCAGCCCCCATTGCCAGCCGCATACATACCCGCAGATCAATACCGGGATATGCATGGGAAGAAGCTTGCTTCCAATACCGGGGATCTGTCCGGTCAAAAAAGGCATAATGATTCCAAGGGCCAGGAAAAATGCCGCCAGAACCATATGCTTCGTAGAGGTCATGACACCTGTCTGTGCCTGTTTCTGTGTGTTTATCATCGCTCAATCCTCCATTTTCTAGAAGCCGGACCATCCCCCTGTCCTTTCAGAGACAAAAAAATACCAGGAATGGGCGCATCTCTTGGAAATGCTGTTTACCTTCCTGGTAATCCTGGTATAAAAAGCTCTGTCTTCGGGACAATTCTGTTCTGTCCGGCTTTCTCTTTTAAAAAGCCATGGGTGTCAACTTCAGCTGACGATTAGCTCAATTATAGAACGCTTTTTAAAGTTTGTCAATGGTTTGAAACAAAATGAGTTTTGGCAGTTTTCCGGCTCTTTTGACAGATCAGAAGGATCCCCAGGATCATCAAAACCGGAAAGATGACAGCGGCCAATATGCCGGTTTTGAGATTGCCCAGGGAAGCGCTGGACACATATCCCACCAGGCTGGGGCCTCCGGAACAGCCCAAATCTCCCGCCAGAGCCAGCAGGGCAAACATAGCGGTTTTGCCGTTCTTTATGAGGGCAGAGGCCTTGCTGAAGCTTCCCGGCCACATGATGCCCACTGACAGGCCGCACAGGGCGCATCCCAGGAGAGAGACTACAGGGGACGGTGACAGGGAGATGCATAAGTAGGAGAGGACACACAGAGCGCCGCTTCCCAACATAAACCGGTCAAGGTCAATGCGGTCGCCGTATTTTCCGTAAAAGGCCCTGGAAGCTCCCATGAGAAGGGCGAAAGCCATGGGGCCGGCCAGGTCGCCGACGGTCTTGCTGACTCCTAAGCCTTTTTCGGCAAAAGTAGAGGCCCACTGGCTGACCCCCTGCTCGCTGGCTCCGGCGCACATCATCATGAGCATCAGGATCCAGAAGGTTTTTTCTTTAAAGAGCGAGGCCATGGACATGCTGCCAGTCTCCCCCTCGCCTGCCAGGGAGGCTATGGGAGTTTTCGAAAACACCAGCCCGTTGAAAACGGGGATAAGAAGCCACACAAAGGTCAGGAGTTTCCACTGTCCGATGCCAAAGGCCTTAAAAAACAGGGTGGATATCAGCACTACCCCCACATGGCCCCAGCAGTAAAAGGAGTGGAGGAGGCTCATGGCCTTTTCCTTGTTCTCCGTTGGACAGCTTTCCATGATGGGACTGATGAGCACCTCGATGAGTCCACCCCCTATGGCGTAGAGGACCACAGCGGTCAGAAGCCCGGCAAAGGGGCTTGGGAAGAGGTCCGGCAGGATGATCAGTCCCCCCAAACCCGCAGCTGCAAACACATGAGCGATAATGATAGAGAGACGATACCCGATCCGGTCCACAAATCCTGCGGACAAAAGATCAACCAGCAGTTGTATGCCGAAATTAACGGTGATCAAGGCCGTAATCTGGCTTAAAGGAATCTGGTAGGACTCCTCAAAAGTTATAAATAAAAGGGGCGCGAAATTGTTCACAATCGCCTGAACAATGTAGCCCACAAAGCAGGCATACATGGTTTTCTGATATGGATTTTTCATGCTATAGTTCTCCTTTCGGTTTTCTATGTGATTATATCTCTATCATATTCTTTTGTAACTATATTTTCTCACAATTTTTATAACACAATATTATCTTTCGTGAGAGCCTGGCCTGTAATGAGAAAATGATGTCTTGAACAAAGGTGAGAAAAGATGTATTATATAGTTAGCAAAAACTAACGAAATCCCAAAACGCGGCTGTGCCGGAAGATGTGAGGTGCCAGGATGGATTGTCTGATCGAAGCAAGGGAGATTTACAAGGATTTTGAGCTGGGGGATGTTACGGTTCATGCCCTGAGAAACGTGTCGTTTCAGATTCGCAGAGGGGAGCTGATCGTCATCTTGGGGCCAAGCGGTTCCGGAAAGAGCACGCTTTTAAATATCCTGGGAGGCATCGAGACCGCTACAGAGGGGAAGATCCTCTATGAGGAGAGAGAGCTGAACTGGTCGGATCCCAGGGAATTGACCAGGTACCGGAGGGAGCATGTGGGATTTGTGTTTCAGTTTTACAATCTGATGCCGGGACTGACGGCAAAGGAGAACGTGGAGCTGGCAGGGGAGCTGGGGCGCCATCCTTTTTCGGCGGATGAGCTGCTTTGCCAGGTAGGGCTTTCGGACCGGGCGGACCATTTTCCGGCAAAGCTTTCCGGGGGGCAGCAGCAGAGAGTGGCCATTGCCCGGGCTCTGTGCAAGAATCCCGATATTCTCCTGTGCGATGAGCCCACGGGGGCCCTTGATTCCCGGACAGGAGGCCAGATCCTGGAACTGCTCTATGATTTCAACAGGCGGTATGAGAAGGCAGTAGTCATTATCACCCACAATGAGACCATCGCGAAGATCGCGGACCGGGTGTTTCATTTTAAGGACGGGGAGCTGGTGAAGGTCCAGGTCAACGAGGACCCGGCGAAACCGGAAGAACTGGAGTGGTAGCGCTGTCTGGTGTCAGGGGGAAAGAGATGTGAAGAATTTTCACAAAAATGTGTTCCGCACAGTGCTGAAAAACAGAGGGTCTTTTGTGGGCGCGGTTTTGATCATTGCCATCGGGATCTTTATCTATGTAGCCATGATGGACACCTTGAGGAATCTGAAAGGGCAGATTTTTAAATATTATGAAGACAGCAGGCTGGCAGATGTGTTCGCTGTGGTGAGCGGGATCTCCGGGGAGGACTTGAGACTGTTGGAGGAGATCCCCGGGATCCTGAAGGCCTCGGGAAAGATGGCGGAGGATCTAAGGCTTTTGGGGGAGGGGCAGGAGGAGATCGTGACCGTCCACCTGCTTTCCTACCGGGCCGACGATGACATCAATGTGCTGACGCTCTTAGAGAACAGCGCAGGGTCCGGGGACTTCTTTCTGGGATCCCGGATGGCGGCGGTCTACGGCTATGAGCCTGGGGAGGCGCTTTTGCTGGTCTGCAGGGGAAGAACCTTTGATGTCACATATGGGGGAACCTGCCAGGCTCCGGACTATATCTACTCTATCCCGCCAGGGGGAGCCATGGTCCCGGACGGAGAGGTCTATGACATTGCCTGTGTGGAAGAGGGGCGGATGGAGGAGATCCTGGGGAGGCGTGACTGTTACACGGAGCTGGGCTTTCTTCTGGCTCCCGGCTATACTTATGAGGATGTAAAGGAGCGTCTGAGGGAGGCGCTGCAGGTCCATGGGCTGGTGTCCCTGTGTGAGAGGGAAAGCCAGACAAGCTATAATATGGTGGAGGGGGAGATGGGGGAGCTGATCTCCGTGGGAACCATCCTGCCTGTGCTTTTTATGGCTATATCCGTATTTATGCTGTATGTGGTGTTAAAGAAGACCGTGGACCGGGACCAGAGGCTCATCGGGACCATGAAGGCTTTCGGGATGACGGACTGGGAGCTGATGTCCGGCTATCTGGCAGAGGGAGTTGCGGCGGGGCTGGCAGGGGCGGCGGCAGGCAGCGCCCTGGCGGTTCCCTTTGGCCGGTTTATGTTTGGCATGTACATGGAATTTTTTGCCCTTCCCGACACCGTGTACCACAATTACGCGGACAGCCGCGTCACAGGAGTTCTCCTGGCAGTGGGCACAGGGATTCTGGCGGTTTTCTGGGGAGTCAGGGATATTTTCTCCATCACTCCGGCTCAGGCCATGAAGGCCGGGACGCCGAAGACGGTTTGGAAAGACAGGGCTCTTTTTTCCTGGCTCAGCCGTCTTGGCACATCCTGGAAAATGACGGTCCGGTCCATGACAAGGAATCCATTTCGCTGCTTTCTCATCGCCCTGTCCATCGGATTTCCCTTTGCCATGTCTTCGGTTCTGTTTTCCTTCGAGGGAGTGGCGGAGCAAATGTTCTTTGACCAGTTTGAGAAGATCCAGGTCTATGACCTGCAGCTGTCATTAGACAGGCTGACAAGCCCTGTGCATGCCAGACAGGGCGGGGAGCTGCTGGATGGTGTGGAGAGGGCCGAGGCGGTGTGCAGGCTGGCCGTGGGGCTTCAGAATGAAAATCTGACAGAGCAGGCTGTCCTCTACGGGCTGAATCCGGAATCAGAGCTGTGGAAGATCATGGATACCCGGGGAAACTATTATCAGCCTCCCCAGAGAGGGATCATCTTAAACCGGAGGACGGCAGACGGGCTGTGCGTGGACAGAGGGGATCCAGTGTGGATCACCAGCCCCGGGATCACCCTGGATCCGGTGAAACTTACGGTTTCCGCTGTCATTGATGAGAGCTTTGGCAGCAGCTGTTACATGAGCATGGATGGCTTAGCCGCGGCTTTCCCTGTGGGGGAGGCCGCCAACACTGTGCTTTTGGCTGTGGAGACCGGGAGGAAGGAGGAGGTGAAAGAGCAGGTGAGAGAGGCCGGGCTGGTGGATGCCGGCAAGATCACGGGGAGCTACCGGAATATGATGGGAAGCATGCTGGCCATGATCTATATGTTCACGGTGCTCTCAGTGGCTGCGGGCGGCATCCTGATCTACAACATTTCCATGATTAATATCCGGGAGCGGATAGGGGAATTCGGCATCCTGATGATCATGGGGATGGAAAATGATCAGATCCGCAGGCTCCTTTTGATGGAGCATGGTTTCTACTTTGCGGGAGGGATCTTGCTGGGGATCCCGGGAAGCTGGGGGATCAGGGTCCTCATCGAGAGGCTGGTAATGTCGGAGAGCTACAGCGTCAACATGACTGTGGGGCCGGGGGCCTATGGCATGGCATTTGTGATCTGTCTGGCGATCACGGCATTTGCCTGCCTGGCGGAGAACATGTTTGTGAAAAAAATCTGCCTGACAGATATTTTGAAAGAAAGGGAATAGGGCGATGGGTAAGAAAAAACTGGCGGCGGGGATTCTGGCAGCAGCTGCGGCAGGCATTCTGGGAGTGCTTTTTGCATCTTTTAAGGAGGCAAAAGTGGAGACCACGGTGGTCTATAAGGGGCATGTGGAAGATTTCTACACAGAGGAAGGCGTGCTCCATGTAGGAAAAAAATATGAGATCACCGCCCAAGTCTCCGGGGCCGTGCAGGAGGTTGCGGTGGAGGAAAACGATAAGGTGAAGGAGGGGGATCTCCTCTTTGTGGTGGATGGCAGCGACTATGAATATGAAAAATATATGGCAGAATGCAGACTCTCCGGCTATGAGGCACAGCTGGAGGAGGCCAAGATCAGCCGCCTCATGAAAACGTCCCCCGGAGAATATCTGGAACAGATCCGGCAGGAGCTGTCTGTCCGGAAGTCCCAGTACGAGGCGGCAAAGACAATCTATGAGGGAAGCCGGGCGCTCTATGGCTCCGGAGACATCTCAAAAGCGGAGATGGAGGAGAGGGAGGCAAGCTACAGGCAAAGCCAGGCAGCACTTGGCCAGGCGGAGAGCCGGTATGAGGAGAGCAGCCGGGTGTTGGAGGAACTGATAAGAGATGGGATGGAAGAATCCAAAATCGACGGCCAATTCTATGAGAGCCAGGAGAAGCAGCTTGCCATGGAGATAGAAGTACAGAGAACCGCTGTAAAGCAGATCGAGGCAAAACTTGAGAAGTGCCGGGTCACCGCTCCGGCAGACGGGATCATAAGGGAGCTGCCTGCAAAGGATCTAAGCGCGGTTCAGCCAGGACAGTTGGTGGTGTCCATGACAGGATTGGGGGAAAACACGGTGGAAGCCGATGTGCTGACCAACATTGCCCCCTATCTGAAGGAGGGGGACCCGGTGGAGATCGTGCTGAAACTCAGAGGGAAAAATGTCTCCTTTCCGGGACATATCAGAGAGGTTTATGATTTCGCCCGCCAGGGAGTGTCCTCCCTGGGGCTTGATGAGTACAGGGTGCATGTGGTGGTGGACGTGGATGGGGATCCCGAGTGGGAGCTGTCCGGGACAGAAGGGTACGGCGTCAATGTGAAGTTCTGCCTCTTTGACCAGGATGGCTGTACGGTGATTCCCTCTGACTCCGTGTACCAGACAGAGGGGGAGTCTTACGTTTACCGGGTGGAAAAGGACAGGGCCAGAAAGCAGAAGGTGGAGGTCCTCTACCAGTCAGGGTCCGAAGTGGTTGTCGCGGAAGGGGTGGATGTGGGGGAAGAGATTGTCAGCCAGGCGGACGGGGAAGGGATCTTTGACGGGGCGAAAGTTAAAAGCCTTGGGTTTGAATAAAATCTTCAAAAAGAGAAAAAAATATATATACAAGGAGGATCTTGAAATGTACGATATTGTTATTATTGGAGCAGGCCCGGCGGGCATTAGCGCGGCGATTTACGGGAAGAGCAGAGGGAAAAAGGTTTTAGTGTTGGAGAAGAAACAAGTAGGGGGCTTGATTGGAACGGTATCGACAGTCACACATTATACAGCAATCGTGCAGGAAGAATCGGGAAAGACATTTGCTGAACGGATGAAAGAACAGGCCCTGGGCGCCGGTGTGGAGATTCGTTATGAAAATGTGATAGAGGCCAAGCTTACAGGCGAAACAAAGAAAATCTTTACGGATAAAGAACATTATGAATCTAAAACCTTGATTTTGGCAAATGGCGGTTCTGGCCGTATGTTAGGCATTCCGGGGGAAAACTTAAAAGGTGTCAGGTTAAATGCGCCAAAAGACGGTCCGGATTATAAAGGAAAGAATGTTTACGTAATCGGCGGAGCAGACGGAGCAGTAAAGGAAGCCCTCTATCTGGCCGGAATAGCCGGGAAGGTAACGATTGTATGTGTGGAAGATGAACTTGCGTGCATACAGGAATTCAAGGATAAGGTTGTTACTCATGGCAATATTGACATTATGCCCCACTCGAGTCTTACTGCAGTGTATGGAAACGGAAGGGTGGAAGAACTTGAATTTACAGACAACGAAACAGGAAAGAAGCAGATTGTAAAAGATGGGGAGTGTGGAGTGTTTGTATATGCGGGGATTGTTCCCAATACGCAGATGTACACAGAATTGAAGTTAGCTGGCGGCTACATTCCGGTTGACAGCTCCATGCAGACGGAAATCCCGGGAGTATTTGCGGCAGGAGATATCTGCGCGAAAAAAGTGAGGCAGGTGGCTACGGCAGTTGCCGACGGCGCAATCGCAGGTATTCAGGCAGCGGCAATGTGCTGATTGGAAAAGTATTCAGAAGATAATTGACAGAAACGGGCTGATGTTATTTCAAAATGCATCAGCCCGTTTCTTATATTTTTACCTGGAAAGGGTTTTCTCTGGAAAGAAACCGGGTTCTGGAAATTTACAGAGTCGGCCTGCCTGCGATTATCGTGCAGGCGGGATCTTCAAAGAAAGGGGAACCGACAGGAACCGCAAAAAAAGAGACAGAGAATTTACATCCGGCCAGAAGTCTGGTATACTTAAATACAGATTTTTGAAAGATCTGGTCCAGGGCGGACTTATGATCATATGGAGGAGGCCAAGATGGAGCAGCTATATATTACAGATTTAAAAATTCAGAAGGTCAGGCACCTACATGACATTCAGATTCCTCTGTCAGGATATGGGATCAAGCATTTGATCTTTACCGGTAAAAATGGAAGCGGAAAGACTAGTATGGTGGAGGCTTTGGCGGCTCATATCAATAATGTGTTTACGGACAGGCGTTTTACATATAGAGAAGAGTGGGCTATGAATGCCAGAGGGGAGAGAGACAGGGCTCTTCAAAATGGGGAAGCGGAGGGGAAAATTCTGGAACTAGACCAGGAATTCCACGAACAAGAAGAAAGGCTGGAGCAGAGCAGAAACGGACTGGAGGTGCGGTTTAATCAAAATACTGCCAATATTTATGGATTAAGAGGAAAGTATCATTACATTTTGGCCTATTACAGAGCGGACAGGATTTTTGAAGCAGAACAGCCCAAACATGTGGAGAAGGTACGGTTAAAAGACGATTACGGATTGAATGAATTTCCCAGAGATGAATTTGTAAAGTATTTGCTGGACCTTAAAGTGACAGAGTCCCTTGCAAGAAATAATAATAAGTTGGAAAAAGCGGACGAGATCAAGGCGTGGTTTGAACAGCTTGAGCAGCTTTTGAGGAGAATATTTGCGGATGAGACAGTAAAGATGGAGTTTGATGAAGATACCTTTGAATTTCATATATTGCAGGAGGGGAAAGAACCATTTGACTTTAATACCTTGTCAAGCGGTTATGAGGCGGTATTGGATATTGTGCTGGACCTTATTATGAGGATGGAAAATCAGACCCGCCGTTCTTTTGATTTTAAGGTTCCCGGGATCGTGCTGATCGATGAGATTGAGACACATCTTCACCTGGAATTACAGAAAAATATTATGCCGCTGCTCACAGTCCTTTTCCCTAACATACAGTTTGTCGTTACGACCCACTCGCCTTTTGTCCTGAGCAGTATAAAAAATGTGGTGATCTATGACCTGGAGAATCATCTGTTAGTGGAAAATGGATTAGATGATATACCGTATGAGGGAATTGTGGAGGGATATTTTAGAGTGGACAAACTCAATGCTTTACAGAGGTGTAGTATCCGAGACAGAGTCTCTGAATTCCAAAAGTGAAAAATCCGAAACACTGTCTCGGATTTCTGGCAGACAGATATGGTCAGAAAATTCTGATTTTCCCATGCAGAATGAAACAGACTGGTTGTCGCTTGATCAGATGGCAGAGCTGTTTCAGCGGGATAAATCTACAATCTCCAGACATATTAAGAATGTATATTCTGAGGGAGAACTGATTCGAGAAGGAACTGTTGCAAATTTTGCAACAGTTCAAACGGAAGGAGACCGACAGGTTGAGAGAAGTATAGAGTATTATAATAGGAGGACAGAAAATGAAAAACGTAAATTGGGGAACCAGCGGACAAAAGGTGCCGGCCATCGCGGTGGGCTGCATGCGGATGAAGAATGTGCCTTTGGAGCAGGCGGCAAAGCTGGTGGACAGGGCCATGGAAAGAGGAGTGAATTTCTTTGACCATGCGGACATCTACGGCGGCGGGGAGTGCGAGATCATCTTCGCCAGGGCGGTGAAGCTGTGCGGGCTGAAGAGGGAGGACATGTTTATCCAGTCCAAGTGCGGGATCGTGCCTGGCAAAATGTATGATTTTTCCAAGGAGCACATCATCGCGTCTGTGGAGGGTTCCTTAAAAAGGCTGGAGACGGACCATCTGGATGCCCTGCTGCTTCACAGGCCGGATGCGCTGTGTGAGCCGGAGGAGGTGGCAGAGGCCTTTGACTCTTTGGAGAGATCCGGGAAGGTACGATATTTTGGCGTGTCAAACCACACTCCCATGGAGATCGAGCTTCTGAAGAAATGTGTAAAGCAGCCGCTCATGGCCAACCAGATGCAGTTCGGGGCAGCCCACGCCTCCATGGTCCGCAGCGGCATGGAAGCGAACATGATGACAGAGGGAGCCGTGGACCGGGACGGAGGCGTCCTGAATTATTGCCGCGTGCACGATATGACCATCCAGGCCTGGTCTCCGTTCCAGTACGGCATGTTCGAGGGAGTGTTCTTAGGCAGCGAGAAGTTTAAACCATTGAACCAGAAGATCCATGAGATCGCCGAAAAGTATCATGTAACGGACACAACTGTGGCGGTGGCGTGGATCCTGCGCCATCCGGCGGGCATGCAGGTTCTGTCAGGGACCATGACATTGTCCCGGTTTGATGAGATCTGCGGGGCCTCGGACATATGCCTTACCAGGGAGGAGTGGTATGGGATCTATCTGGCAGCGGGGAATATGCTGCCATAACTCATCATTAATATTTCAGAAACAAAACTCAAACACTGCTTAAACAATCAAGTGATATTCTCTTCTCATCAAGTGAAACAGACATACAAACAGAAAGGAAGGGAGTAGAGCTGCAATGGCAAATTCGAAACTGGTGAAAGCCAATGAAAAGATTGCGGAGGAAGTGGTAGCCGGCTACAAGAAGATCGAAGAGGGAGTGGTAGGCGGTTACAAGAAGATTGAGGAAGGGGCGGTAGAGGGATTCAGCAAGATGGCCGACAAGTTTGTGGACAGTTTCCTGACCCGGGAAGGGGAGTCCGTGGAGGAAGCACGGGCGCGGCTGGCCGCGGAGCAAAAGGAGCGGGAGCAGAGGGCAGGAAACAATAAGGCGGAAGCAGACAGAAAGGCAGGTCTTGATCGATGAAGAAGAGTACATTTGTAGCAATGATCCTGGGGACGATCGGGGGCATCTTGTTTGCCCTTGGCATGTGCATGGCTCTGATCCCGGAGTGGAACGCATTCCGGCCCGGAGTTGTCATGGGAGTGGCAGGGGCGATGGTGCTCTTGGTCATGGTGGCCGTGTGGAGGAAGATGGAGAACAAGGCGCCCATCAAGCTGTCGGGAAAGGTTATCGGCGCCACCCTGCTTGGGATCGTGGGATCCCTGCTGCTGGGCGTGGGAATGTGCCTTACCATGGTGTGGAGCAACATGGTGGTGGGGATCCTGGTTGGGATCCTTGGGATCGTGGTCCTTCTCTGCCTGATCCCCTTTATAAAAGGGTTAAAGTAGAACTTTTAAAAATAGCCTGATCCGGCGCGGTGCGGATGGAGATGTCTGCTGCCGCGCCGGATTTCTGTAAAGGAGAGGAGTGCGGTACCATATGCTATCCAATGAAAAAGAATTAAATGCAACCCTTTTTTGATCAGCTTACTCTAGTTGAACGAATTGAACGGCATTTAGAAAATGGTGGAGTGGATGCTGCAAAAGAAGAAATTGAAATCTTGAAAAAAGAAATTAACCGCAAATTATATCAGCAGCCACCACTGAAAAATGAATAGAAACGATTAATTAGAGGGTGTTAAAAGCATCCTCTTTTTTATGCGCACGGGGAGGAAGGGAAATGTGGCCGCTTGCGCGGCCCCGCCCCGGCGCGGCGAGTAGTGGGAAAAGCCTCCCCTACTCGATTTTATATCCCATGAAAGATTGCAAATGCCTGGAAATCTGATATAATCGGAATTGCGCCGATGCACACGCACGTTAGAACCCTGACGGGCGGCGACCTGGTGACATGATTCATCATATGGAAATAAAACAGAGGAGGGGGGATGCGAGGCAGATGATTTTAAATACAGGAAGCAGGACCGATATACCGGCCTATTACAGCAAGTGGTTCTACAACCGGATCCGGGAAGGCTTTGTGCTGGTCCGCAACCCCTATTATCCCTCCCAGGTCACAAGATACCGCTTAAGCCCCGAGGTCATCGATATCCTGGTATTCTGCACCAAGAATCCGGAGCCCATGATTGCGGAGATGGATCTCTTGTCTCCCTTCACCTGCTTTTGGCTCGTGACAGTGACTCCCTATGGAAAGGACATAGAGCCTTATGTTCCTCCAAAGGAAAAGGTGCTTGAGACCATGAAAAGGCTGTCAAAGAGGCTGGGGGCGGACAGGCTCAGCTGGAGGTATGACCCGGTTCTGATCACCAAAAAGTATTCTGTGGACTATCACATCCGGGAATTTGAGAACATGGCAAATGCCCTGGCAGGGTATACCGGGCAGTGTGTGGTGAGCTTTCTTGATCTGTATGAGAAGACAAAGCGGAATTTTCCTGAGGCCAGGGCGGTAACCCAGGGGGAACAGGAGCAGCTGGTGGAAGCGTTTTCTAAGGCAGCGGCAAAAAATCAGATGCAGGTTCATCTGTGTTGCGAAATGGAATCTCTGGTCAGGGATCATGTGGACGCCAAAGGCTGCATGTCAAAAGAGGTACTGGAGCAGGCGGCGGGGTTCCGTCTTCACGTTCCTAAGCAGCGGTACGCCAGGCAGGAGTGCAGCTGTCTTCTGGGGGCGGATATCGGGGCCTACAACACCTGCGGCCACGGCTGTCTGTACTGTTATGCCAACTATGACAGGAAAACCGTCATTCACAACATGGCCTGCCACCATGAAGATTCCCCTTTTCTCATAGGATACGGGCAGGAGGGGGATGTGATCAAGGACGCAAAGCAGGAGTCCTGGAGAGACGGACAGCTGAGTTTTTTTGACATGCTGTAAAGGGATTGCCGTTATTATTATGACGTACTGGCAGGTGACGCAAAGCGGCGCGTGCCGATACCAACGAGGAGGAAAAGTTATGTTAGAATTTAAGTATGACACGCAACTGCTCATCGAGGGGGAGAATCTTGATGAAGATGAGATCAATGATTACTTTGCCAAAAATTTTAAGGGAGACTGCCTGCTGGCGGTGGGGGATGAAGAGTTGATCAAGATCCATTTTCACACCAATGAACCGTGGAAGGTGCTGGAGTACTGCGCTTCTCTGGGCGAGATCTATGACATTGTGGTTGAGGATATGGACAGGCAGGCGCGGGGATTGAAAGGCTAAACAGCGGGAGGATAAACCATGAAATTATTTATCAGTGCAGATATTGAAGGAACCGCAGGCATCGTGGATTGGAAGGAAACGGAGCC
This sequence comes from uncultured Hungatella sp., assembly GCA_947066955.1. Classification (GTDB taxonomy): domain Bacteria; phylum Bacillota; class Clostridia; order Lachnospirales; family Lachnospiraceae; genus UBA3402. The sequence continues at coordinate 18,703 of CAMTAF010000031.1, forward strand.
TGGAGATCGGTATGAATATTTTTCAAAGCAGATGACGGCCGAGGTGGCGGCTGCCTGCCGGGGAGCGCTGTCAGGCGGGGTTAGGGAGATCCTGGTGAGGGATGCCCATGATTCGGCCCGCAACTTAGACCCCTCGGCCATGCCCCGCCAGGTGCGGCTGCTGAGAGGTTGGACCCAAAGCCCGGCCTGTATGATGGATGGCCTTGACAGGACTTTCCAGGCAGCTGCCATGACCGGCTGCCACACCTGCGCGGGAAGCGACGGCAATCCCCTGGCCCACACCATGAACTTAGGGGTGGAGAGAGCTGCGCTCAACGGCATGGCCTGCAGTGAATTTACCTTGAACGCTATGTATGCCGCTTACTTAGGGATACCGGTGATCTTTGTTAGCGGGGATGCCATGGTGTGCGACATGGCCAGGGAGCTGTGTCCTGCTGTCACCGCGGTGGCTACCAGCCAGGGGATCGGGGGCGGTTCCATAGGGCTGCATCCCCAGGAGGCCCAGGAGCGCATCCAGAGCGGCATGGAACAGGCGGTGAAACGGCTCAACAGCCAGACAGAGGAGGGGAGGAAACCGGAATGCCTCATCTCTCTGCCAGAGCATTTTACCCTGGAGGTGCGCTACCGGGAGCACAAGAAGGCATACAGGGCCTCGTTTTATCCAGGGGCGGCAAAGACTGGTCCCAAAACCGTGGTGTATGAGGCGGACGACTATATGGATATCATGCGGTTTGTGATGTTTTGTATGTAGATTCCCTTTGGGGACGGACATTTGAAGGAGATAACAGAGAGATGAACAAAGATTTGACCAAAGGGCCGGTTATGAGGTCTATGCTACTTTTCGCGGTGCCTATGATCCTGGGGAATCTGCTGCAGCAGTGTTATAATGTGGCGGACACCCTGATCGTGGGACAGTTTCTGGGAAAGAACGCTTTGGCGGCAGTAGGGTCTTCCTTCACCCTTATGACCTTCCTCACCTCCATCCTGCTGGGACTGTGCATGGGCAGCGGAGCCCTGTTCTCCATCCGCTTTGGACAAAAGGATGAGCAGGGGCTTAGGGAGAGCATCTGCGCTTCCTTTGCGCTGATCGCCGCGGCTGCGGTTGGGCTCAATATCCTGGCCTTTGCCTGTCTGGATTTTATACAGGTCTTCCTGAGGGTTCCCCAGGATGTGTGGGGTTCCATGAGGGAATATCTGGCTGTCATCTTCTGCGGCATCGCGGCCACGTTCCTGTATAATTATTTTGCGTCTTTTCTCAGGGCAGTGGGCAATTCGGTGGTGCCCCTTGTCTTTCTGGCAGTCTCCGCAGGACTCAACATTATCCTGGATCTGTGGTTTGTGCTTGGGCTTGGATGGGGCGTAAGGGGAGCGGCCCAGGCCACGGTGATCGCCCAGTATGTGTCAGGGCTGGGCATCGCCGTCTATGCCGCGGCCCGGTGCCCGGAGCTGAAGGGCCTTAGGGAAGGCGTCAGCTTTCGGTGGAGGTGCGTGAAAGAAATCGCGGGATTTTCTATCTTGACCTGCGTCCAGCAGTCTGTCATGAACTTAGGGATCCTGATGGTCCAGGGGCTGGTGAACAGCTTTGGCCCCACGGTCATGGCGGCCTTTGCGGCCGCGGTGAAGATCGACGCCTTTGCCTACATGCCGGTACAGGATTTCGGCAATGCATTTTCCACCTTTATTGCCCAGAATTACGGCGCAAAAGAAGGGGGCCGCATCCGAGAGGGGCTGAAAGGGGCCATATTGGCGTCCATGAGCTTCTGCATCCTGGTGTCGGCGCTGGTGTGGATCTTCGCCCGCCCGCTGATGGCGATGTTTGTGGAGGCCAAGGAGACGCAGACCATATGGGAGGGGGTCCGCTACCTGCGGATCGAGGGGGCCTTTTACTGCGGGATCGGGTGCCTGTTTTTGCTGTACGGCCTGTACAGAGCCCTGGGGAAACCGGGGATGAGCGTGGTGCTGACCGTGATCTCCCTGGGAACCCGCGTGGCCCTGGCCTATGGGCTGTCCGGTGTTCCGGCCTTTGGGGTCACCGGCATCTGGTGGTCTGTGCCCATCGGTTGGTTCCTTGCGGATCTAACAGGGATCGCCTACTACATCTTCCGCAGAAGGGAGCTGCTCTCCTGGGAAGGCTGAGGGCGGTGACGGTTTTTCGTCCGTTTCCTGCCAGCCCAGGAGGGCTTTTCAAGGCGCGCGCCTGTCAGGTGGCGAATCCGGCATACTGGGTCATGTAAAGCTCAAAATATTTCCCTTTTTGTTCCAAAAGCTGATTGTGGCTGCCGCTTTCCACGATCTGCCCGCGGTCCATGACCACGATGAGGTCAGAATCCCGGATGGTGGACAGCCTGTGGGCGATGACGATGCTGGTCCGGTTCTGCATGACCCTCTGCATGGCATCCTGGATGGCCTTTTCGGTGCGGGTGTCCACGCTGGAGGTGGCCTCGTCCAGGATCAGGATCCTGGGGTCTGCCACAAAGGCCCTGGCAATGGCCAGAAGCTGGCGCTGGCCCTGGCTGATGTTCTGGCCGGAGCCGGACAAGACGGTATCCCAGCCTTGGGGCAATTTCTGGAGCAGGTCCTGACAGCAGCTCATTTCCATGGCCCCCGCGATGTCTGCATCGGTGGCGCTTTCTCTTCCGTATTTCAAGTTGCGCCGGATGGTATCGGAGAACAGCACCGTATCCTGAAGGACGATGGCTACATTCTTTCTCAAGGAGTCCCTTGACAGATCCCGGATGTTCTGATCAGTGATAAAAATCTGTCCCCTGTCCATATCGTAAAAGCGCATCAGCAGGTTGACGATAGTAGTCTTTCCGCTGCCCGTGGCGCCCACCAGGGCCACCTTTTTGCCGGCCGGAACGGTGAGGCTGAAATCGTGGATGACGGGGTGGTCCGGCTCATAGGAGAACCGGACATCCTGAAAGGTGACAGTAGTATCCCTGGCCTCCATAAGGTCTTCCCCTGTCTTGTCCTCGTCGGTCTCATCTAAGACCATGAACACCCGCTCGGCCCCGGCCACGGCGGTCTGGAGCTGGCCGTAGATCTGGGCGATCTCGTTGATGGGCCGGCTAAACTGCCGGGCGTAGACGATAAAGGCAGAGATCATGCCCACGGAAATCAGGCCGTGGACGGAAAAATACCCGCCAAAGGCAGCGATGATGACAAAGCCGATGTTGCCGATGCAGTTCATGACCGGCCCCATGACGCCGCTGAAAATATCGGTTTTGATGCCCGCTTTTGTCAGGGAATCAGCAGTGCGGCAAAATTCCTCTGTGGTGATGTCCTGATGGTTGTAGGCCACTACGGTGGGATAGCCGGAGATCATCTCCTCCACGGTGCCGTTTAGCTGCCCCAGAAGCATCTGGCGTGTCCTTGAAAATTTTCGGACCTTTCCCGACAGAATCCGGGTGGCCAGCAGAGTCAGGATAACCGTTGCGCAGCTCAACAGGGCCAGCTGCCTGCAGTACCACAGCATCACCCCTACGGTGCCGGCGATGGTCAGGACGCCGGAGAACAGGGATGGCAGGGACTGGGAGATGGTGGTGGAGATATTTTCAATATCATTGGTCATCCGGCTCATGACATCTCCGTGGGAGTGGGTGTCTAAATAGCGGACCGGAAGGTCCACAAGCTTCCCGAACAATTCCTCCCGCATGCGTTTTACGATGCTCTGGCTGAGCTGGGCGCTGAACACGTTCTGGAGCAGCTGGCAGAGGCTGTAGAGCAGATAGACCACCAGCATGAAAACCAGGGCGCGCCGGAGACTGCCTGTTCTGGCGGAGGCGATGATGTCGATGGCTCTGCTCTGCAGGCTGGGGGCATAGATGCCGCAGAGGGTTCCAAAGATCACCACCAGGAGCATGGAGGCCACCATGGCTTTCTCGTGGGCAAAATAGGTGATGATTCGTTTTAAAGCAGCATTGGCATTCTGGGCGTGCTCCACCTCCGCGAAACGCTGATGGCGGGTCATGCCGGGAATATTGCGCTCCTCCAGTTTTTGTTGGCTATTGGCGCTCATTTTGTACATCCTCCTCTCCGATCTGAGAATGGTAGATTTCCTGGTAGGCAGCGCAGGATCTCATGAGCTCTTCATGGGATCCGCAGGCAGCGATCTTTCCGCCTTCTAAGACAGCGATCCTGTCCGCGCCGCGAACGGAAGCGATCCTCTGGGCAATGATGATCTTGGTGCCGGAGGGATTGGACTCCCTGAGAGCTTGATACAGATCTGCCTCGGTTTTCAAGTCAAGGGCGCTGGTGGAGTCATCGAAGATTAGAATTTCCCCAGGCTTTACCATGGCTCTGGCGATGGAGAGGCGCTGTTTCTGGCCGCCGGACAGGCTCATGCCCCGCTGGGAGACCGGGGTGAGGTAGCCCTCAGGGGTTCTGGAGATAAAGTCATCTGCCTGGGCGGTGACAGCAGCAGCCCGGATGGCCTCCCCGGACGCATCCGGCGCTCCCCAGGCGATATTTTCCTGGATGGTGGCGCTAAACAGATCGCTTTTTTGCAGCACCACGGAGATCTTCTCCCTCAGATCTTTTTGCCGGTATTCCCGCGCATCAATGCCGTCCACCAGGACCGCGCCGCCGGAAACGTCATAGAAGCGGGGGATCAAGTTCACCAGGGAGGTCTTGCCGCAGCCGGTGGCGCCCATGATAGCCAGGGTTTCACCGGGATGCACGGTGAGACTTAAGTGATCCAGCACCAGCTGGCTGCTTCCGGGATAGCTAAAGGACACATCCCGGAATTCCACCTCCCCCTTTTGTCTGGTCCCGCCCTCAAAGGCTCCATCCTTAAGCTCGGGCTGGCTGTACAGCAGCTCCCTAACCCGTTTCCATGAGGCGTAGCCCCTGGAGATGTTCTGGAACAGAAGCACCAGCATGAGGATGCCGTTGAGAAGCTGGGTGGTGTAGGTGATGGCTGCCATGATGTTGCCCGGCGTGGCGGCACCGGCGCCCACCTCGAAAGAGCCGATGAGGAGGATGGCGGCTACCACAAGGTACATCAGCGCGTTCACCACAGGATTCATAAAGGCAAAGATCATCAGCACATGGAGCTGAGTGGACACCAGCTCTTGGTTGGCTTTTTTAAACCGGGTCTTCTCATAGAGCTCCCGCACGCAGGCCTTGATGATCCGGATTCCGGACACATCCTCCTGCATGATGGCGTTGATGGAATCCAGCTGCGCCTGGAGTTTTGTAAACAGGGGGTTGGCCTTTGCCAGACAGAAGGCGAGACAGCCCACGATGAAGGGAAAGGCGCACAGCACCACCATGCCGAAATCCCGGTTCAGCCGGAACATACAGTACATGCTGCCGAACATGAGGAAAGAGGTGCGGATCATGCCCCGGACAAACTGGGATACGAAATTCTGCACCTGGGTGATGTCGTTGGTCACTCTTGTCACAAGGGAACCAGTGCCGAACCGGTTCATCTGGGGAAAGGAAAAGGCCATGATCCGGCGGAAACAGTCCTTGCGGATCTCATTTCCGATATTCTGGCCGGACATGTGGACAAACACGTTGTTGAGGGAGCCGCAGAGCCCGCCAAACAGCACCAGGAAGATCATCTGAAGGCCCAGCTTCCATATAAGATTCAGATCACCTGCGCCGCCGTTTTCCAGACCCAGCACGCCCTCATCCACGATCCGGCTCATGATCCCGGGCTGGACCAGATCCATGGACACCTCGCCTGCCATGAACAGACCCGCCAGGATGGCAAAAAACAGATATTTTTTGATGTATTTCCACATTATAGTGCCCCCTAATTGGTATTCTGATAGCGCTCTTCCCAATCCCTGTTAACCTTCTCCAGGAGGGAGAGCAGCTCTTCCTTCTCCCTGTCAGACAGGCAGGAGAACATCTGCTGATGGCGGCGGACCCTCTGTGCCCGGGCCTGGGCGGCCATCTCTTTTCCTGCCTGGGTCAGTTTGATATCCGCGGTCCTGCGGTCCGTCTCATTGGGGGCTCGGGTGATCAGGCCGGAGCTCTCCAGCTTGGCGATGACCTCGCTGGCAGAGCCCGGCTGGATTCCCAGACGCCTGGTGAGGCTCTGCTGCGTGATGCTGCCTCCCATATCGTCCAGGACAATGAGGATCCGCTTCTGACTGCCTTTGCCTTCATATAGAGAGCGCATGGTGTGGCTCAAATCCCGGAGATTGAACACCAGCTTGTCGTCGATCCCGGCTGTTTCGTAGCGGTCCCTGCGCCATGAGGCATGAGCTTCTTTTTCCCTGTATTCTCTCATAACAGAATCTCCTCTGCAAATTATTTCGGTACCTTGATATCATAACCTGTGAGCTCAAATATGTCAAGGTACCTTGAATAAAAAAAGTTCTTGACATTTTCAAAAATTTTTGATTAAAATAAACGGGTATCAAAAATGGGAACACTTGAACGACACATGTGGTGCTTGGCACGTAAATCTGATTACGGGACAAAGGCTGCGTGTGTTTTTTTGTGCCCAAAATCAAGGAGGAGATTATGGAAACAGGCAATTATCTTGGAACGGAAAAGACAGGAAAGCTTCTTGCGAAGTTCTGCATTCCCTGCATCGCGTCTTTGATCATCTCATGTCTTTACAACATCGTGGATCAGATTTTTGTGGGAAATGGCGTGGGCTATCTGGGGAACGCGGCCACAGGAGTCATTTTTCCTATTACAGTGATCGGATGGGGCATGTCCCTGTTTTTCGGAGACGGGGCGGCGGCGTACTTGAGCGTATCCCTGGGAAAAAATGAGACAGAGAAGATCCACCAGGGAATCGGAAACAGCATTTTGTTTTCCTTCCTGTCAGGGGTGGTGATCATCCTGATCAGCTATGTTTGGGGTGACGGGCTGCTGCGGCTGATCGGAGCCACGGACGCCACCTTGGCTCTGGCCCATGATTACGGGTTTATCATCTACATCATGATGCCTCTGGCCATGACCCAGAACACCTTAGCGTCCATCATCCGGGCCGACGGAAGCCCTCGCTATGCCATGGGGGCCATGATCGTGGGAGCGATGATCAATATCGTAGGCGATCCGGTGGCCATCTTCGTGCTGGGCATGGGCATCAGAGGAGCAGCCTACGCCACCATCCTGGGACAGTTTGTCAGCTTTGTGCTCTGTGCCCTGTACCTGACAAAAAGCAGGACCTTCCGGCTGCGGACAGACAGCTTTAAGCCGGACTTAGCACAGCTGGGACAGATCATGGCCCTGGGCACCTCAAGCCTTCTGACACAGCTGTCCATCGTTGTGATCACGGTGGTGAACAATATCCTGCTGGTAAAGTACGGCGCCGTCTCGCCCTATGGGGCGGACATCCCGCTGGCAGCCTTTGTTGTCATCATGAAATTGTTCCAGATCGTGCTGAACATTGCCATCGGCATCGCTGCAGGCGCCCAGCCGATTGTAGGCTACAACTACGGAGCCAGAAACTTTGACAGGGTGAGGGAACTGTTAAAGGCGGTTTTGAAGTGGACGGCCTGCGTGGGCATTGTCTGCATGCTCCTGTTCGAGGCATTCCCCGGCGCGTTCATCCGGCTGTTCGGGTCAGACGGGGATCTGTACATGGAGTTTGCGGTCCGCTGCCTGCGGATCTATCTGCTGCTGATCTTGTTTACCTGCGTGCAGAAGGTCTGCGCCATCTTCCTGCAGTCCATCGGGCGGGCCGAGGCAGCGGCGCCCCTGGCAGTCCTCAGGGATGTGCTTTTGATCGTGTTTTCCATCATCGTGCCTGTGTTCGCCGGGGTGACCGGCATCTTCTGGGCAGCGCCGGTGGCCGATGTGCTGGCCATGGCAGTCACGGGAGGCGTCATGGCGCTGCTATGGAAAGAGCTGAAGGCAGAAGAGGGGCATACCCGCAAAGAGGCGGAGGGCTCCATCAGGCCCTCGAAGCCAGGCGTGATCGTCACCATCTCCAGGGAGCACGGCTCAGCTGGAAAGAAGATCGGTCAGCTGTTGGCGCAGATGCTCCAGGTTACCTGCTATTATAAAGAAGTGACGGCTCTGGCTGCCCAGGAGAGCGGTCTGGCGGCAGAATTTATTTCAGACATTAATAAGAATTCTCCTGACCGGTTAAGGGAGCTTTACCTGAGCACAAAGATCATGCAGCAGGCCATTGTGGCTCAGGACAAGATCATCAAAAAGATCGCTGACAGCGGCTCCTGCGTCATCGTAGGGCGGGCCGCGGACCATGTGCTCCGGAATCACCAGGATGTGGTCCGGGTCTTTATCCGGGCGCCCAAGGACTACCGCATAAAAAAAGTCATGGAAATGTACGGGGATTCCCCTGAGGAGGCCAAAAAGAACATCGAACACTCCGACGGGGCCAGGGCAAACTATTACCATTCCGTCACAGGGTCGCCCTGGTCTTACTGCGGAAACTATGAATTGTGCATCGACAGCTCCGTAGGAGAGCAGGCCTGCGCGGAGATGATTTTCAGTTATCTGAAGAAAAAGGGATATTAGACCTATCTCTGCACGGTGATCATTGCCTCCACTTATAAGCAGCTCAGGGGCATGGAGGTGAGATTTTCCCAGACTTATAACTTCTGAGTATATACTGGATAACAAAGAGAAACTTCCAAAAACCGCAGGCTTTTCCTATAATAGAACCACAAAGAAGAAGAGGAGGGAGTATGAAAGTTTTGCTGGTAAACGGAAGCCCTCACAGGGAAGGCTGCACCTACACAGCTCTGTGCCAGGTCTCGGCGGCCCTCAATGAGGAAGGGATCGACACGGACCTGTTCTGGATCGGAGATAAGCCCATATCTGCCTGCGCAGGGTGCGGCAAATGCCGGGACACAAGAAAGTGCGTCTTTTCCGACGGGGTCAATGATTTTCTGGACATAGCCGGAGACTATGACGGGTTTGTGTTCGGAGCCCCGGCCCGCCAGGGCAGGGCGGAAGGCGGGATGGCCTCTTTTATGGGAAGGGGATTCTATGTGGATCTCCACAGCGGCGGTCAGAGGTTTCTCTTAAAGCCCGCTGCATCCGTGGTGTCTGTGGGGAGCGGCGGCTCTGCGGGGGCGTGGGATCAGATGAATCCGTATTTCGCGCTGATGCAGATGCCCATCATCTCTTCCCTGGACTGGAACGCGGTCCGCGGGTCCGGCCCGGAGGAGGTTAAGAAGGAACTTGAGGGAGAGAGGATGATGCAGGTCCTTGGAAGGAACATGGCATATTTTCTCCAGTGCAAGGATATGGCTACAAGGATGGGGCTGCCCCGGCCAGGACAGGAGGCGGTCTGATATGAGAAAAATGGTTTTTCTTGCCCTGTTGTCCTGCCTTTTCATAGGCCTTTCGGGCTGCGGGCAGGAGAGAATGATGGAAGCGGAAGGAGCGGAGAAGCCGGTGGAGAAGGCCGAAAACACAGGAAAACCCTACACAGTAAGGACATCAATATCCGAAGTGGTCAATGACCCTGTGTTTGGCGGGAACGGAAGGCTTTTGTTTCCCGCTGACAGCGGATATTACAGCGGGGACACTCTGGGGAATCTAAGACTTGTGTGGTACAGCCACATAGACCCGGACAAAACCGTGGAGATCGCCAACTACATGAGGGAGCGGGCGGCGGCGGGCGAAACCTATTTTTACGACATTTACACAGAGGAGGAAAAGAGGCAGGACCCGGAAAAGAGGGATACAGGGCTTTATTTCTTTAAAGGCGAGCCTGGGGCAAAGTTTGCCGTGTGCAATGCGGGCGGAGGGTTTGCCTACGTGGGGGCCATGCAGGACAGCTTTCCCCACGCCCTGGAGCTGTCGAAAAAGGGGTACAACGCCTTTGCCCTGATCTACCGCCCGGGATGGGACACTGCCTGCGAGGATCTGTCCAGGGCCATCACCTTTATCTTCCGCAACGCCCAGGAGTTGGAAGTGGACACGGAAGACTATTCCCTGTGGGGCGGTTCGGCAGGAGGAAGGATGGCGGCGAGCCTGGGCTCCTACGGTCCCGCGTTCTTTGGGGGAGACGACCTTCCCCGCCCCAAGGCAGCCGTGATCCAGTACACAGGCCACAGCGATTACACCCAGAATGATCCCCCCACCTATGTGTGCGTGGGAGAAAATGACGGGATCGCCAGCTGGCGAACCATGGAAAGGCGCCTGAAAAATATGAAAGCCCTGGGCATTGACACAGAGTTTCACAAGTATCCCGGCCTAGGCCACGGCTTCGGCTTGGGAAGCGGCACCGCGGCCGAGGGGTGGATTGAGGATGCGGTGGCTTTTTGGGAGAGGCAGATGAAGCAGGACGCAAAATAGGACTATGAACAATTTGGAACTTCCCACAGGAAACCATATATGTTAAAATGAAAAAAAATATCAGGAGGGATTACTGCATGAAAGCATTACTTGTAAACGGAAGCCCGAGGGCAAAAGGCTGTACATACACAGCTCTGACGGAACTGGCTAAGACTCTTGAGGAAGAAGGGATCGAGACCGAGATCCTCCATGTGGGGCACAAGGACATCAGGGGCTGTATCGCCTGCCGGAAGTGCCACAGCACCGGGAGCGGCAAGTGCGTGTTTGACGACATTGTCAATGAGACGGCTCCAAAGCTTGCCGAGGCGGACGCCTTTGTCATCGGTTCTCCCGTATATTTTGCCGGCCCGGCCGGAGGAGCGGTGTCCTTTATGGACCGCCTGTTCTTCAGCACCGTGAACATCAACAAGACCATGAAGGTGGGAGCCGCTGTTGTGTCCTGCCGCAGGGGAGGAAACACGGCCACCTTTGACATGCTCAACAAATATTTCTCCATAAACGGGATGCCCATTGCCACCAGCCAGTACTGGAACATGGTTCACGGCAGCACGCCGGAGGAGGTATTAAAAGATGAAGAGGGCATGCAGACCATGCGCACCTTGGGCCGAAACATGGCGTTCCTGATGAAGAGCATCCAGATGGGCAAGGAGAAGCTTGGGCTTCCTGAGAAAGAGAAGACCATATTTACCAACTTCCACCGTTAAGCCTTGAAAGAGTTGTTATAAAGGAAAAAAAGTCCGGTATTTCCTGGCAGTTGAGGGAAAAGCCTGGACTTTTTTTTCAATCTTGCGAAAAGTCAACAAAGGAGCCTTGTTTTGTGGTATAGTCCGGTTAAGCAAAACATTCAGGAGGAGAAAGACAATGAAGACAGCAATCTTAGGAGCAGGAACCATCATCCCGGCCTTTCTGGAGGCAGCGGAGAAGATCGAGGAGCTGGAGGTCTATGCCATCTTTGGCCGGGAGAGCAGCCTTCCCAGGATGAGGGAGTTTCAGAGGCAGTGTGGGATCTCGAAGATTTATCACGACTATGACAAACTGTTGGAGGACCCTGAAGTGGAAGTGGTGTACGTGGCCCTTCCAAACCATCTCCATTATGAGTTTGCCAAAAAGGCCGCCCAGAGCAAAAAGCATGTGATCGTGGAGAAGCCTTTTGCAAGCACATACAGCCAGGCCAAGGAGCTGATGGATATCGCCGCGCAAAACCAGGTGATGATCTTTGAGGCCATCTCCAACCAGTACATGCCCAATTACCAGAAGACCAGAGAGCTTGTGAAGGAATTGGGGGATGTGAAGATCGTTCAGCTGAATTACTCCCAGTATTCCAGGCGGTACGACCTTTTTAAGGAGGGAACCGTCCTTCCGGTATTTGACCCAAAGAAATCCGGCGGCGCCCTGATGGATTTGAACGTGTACAATATCCACTATGTGACAGGCCTGTTCGGAAAACCCAACCGCATCCGCTACATTGCCAACATAGAGAGAGGGATCGACACATCAGGCATCCTGACCATGGAGTATTCTTCTTTTCAATGCGTCAGCGTAGGCGCCAAGGACTGCAAGGCTCCGGTTTCCATCAATATTCAGGGCGACAAAGGGTTTGTGCACAGCGACGACCCGGCCAACGTGTACGGCTCTTTCACCTTTGCGAAGAACAGCGGGGAGATCAGGACCATTGCCCTGAATGAGGGGATGCCCCGCCTGTACTATGAGCTGAGGGTTTTTGCGGACATGGTCATGAGCAAAAACTACGAGGAGGCTAAGGGGTACAACCAGCACACACTGGATGTGATGGAGATCCTGGATGAAGCAAGACAGCAGGTTGGAATAGATTTTTGAGGAGGAAGTAGTATGATTCGATGGGGAATACTGGGGGCGGGAAATATCGCCCGCCGGTTTTGCGAGAGCCTGGCAAAGGAGCCGGACAGTGTGCTGAAAGCCATCAGCTGCCGGAAGGAGGAGAAGGCTGTCGCGTTCATGGGGCAATACCCCGCAGAGAGATATTATCTGGACTATGACAGCCTCTTAGGGGACCCGGAGGTGGATGCGGTCTATCTGTCTCTCCCCCACGGGCTCCACAGGGAGTGGGCCGTGAAGGCGCTGCGGGCGGGGAAGGCGGTGCTGTGCGAGAAGCCGGCTGCCTTAAATCGGCAGGAGATGGAGGAGATGGCAGCGGAGGCCCGGAAGGCGGGAGCGCTTTTCATGGAGGCCATGAAAACCAGGTTTGTGCCTCTCTATGGCAGGCTGAGAGAGCTTGTGTCAGCCGGTGTGATCGGGGAGGTGACCCAGGTGAGAACCTCCCTGTGCAATGAGGTGCCTTTGGAGAAAACCAGGACAACCTACCACAGGGAGCCGGGACAGGGGGGAGCCCTGCTGGACGGAGGCATCTACTGCGCCAGCTGGCTGGAGGATTTTTTGCCAGGGCAGCCCGGCCTCAAGAAGATCAGGGCTGTCATCCAAAATGAGGTGGATGAATATGTTGACGCGGAACTGGAATTTGGGGGAAAGAGCGCGGTTTTAGAGTGCGCCTTTGACCGGAAAAAGCCAAGGCGGGCGGTGATCGTGGGAACGCTGGGAACCATCGAGGTGGAGGAACTCCATCGGCCACGGTCCATGACGGTCCGTGTACAGGGGAAAGAGCCTCAGGTGGTGGAGATGCCCTATGAGGTAGATGATTTTTACGGTCAGATCCATCATTTTGTCACCTGCCTGAAAGAGGGAAAAACCCAGAGCCATGTGATGCCCCCTGACGCCTCCATCCGCTGCGCCGGGATCCTGGATGCCATCCGCCAGGGCTTTCAGTATACGCCCAGGAGTCTTGAGGTCTTGAGGGAACAGGAGGAAATCCTTAGGTTTGAAAGCTTTGGGAGCGAGGAAGCCCTTCGCCTGGGCGTGACCGTGGCAGAGCTGGCCAGGGAATATGACCGGGAGATCAGCGTCCGCATCACCCGGGAAGCTGATCAGGCGGTGCTGTTCCAGTACATGATGGACTCCAAGGGCCCCCGAAATGAGACGTTCATGGAAGGAAAGCGCCAGGCAGTGCTTGCCGCGGGCCACAGTTCTCTGTGGCCCTATGTGGAACACAAGCTGAATGGCAGCTGGCAGGAGATGTTTGAGGAGGGGAGAAAGAGCCTTCCCTCCGGAGGGGCATTCCCCATCCGGGTGGGAGAGGAGCAGGTAGCCACGCTGGCGGTCAGCGGGCTCCACGAGGGAAAGGACCATGAGCTGGTCATCCGGGCGCTGGAGAAGGCTCTTGGGAAAAAGGCTCCGGCTTTCTGCTGGGCAGGGGTCTGAAAACGGCCCCAGGGCTCATCTCTCACGCCACTGCTGGCCGTCGGGGCTGGCCCACACCACCTGATTGCGGCCCAGCCGTTTGGCGTCATATAACATGGTGTCAGCCAGCTTGAGATAATCTTCCGGCTTTTCCCCGGCTTGTGGAATCTTGGTGACGCCCCCTATGCTGACGGTGACCCAGGGGCTCACCGGGGAGTTGTGGGGGATATGCAGATCTTCCACAGACTGACGTATGGATTTTAAAAACTCGAAAGCCGAGTCGGCCTGGTTTCCCAGGAACACTGCCACAAACTCCTCCCCGCCATACCGGGCGAACAGATCCGTAGACCGCTTAAAACAGGAGGCGATCTGCTGGGCCACAGAGGAAATGACCTTGTCCCCTGCGGGATGGCCGAAAGTATCGTTGTAAAGCTTAAATTTATCAATGTCAAACATGCAGACGGAGAAGGACAGCCCAAAGCGGACAGCTTCCTTCCAGCGTGCGGCGCTCTCATGGTCATACCGCCGCCGGTTAGGCACACCGGTCAGCTCATCGATCATGGCCTGCTCCTTAAAATGCATCTGATAGTGATAGAGCTGAATATGAGTGTGCACCCGGGCCTTGATGATCACAGGATTAAAGGGCTTGGTCACATAATCCACCGCTCCAAGGAGAAGTCCCCGCTCTTCGTACTGGACGTCGGACAAGCTGGTGAGAAGAATCACCGGTATATACCGGGTAAGCTCCATGGACTTCAGCTCCTTGAGAAACGCAAACCCATCCATGCCCGGCATGACGATATCTAACAGGATCAGAGAATACCCTCCCAGCACGGCGGTCTCCAATCCTTCCTTTGCGGTATGGCAGATAATAAGCTCGTAATCGTCTTTTAGGATGGAATTCAAAAATCCGGTCTGCACTGAACTGTCATCAATTACCAAAATCTTATCCATGAAAAATTCCTCTCATTCTGTTTTGATTCTCCGCCCGCTCTTAGGGCGGAGTTGAAACGATTACAGGCCTGCCCCTTCAAAGCCCCGCCTGCCGTCAGAGATATCCTGCGCCACATACACTGCCGTCTTGGGGAGGTCATCCTCGCCGGTGCGGGCAAGAACAACAGAAGCCCTCACCCAGGAGGTTTTGCCGTCCTGTCCGGCTCCCGGCTCTCCGGACAGCTTGCGGTACTCGAACACCACGCAGGACTGCCACCAGCGCAGGCTGTTTCTCAGGTTCTCGATATCCATGGTGCGAAGGTATTCCTCTCTGTCGTCGGGGTGGATAAAATGGTCAGCGTAGATAGCCAGAGCAGCGGTGTAATTCACCTCACTGCCCAGCACGTCCCCCACCCGGCTCAGCTGAGTGACGGCGCGGAAGGTATCTTGTTCTAAGTTTATGTAATAAGCAGAGAAGAACAGACTGCTCATGCTGCTGATGATATATGCCCGGTCCTCCAAGGTCTGGATTTCCAACCCTTCCCGCTTCACACCCTCGCGGAACGCGTCGTCCACATCCTTCATGCACAAGATAATAAAATGGGAATCATTGCCCTGGTCCGGAATCACCTCCATCAGATTCCAGCGGTAGCCCTCCTCAGCCTTCCGGCGGTAGATCATGGAGAGGGTCTCCTGGCCTCCGTCCGAGATCTGGCGCAGCCGGTCCAGCCTGGTGAAGGTGATAAACCGCTCCACATCCTCCGGATGGATGGCGCCGCTCAGGGCAAACTCAGCCATCTGCCCGGTCATGGGCCCTTCCCCGGGCTGCCAGCCGGCCAGATCCGACTTGAGCACGGTACACCGGTCCCGCTCCAGGTCCACACGGAGAATCTTTCTGTATGTAAAGCCGCCGCTCTCGGGCATTGCTTTTAAGATGGTCTCATAACCTCCTGTATCCACAATCTTTTCCTCCAATCGCGAATTCACACCCAAACCATGGAACCAACGAACCTGGGTGTCAGCTTTCATTGTAGCACAACTAAGGCGTTAAAGCAACTTGTAAGCCAGCATTTAGGTTTCAACTCTTTGGTATAAACTTATGAACAAAGAGAAACTACTTTTGCGCCCCCATTTCCTTTATGATGAGAGCAAGAGGTATGGGCAAATGAATGAAAAAATGAATGTACTTATGAAAAATCATCTGGCAGACACCTTAAAGAGTCTGAGCAGGGAGAAGAAGCTGGGTAAGATCTCGGTGGGGGATATTGTGAAGGCAGGCGAGGTCAACCGGAGCACATTTTATTACCATTTCAGGGACAAAGACGACTTGATCCAGTACATACAGGCCTTCCGGGCTTTTTGATCATCAACCTGATGACTACCATACTCTGGCTGTTCGGCATCCATGGGAATCAGGCACTGACCGCCATCTACGCGCCGCCTCTGCTGGCCGCCTTTGCGGAGAATGAGGCAGCCTACGCCGCGGGCCTTGCCATCCCCAACATCATCAACACACCGTTCCGCTCCGCCTTCTCCATCATCACAGGGTCCGGACTTACAGGCGGCCTGCTGATCGCTATTATGCTGTTTTCCAAGAGGGATGATTACAAGGCCATTGCCAAGCTGGCGCTTCCCTGCGCCATCTTCAATATCAATGAGCCTGTGATCTTTGGACTTCCCATTGTGCTGAACCCGTTTTTGGCCATCCCCTTTATGCTGGCTCCTTTTGTGACATCAGCCTTTGCCTACTTTATGACTACCATTGGCTTCTGCGGAAGGCTGGTGGTCAACACGCCGTGGACAACCCCGGCAGGACTTATGGCATTTTTGGCCTCCGGCGGCTCCGTGGGGGTGGCGATCACGCAGATCTTGTGCATCGTGACCGCGGCGCTGATCTACGCGCCTTTTGTGATTCTGGCGAATCATCAGAAGGTGGAAGAATGACGCTTTCATTGTGAAAGAACTTCCTATAGTTTAAAGAAAAACAGCTTATGCAGATTTTGCATAGGCTGTTTTTCTGAAATCAGGGGTCCTAACCTTTAGGCTGCTTATCAATGATTTTTGACGCAAAATGGCAAAATTTCTGCGTGGGAAAAATACTTATGCCAATGCTGGTATAAGCACAAGGTTTCTAAC
>CAMTAF010000032.1 GCA_947066955.1 uncultured Hungatella sp.
AGTTTTCATCGCTTTGCTCTTTTAAGCACAAAAATTAATGTCGTTTACTATAAAATCTAGGAAAGGAAAAGCTAAAAAAAGGATGGAATCCACAATTTACAAAAACAAGTAGATGTGGATATGTACCGATGGCTAGTCGGGAATTTACGGCTGTGGAGTGTACAAGAACCTGCACGATGAAACAGCAACTACAAACCGTGAGGCTGTAGCGGATCATCTGGCATATACACTTTTGTATATGTTTTTAGTAGCAGAAGATTTCATGAAAGATCAAAATTGCGCGTACTGCATGCAGGGGGAACTGGTGGCAAAGTTTGGGTATCCGGTGTGTGCCATGGACACAGGCTATCTCTACATTTTCAAGGAGCAGAGCAAGCCGGGCCGGGTGATCCTGGCTTACAAGGATCATGTCAGCGAGATGATCGACATCAGCGACCAGGAGAGAAACGCCTTTTTCGCCGATGTGGCCAAGGTGGCCAGGGCTGTCCACAAGGTGTTCCACCCGGACAAGGTAAACTACGGGGCCTATGGGGACACGGGATGCCATCTCCACATGCACATCGTGCCCAAGTACAACGGAGGCGACGAGTGGGGCGGAACCTTCCAGATGAACCCGGACAAGACCTATCTGACCGAGGAAGAGTATGAGGCCATGGCCGAGAAGCTGAGAGCGGCGCTGTAAGGCCTGAGTGATAATGTACACAAAAGACGGCCAGCCTGTTTTTGTCAGGCTGGCCATTTTCCTGCCGTGAGGGTCCCGTATATTTGGCAGGGGAATATGAGCCGGGGCAGGAGAAAGCCCTGGGGGAAACGGAGGAATTGACGGCTGATGGAACGAATGGGAATCGAGCTGGAAGAGGCCGTGAAGCTTATGACATCGCGCATACACAGGATCCGCGATGTGGAGACAGTGGAACTGGCGGAAACAGCAGGCAGGGTTCTGGCCAGAGACTGCTATTCAGCCATGGACAGCCCTCCTTTTGACCGGTCTCCCTTGGATGGATATGCTTTCCGAAGTCAGGATTCGGCACAGGCCAGGGAAGAGTCGCCGGTGAAGTTAAAGGTCACGGAGGTTCTGTACGCGGGAAGCTGGTACAAGGGGGAGGTGGGACCCGGGCAGGCGGCGAGGATCATGACCGGTGCCCCGATCCCTCCGGGGGCAGACTGCGTGATCCGCCGGGAGGAAGTGCTGGCGTTGCCGGATGCCCCGGATTTCGTGGGGATTCCCCACCCTGTGAAGGCCTTTGAGAATTTCTGCTTTCGCGGCGAGGACATAAAAAAAGGAAGCCTGGTTTTGGAAAGAGGGACATCCGTAGGTTATCTGGAGCAGGGGATTTTGGCCTCTGTGGGCATTGCCCAGGCGGAGGTGTACCGAAGACCCAGGATCGCCCTCTATGTGGTGGGAGACGAGCTGCAGGCCCCGGGAGAAGAGAGAGAGCCGGGAAAGATCTATGACGCCAACTACTGGATCCTGTCAGGCCGGCTGAAAGAACTGGGGTATCCTCCTGTGAAGAGCCGGATGGTGGGGGACGATCCCCAGGCCATGGCCCGGGAGATTCAGGAAATCATAGACCAGGTGGATCTGGTGGTTACTACCGGAGGCGTTTCCGTGGGGGACAAAGATATCTTTCACCAGGTGCTGCCCCTCCTGGGAGCCCGGCGAGTGTTCTGGAAGGTCCGGATGAAGCCCGGCGCTCCGGCCATGTTTGCCCTCTTTAAGGGCAAGCCTATGGTTCACCTTTCCGGCAATCCCTTTGCCGCGGCCGCTACCCTGGAGCTATTAGTCCGTCCGGCCCTGTTTCAGCTCACAGGGGATAGAACTCTGGCTCAAAAACGGGTCAGGGCAGCGCTGGGTTCGCCCTTTACAAAGTCAGGAGGCCGCCGATTTGTGAGAGGCCGCCTGGAGAACGGGACAGTGACTCTGCCGCCTTTGGAAAAGCATGCCTCAGGGATGCTCTTTTCCATGAAAGACTGCAACTGTCTGGCTGATTTCCCCCCATCAAAGGTTCCTCTGGAAGCCGGCGCTGAGGTGGAAGTGGTGCTGCTGTGATAAAAATCATCTAAAATACTTGCAAAATAGGAAATTTCATGTAAAATAGGATTGATATAACAAATGGGGCCCCGTCAAGGACCCCATTTTTAAAAGACCCAGTATAGAATCAGGTCAGAAAGGTGAAAGAGATGATTAGTGCAAACAATGTAACGCTGCGTGTGGGCAAGAAGGCATTATTTGAGGATGTGAATATCAAGTTTACAGAGGGCAACTGCTATGGCCTCATTGGAGCGAACGGCGCGGGAAAATCTACATTTTTAAAGATCCTGTCAGGTCAGCTGGAATCCACCACCGGAGACGTGGTGATCACTCCCGGACAGCGTCTGTCCTTTTTGCAGCAGGATCATTTTAAATATGACGAGTACCCTGTCCTGGACACGGTGATCATGGGAAATCCCCGGCTCTATGAGGTGATGAAGGAGAAGGACGCCATCTACATGAAAGAGGATTTCAGCGACGAGGACGGGATCCGGGCGGCGGAGCTGGAGGCGGAATTCGCGGAGATGAACGGCTGGGAGGCGGAATCCGATGCCGCCAATCTGCTCAATGGGCTGGGAGTGGACACAGAGCATCACAATACCTTGATGAAAGATCTGGTGGGGGCTTTGAAGGTGAAGGTGCTGCTGGCCCAGGCTCTTTTCGGCAACCCGGACATCCTGCTTTTGGATGAGCCCACCAACCATCTGGACTTAGACGCCATCGCGTGGCTGGAGGAATTTCTCATTGGATTTGAGAACACGGTGATCGTGGTTTCCCACGACCGCTACTTCCTCAACAAGGTCTGTACCCACACAGCGGACATCGACTACGGCAAGATTCAGCTCTACGCCGGAAATTATGATTTCTGGTATGAGTCCAGCCAGCTGATGATCCGCCAGATGAAGGAGGCCAACAGGAAGAAAGAGGAGAAGATCAAGGAGCTGCAGGAATTTATCCAGAGATTCTCAGCCAATGCCTCCAAATCCAAACAGGCCACCTCAAGAAAACGCGCCCTTGAGAAGATCGAGCTGGACGACATCAAGCCCTCCAGCAGAAAATACCCCTATATTGATTTCCGCCCCTTCCGCGAGATCGGCAATGAGGTTCTCACTGTGCAGAACCTGTCCAAGACCATCGACGGGGTGAAGGTTCTTGACAATATCTCCTTTATTCTGGGCAGGGAGGACAAGGTGGCTCTGGTGGGCCCCAACGAGCACGCCAAGACCACGCTCTTTAAGATCCTGGCAGGGGAGATGGAGCCTGACGAGGGGAGCTACAAGTGGGGACTGACCACAACCCAGTCCTATTTTCCAAAGGACAACTCTGCGGAGTTTTCCAGCGACGACACCATTGTGGACTGGCTGACCCAGTATTCCCCGGAGAAAGACGCCACCTATGTGAGAGGCTTCCTGGGAAGGATGCTCTTTGCCGGGGAGGACGGGGTGAAGAAGCTGAAAGTGCTCTCCGGAGGAGAGAAGGTGCGGTGCATGCTGTCCAAGCTGATGATCTCCGGCGCCAATGTGCTGATGCTTGACGAGCCCACGGACCACTTGGACATGGAGGCCATCACGGCTCTGAACAACGGCCTTATGAAGTTCCCGGGCGCGCTGATCTTCTCCTCCCGCGACCACCAGATCGTTCAGACCACGGCAAACCGGATCATGGAGATCGTAAACGGTCAGCTCATCGATAAGATCACCACCTACGACGAGTACTTAGAGAACGATGAGATGGCCAGGAAGAGACAGGTGTTTACGGTTGTGGGGAAGGATGAGGACGAGGATTGAGGACCAGGCCTTGAACGATTGGTCTGGTGATTCCCTCAACCAGCCCAACAGCGAGACGGTTGCCGCCATGCTGGAGGCAGAAAGGATTGCGAAAGATCCGGGAGTAAAGGGGTATACTGATCTGTTTGGAAAATG
Organism: uncultured Hungatella sp.; assembly: GCA_947066955.1. Taxonomy (GTDB): domain Bacteria; phylum Bacillota; class Clostridia; order Lachnospirales; family Lachnospiraceae; genus UBA3402. The sequence goes on from CAMTAF010000032.1 coordinate 3,955, forward strand.
ATATTTCCATTTTCCTCACTTTCAGGTGAAATTTTTCACGCAAAAAGGGAAGTATCTCCATCTTTAACGGAAATACTTCCCTCTGCTTAAAAAAATTTAATTATTGTATGAAAGTCATTACCTTACATAAACTGCTTTCCATAATGATAGTGTTCACAAATTCTTTCAATTGTACTTTGTATCATTTGCAAATAAGTTTTCCGATTATCTTCCATAACAGTACCTCTTCTAAATAATTCCCCTTCTTATCTCGGTCCTAAAAACTTATCCCCATTCAAGTGTATCATATGCTCCGGCATTTCAGCAATCCATACTTCCGTTTCCCATGCCAATGTTTCCGAAAATTTCTTATATGTCTTGAAATCCAGAAAAGCAGTAACAAAAATTTTACCTGCTGTAACACCCTTTGTCATTTCTGTAATCTCAAGAATCCGTTTCGGATCCATCGGTCCTACAGAAGTGACCGATTCCACAAAATAAATCCAGTTCTTGTCTGTTCTATACAGAACGACATCCGGCATCTTATCATGTAAAGTAATTTCAAATCCCAGTTCTGTCAGCTTATCAACATTCTTTACTAAATCTTTCTCTGTCGTGTCACCTACATACAGACATTCCGAATTTGGCGCAAATCTCGGTGCAAATTCCTCAATAATTGCTTTCTGCAGTTCATTGTGTTTCCCTACTGAAAATTTAAAATCCGCCCCATTGATCTTCACTGGCATCATTGTCATTTTCTTTTTAGAAGCATAAATATCTATCAACTTATCATGGTACATAAGGAAACGATTCAACGACTTCTGCCATTCTACAGACTGTAATGTTTTCAACATTTTCAGTGTTTCTTCCGTAAGACGGTATCTATAGTTCGGGCTGTTCGTTGCCTTTCCATTATCCTCTACCAACGCAGCAGTACGGAATCTATGTAACGCCTGCTTACGAAATGTTTCCCGGCTATTCTCTGCATAAGTAGTTCCATAAAAGGTATTAGAAAACTGAATGATGTCATGAATACGGATCCACTTGTTACTTGCTTCTTTCCATGACATATCCGGTTTCATATCTGCCATTGCCAACAGTACATAACAACATATGTCTGCCTGCTGTGCTTTTGGCATACCCACCATCTTCAAAAATTCTCGTGCTTCTTCAACTTTACCCACAGTATCCCTCCAAGATCAAATTACAGTTTCTCTCCGACAAATCTTTTGAGTTCATTAACTTCCTTCCCATTTCCTGTATGCTCTCCATATCCGGCACAGGCATCGAATTTACTTCTGTAGAGTTTACCTGCGTTGAGCCATTTAAAATCCGATAATACTCATCATATAATGTAGAGTTAAAAAGCACATACAGACCATATACTAAGCACTCCAACATCTCACCCAAAAGTCCATCAATAAAATTGATTTTATTCTGCGTACTAATTTTCGTATACTGTGGATAATTCTTCGCCAAATAAATTCCACATTGTAATCTTCGTGGTTCTTCCTTTGCCGTAAATCTTTTTACAAACAAATAATTCTTATTATCTTGCATAAGCCCACGCTGGTCTGTCACCACATATTCATGCTCCTTCTGAATAGGAAACTGCACCTTACCTTGTTTTATGTGCTGCGAATAAAATAGCGGGATTGCACCTTCCTCTTCCTCATCACGAAGAATATCTCGGTTTCTGAAATCTACAGTTAATCCCGTTTTCATTTTCACACCAATTTCAGGCAATGTCTGATTAAACTTATGTAGCCGTTTTAATACCTTAACTTCCTCATCATCTGTTACCAAATATACATAGTAATCCTCGCCAGAAACAACAAGATCATATGGTACGGTCAAGAAAGTTAATTCATTAAAATCTTTGTTTGACTTAGATGATGTAATTTTCACCTGTGCCGGCTCTACATGCGTTTTCCGAACTTTTATAATAATGGTCTCCTGCAATACATCTTCTTTGTCAAAAACTTTATTCCGACTTACAAATAAGTGAATATGTTCCAATTTCCCTTCTGTCAGAAAATACTGTCTAAACCGTTTGAAATATGCTCCCGATGTCCATGAGCGAGGAATAATATAAACCATTTCCCCATCATCTTTCAAATTAAAAAGTCCCATAGCCGCAAAAATAAAGTACATATTAGGCGCACCATAACAAACTTCCGGCATAGCTGTCGCTTCTGGCGCATCTTTCGGTATTTTCATATAAGGCGGATTCCCAATTACATAATCATACTTCATCGGATTAGGATTCCCACCTATCATATAATTAAAATCCAAATATTGACTTGTAATATAATTCTCTGTCTGGATATTATACCTAATTATTTTACTTGAATGCGTTTTGCAATACTCCAAATTATCCTTTAAAAGCCCCAAAACATTATCGTCATTCTCGTAACAAGTCAATTCTATTTCTTTTACTGTGTCAAACTGCTCTGCCCATTCGACAAAAGCACATGACAATATGCCAGAACCCGCCCCGGCATCCAAAACCGTTACACTCTGCTTATTAATCGGAGCGTCATACAAATTTGCCATAAACTTTGCAGTTTCCATACTTGTAAAAAACTGCCCATATTTTTTTCTCTCTTTCTTTGGCATACTGTCTATATATAAATTCGTGAGTTCAATAATCTTTTCCAGCATTTTATCTCACCCCATATCCATCTATGTGTACCAATTATACTCTATATCTGCTCTGTTTTCAATATCCTTTCAGAACAAACGTTCTTTTTTTCTTTTCAGCGTTTTGCAAATAGCCGCACATATACTATACCGTATTTTTCACAAATAATCTATCAGAACATCTGCCCCAACATTCTTCATTGTCACTAAAATTCGGCTTTAGGCGTTGGCGGGATATCCCGGTTCAGGAACAGCCCCTCCAGGTTCCGGTATTCCAGTACCCGCCCGATGCTTTCCAGGTATACCAAAATACCCGGCAGATTTTTCCGGGTTTTCGACAATGCTTGGGACAGACGGCTGCCTCGCTTATCCGCTGTGCGTTCCAGAGCTTCCCGAAGTATCCTGACATCACATTCTGCTGCGCGCAGAGAATACAAAAATGCTTGGGCAGGATGATGATGAGGATATTGAACGGATAAAAAGAGATGCATATGAGCAGGGTCAGGCATTACTGAATTTGGTTTTTAGCTGATTTTCCTAAATTGCGACGGCGCAAAGAAACCGGTGTGATTTTCACCACGCCGGTTGTACTGGAGATTTCATATATTTTTTGGACTTCCGCCAAAAATCGGAAGTTTTTTGATATATTTTGCTTTTCTGGAGATTTTACTGATATAATCGGCCAAAATCCCTCTTTCTTTCAACATTATATGATCTAAGATTGCCAAAATGTATAGGTTTTGGTCACAGGACTATCATTTCATAACTTATAGAAGATTTTACCATAACTTTCCAGCTAAATCAAGAGTATTCCAGGAATTTAACCAACAAATCGTACCCCCCAACAGCCATGCCAAAATCTATACCTTATGGCGCGAAGCGCCCCGACTCCGCAGGAGCATCAGTTGCGGTATGTCTTTGGTATATGTAATTTTGACCACGATAAGGTTTGAGGAATGTCAGACCGCACCCAGAATTGGTATTTGAGCCATAATCCGGGATCAGACTGAGGCAGGCGTCAGGACATAGCTGAAAAGACTTTTTTATAACACAAAAAGGACATTGTAGGAGAGAAGGAGAAAAGGACATGAGAAAGCTAAGAAGAAAACTGTCCCAGGCCTTGGCAGTGACCCTGGTGGTTTCATCATTGAATCCAACAGGACTTGTGGCGTCCGCGGCAGTTGAGGACAAGGCAGTGGAGCGAGTGGCAGGCGGGATACAGAAACTGGAGATTGCCACGGGCTTGGAACGGGACCAAGAGGAGGAGAAAACAGAACTGGCAGAAAAGGAACTGGACGATGCGAAAGGTCAGGACAAACTGGCGGAAGCGGCCAAGGCGGCGACAGACGGCGGCAGCTGCGGGGAGAACGGCAGCGGCGATGTGACATGGACCCTGGAAAACCGGGTTTTGACCATCAGCGGGAATGGAAAGATGATGTCAGACAGGGCATCCGGCTATCCATGGTACCAAGATCGTGATAATATTCGGGAGGTTGTCATTGAGGAAGGCGTAACCAGTATTGGCGCAGGTGCATTTGATAGCTATCCGATTTTGAGGACAGTTCAGATTGCGGATTCGGTAAAAGAAATTGGCGAGTCAGCATTTTCTAGTTGTGGTAAGCTGGAGAATCTGGATCTTGGAAATGGCGTGGAGACTATTGGTGCCTATGCGTTTGAAGACTGCGATTACTTAGAGGAAGTAATCATACCAGACAGTGTGATTACTTTAAAGATTGGTAGCGGCGGAGCCTATTTCAGTAGAACATTTTGCGGCTGTTCTAACCTAAAAGTGGTAAAGCTTGGAAATGGGCTGACCAGTATCCCATCACAGACATTTTACGGTTGTTCCAGCCTGCAAAGGATCGAAGTTCCGGATAATGTAACATCCATTGGATCCGAGGCATTTGGTCAGTGTACAGTTTTGCGGGAAGCAGTAATTGGGGATAGAGTTGAGGAAATTGGAGAGAACGCATTTTGGGCATGTATAAATCTGGAGAAAGTAAACATCCCAAGCCAGGTACTCATAATTATAAACGGCACATTTGATGGTTGCGAAAACCTGAGGGAAGTAACCATTGGAGCAGGGATAGAAATTATTGAGGGAGCATTTACTGGCTGCCAAAATTTGACAGATGTTTACTATGAAGGCACCTGGGAACAGTGGAAAGAGATCGACATAGAGGAGAGAGAAGGAAGAAATAAACCCCTCATGGATGCTAATTTATACATACAGGGCCGTCTGGTGGGGCTTGAACTGGATCAAGTTGAGGTGTCAGTAGATGAAGGAGAAGAATTCCAGCTGACTGTCAGCAAATTTCCGGAAGAACTTGAGGGCGACCTTACCAAAGCCCAGTGGTCCTCCAGCAACAATACCGTGGCGATAGCAGAAGGCGAAGGGGAGACAGTGACTGTCAAAGCCTTATCCGCGGGAACCGCCGAGATCACAGTGACATTAGACAACCGGAAATGTGTCTGCAACGTGACGGTAACCGAGGCGGAGAAACCTCCGGTAGCCCTGGAGAGCCTGAACCTGAGCCTTGCCGAGAAAACCTTGAAAGAGGGAGAGAGTTTCGATCTGACTGTGAGCAAGACCCCGGAGAATGCTGAGGCAGACCTGTCCAAAGTGATCTGGAGCACCAGCGACGACAAGGTGGCAGTCGTAGAAGGAAACGGAGCAACAGTAAAAGTGAAAGCCCTGTCAGCAGGAACCGCCGAGATCACCGTAAAACTGGGAGACAAGACCAGCACCTGCAAAGTGACTGTGACAGAAGCCGAGAAACCGCCAGTAGTGGTTGAGCTTGAGAGCCTGAGTCTGGACAGCACGGAGAAGACCCTGAAAGAGGGAGAAGAGTTCCATCTGACCGTGAGCAAGACCCCAGAGAACGCAGAGGCAGACCTGTCCAAAGTGATCTGGACCACCAGTGATGAGAAAGTAGCAATGGTAGAAGGCAGCGGGGCGACAGTAAAAGTGAAAGCCCTGTCAGCGGGAACCGCTGAGATCACGGTGAAGCTGGGAGACAAGACCAGCACCTGCAAAGTGACTGTGACAGAGGCCGAGAAACCGCCTGTAGTGATCGAGCTTGAGAGCCTGACCCTGGACAGTACAGAGGAGACCCTGAAAGAGGGAGAAGAGTTCGATCTGACCGCGAACAAGACCCCGGAGAATGCGGCAGCGGATCTGTCCCATGCGGTATGGAGCAGCAGCGACGAGGCAGTAGCAACCGTGGAAGGAAATGGAGCGGCCGCAAAGGTAAAGGCCGTTGCAGAAGGAACCGCAGAGATCACTGTGAAACTTGAGGACAAGACTGCAGTATGCAAGGTAACGGTAACGAAAGCGGAGGAGCCTCCGGTAGTGGTAGGCCTTGAGAGCATCCAGTTAAGCGAAGCAGAGAAGACAGCGACAGTAGGCGAAGAATTTGATCTGACCGCGAACAAGACCCCGGAGAACGCCACAGCGGATCTGTCCCATGCGGTATGGAGCAGCAGCGACGAGGCAGTGGCAACCGTGGAAGGAAATGGAGCAGCCGCGAAGGTGAAAGCCGTTGCGGAAGGAACCGCCGAGATCACCGTGAAGCTTGAGGACAAGACCGCGGTATGCAAGGTAACAGTAAGGAAAGCGGAGGAGCCGCCAGTAGTGGTAGGCCTTGAGAACATCCAGTTAAGCGAGACAGAGAAGGCAGCAACAGTAGGCGAAGAGTTTGATCTGACCGCGAACAAGACCCCGGAGAACGCCACAGCGGATCTGTCCAACGCGGTATGGAGCAGCAGCGACGAGGCAGTGGCGACCGTGGAAGGAAATGGAGCAGCGGCAAAGGTAAAGGCCATTGCAGAAGGAACCGCCGAGATCACCGTGGCTCTTGAGGACAAGACCGCGGTATGCAAGGTAACGGTAACAAAAGCAGAGGAGCCGCCGGTAGTAGTCGAGCTTGAGAGCATCCGGTTAAGTGAGAGCGCGAGAGCGCTGAGGGTCGGCCAGACCTTCAAGCTGACCGTAACCATGAACCCGGAGAACGCGACAAACGCGAACCTCGCCGATGTGAGATGGACCAGCTCCAATGAGGCAGTGGCCGCTGTTGACCAGGAAGGAAACGTGAAAGGCATAGCTGCGGGTTCCGCGACAATCACGGCAGCGCTTAACGGGAAAACCGCATCCTGCGCAGTAACCGTTCGTAGAGCCTCCAGCGGCGACGGAAGTTCCAGCAGCGGAAGTTCCGGCAGAAGCTCCTCCTCAACCAGCGGGGCCAATACCTGGAGCCAGGATGCACAGGGCTGGAGATACAAAAAAGGAGACAACACCTGGGCAACCAACGGCTGGCAGCAGCTGTCCTACAACGGAACCGTGGAGTGGTACTATTTCAACGACCAGGGATACATGAGCACGGGCTGGATAACCGACCAGGGAAGAAAATATTACCTCAACCCCGTATCCGACGGCACTCAGGGCAAGATGGTCACGGGCTGGCAGCAGATTGAGGGAAAATGGTACTATTTCAATGAAGTCTCAGACGGAACCAGAGGAGCGTTGATGACCAACACTCAGATTGGGGAGTATTATGTAAATGAAGAGGGAGTCTGGGCAGAGTAAATCTTACAGCTCCCGGGGACCGTTCGTTCCTAGAGGGTGAATGGACGATGCTTCTTGTCCGGCGCAAGCCGGGCAAGAAGATGCCCCTTTCCGAGAAATGTCCCCTCCCATACGGTAGAGAAAGGTTTACTTAATCCAGTAGGGGAGGTCTTTCCCCCTACCCGTCGCGCGGCCCGTGTGCCGTTTTTCTTTTATCCTTTTAAAATATCGTCGTGCGGCGTTCGAAAATCGTATTTCATACATGTATTAATCCTCCGCGCCAAACAGCTCATCCAAGGAGGTGGCTTTCCCGCTTTTGGCAATTTCATGGGCCTCCACTATGAGCTGAACAACCGCTGGACGGATTTTTTTACTCTGTTCTTTAAATTTTTCCAAAAGCTCTTTACCTGAATATCCTTGCGCGATTAGATCTTCCAGAATGTTCTCCGCGAACTGGCTTCCTCCCATACGCACAGGACGAATGAGTATCCCATCATCTTTTAAGATACATTCGGCCTCATTCATAATCTTTCTTTCCGCTAAGAAACTGCCGGCTGCTGCCATGCGAATCACCTCCGCTGGGTTGATATTTCTTTGCAGCTATGCGAAAGGCTTGGGCCTCCAACGGTTGGCCGCAGTTCCGTGGATTTTCTCTGTGGATTTTGCTGGGCGGCGAATAAGGGAGTCTTCAGATCATTATGAAGGAGACAATTTCACCACCAGAGTGAAAATGTGGAAGTATATCACAGGTGTCTTGGAGTTGCAATATAAAGATCTCAAAAAAGATATTGACATATACGCATAAAGGGCGCATAATTATAGCTGTAAGTAGGAGGAAGCAAATGAAAACAAAAGACCTTATTCAACTGTTAGAAAATAATGGTTGGAAGTTCAAGCGGCATGGCTCGGACCATGATGTCTATATAAAAGGAACAGAACGTGAGAGCATTCCAAGACATAAAGAGATAAAAGAAAACTTGGCAAAAGCTATTATCAAAAGGCGTGGGCTCAAATAAGCACACAGGAATTAGGAGGTGTTTTCTGTGAAAAATTCTTATCCGATTATTTTAATCCCTGATAAGGTTGGTTATGTGGTATATGTCCCTGATTTCAATATAAATACTGAGGGAGATACGGTGACAGAAGCCATTGAGATGGCCCGGGACGCAATAGGAGTTGTTGGCATTGATATGGAAGATGATGGGGAGGTATTACCGGAGCCAACAGCAGTTTCAGAGGTAAAGAGAGATTCAGAAGCAGATATTGTGACGCTTGTGGATGTGGACTTTGGAGAGTACCGCAGAAAGAGCGATATGAGGGCAGTGAAGAAAAACTGTACCATACCGTCATGGCTAAATTTTGAAGCCGAAAAAGCGGGGGTAAATTTTTCCGCAATATTAACAGCGGCCCTCAAAACTGAATTGAAAATCCAAAACTGATAGGCAGAAATGAGGATAGGTTCTTTTTATGTACACGGGCCCCTAGAGGGAAGTTGTCAGCACTTTATGGATGCTGCGTTTATCCGCTATGCGTTTCAGAGCTTCCCGAAGTGTTCCGGGTCCGCAGGAGTATTGCAAACAAAAACTGGTGAAAGAAATGAAAGAAAAACTGGCAGGAAAATGCGCCTCTGCAGACCATGCAGGCCCAAAGGACGTAGCGGATTTTGACCGTAACCATGAACCCGGAGAACGCGACAAACGCGAGCCTTGCCGATGTGAGATGGGCCAGCTCCAATGGGGCAGTGGCCTGTTGACCAGGAAGGAAACGTGAAAGGCATAGCAGCAGGCTCCGCGACAATCACGGCAGCGCTAACGGGAAGACCGCATCCTGCGCAGGGCTGGAGATACAAAAAAGGAGACAACACCTGGGCGACCAACGGCTGGCAGCAGATTGAGGGAAAATGGTACTATTTCAATGAAGCCTCAGACGGAACCAGAGGAGCGTTGATGACCAACACTCAGATTGGGGAGTATTATGTAAATGAAGAAGGAGTCTGGGTAGAATAAGTCCTAGAATAAACCAACGGAAGGTTCCCATGGGCATTTGGCATGGGAACCTTCGCTGTAAGGCCTATTTTGCCGTACTTAAAACGTCCAGAAATATTCATTCCAAAGTCTGCGCAAAGAGCATCGAATTGACGCTTCAGAGCTTCATCAATGAAATATGAACCTAATAGGCGCAAAATATCAACGGTTCCTGAGTAACAAGAGGTTGACTTTATAAAGTTTCACTGATATAATTAGTTTCACTATCGGAGTGAAAGAGGAATATATAGTGAAAATTGATGACAGGAAAGGGATGGAATGTGTAGAAAACAAGTTTCTTAAGCTTCCTAATATTCAGAAATATGAAGTGGACCGGAGGACAGAAGATGGGTTCATAGCTTCTGTTGAAATGGATGATGGTTTTGTATTCAAAATATATGCCTATTCCTTACAGAAGGCATTCCCATCAACAGTCATGCAATTGATCCAAAAGAAAAACCATGACACAGAAGCCCGTATTCTGATATCACCGTATATATCGGACAGAACAGCGCAGATATGTGAAAAGAATGGGATGGGGTATTTTGACTATGCCGGAAATTGTTGGTTTGTGGGACATTCCATATATCTGTCTGAGCGGGGGAATAAGAATCCCCAGCCGGAGGAATACAGCGCTGTCTCCATATTTGAGAGATCGTCGGTGGTTTCCTCCCGAATTTTGCGGGAGCTTTTCGCGGATGTGAATAAAGTGTGGAAGTTAAAGCATTTGTCAGAAAAAGTTGGATGCAGTATTGGGCAGGTGTCTAAAGTGATGGGATTCCTGATAAAAAATGCTTGGGCAGTTAAGACGGCAGAGGGGTATGCTGTTCAAGAGCCTGAGTCAGTTTTAAGGGAATGGGGCAGGGTTTATGGCAAGAAGGAGGTAATTTCATATCCCTGCTACAGCTTGGACAATCCCTCTGTTCTGGAAGGAAAGCTGCGGAAATTGAAACAGGACACAGGGATAGAGAGTTATCTTACAGGTTTTTCCGGCGGGGTTCGGTATGCGCCGGTTGTCCGGTATAATAAAGTCCATGTATATATAGCCCCAGAGGACATACAGGAGGCGGTCCGCTATTTGAACATAAAAGAGGTAGACAGCGGTGCCAATATGGTCATTTTCCCTTTGGAGAATGATTCTTATATAAAAGACAGCCGGGTCATCACAGGGGATATGGTGGTGTCACCGTTACAGATCTATTTGGACAGCATGCAGCTAAAGGGGCGGGGGGAGGAGCTGGCTGAAGCTGTTCTGAAAAAGGAGATCATCAGATGATAAAGGATGAAGATTTAAAAAGCAGCATCGATTACTCAGGGGGACAGAAAGAAGCAGCTCATAGGATACTGGTGGAGTTGGTCAATATTTTTAAGGAGTATGAGGATGACATTCGCATAGTAGGCGGCTGGGTTCCGGACCTGATGTTTCCAGGGGAAGGACATATAGGCAGTGTGGACGTGGACGTACTGATCAATCATTTAACATTGCATGACGAAGGTTACCAGAATATGGCAAGGATTTTGCGGGGCAGCGGGTACAGGGAGCATCCGGATAAATATTTTTCGTTCATTAAGACAATAGAGATACAAGGGATTCCATATGATGTAGATGTTGACATCCTTGCGGGAATGTACGGCGGAACCCAGCCAAAGAAAAAAAGCCAACATGTGCAGGGGGTCAAAGCATTAAAGGCTACGGGCGGAAATTTTGCTTTTGATTTTCCGCCGCAGAAGATTCATATAGAGGCGAAACGCCCGGATGGAGCTTATGATGTGGCAAATGTCAGCGTGATCGCAGTGGTTCCCTACCTGATTATGAAGGCAGCAGCGCTGGGGAGAGGAAAGGCCAAAGATGCCTATGACATCTACTTTCTGCTGAAGCATTACAGAGGAGGCATAGGGGAGCTGGCAAAAGAGTTCCAGCCCATTGCAAACAGAAAACTGGTGAAAGAAATGAAGGAAAAACTGGCGGGAAAATTCGCCTCCGCAGACCACGCAGGCCCAAAGGACGTAGCGGATTTTCTTGGGCAGGATGACGAGGAGGATATTGAACTGATAAAAAGAGATGCATATGAGCAGGTTCAGGCATTGCTGAATTTGGTTTTTAGCTGAATTTCCTAAATCGCGGCGGTATAAAGAAACCGGTGTGATCTTCACCACACCGGTTACGCCGGAAATTTCATATATTTTTTGCGAACTTCCGCCAAAAAAGCGGGAGTTTTTTGATATCTTTTGCTTTTCTGGACATTTTACTGATATATTCGACAAAAAACCTCTTTTCTTTCAACATCATATGATCCGAGATTGCCAAAATGTATAGGTTTTGGTCACAGGATAATCATTCCATAACTTACACAAATTTTACCATAATTTTCCATCTAAATCAAGAGTATTCCAGGAATTTAACCAGCAAATTGCACACTCCCCAATCCATGCCAAAACCTATACCTTGTGGTACGAAGCGCCCCGGCTCCGCAGGAACATGAATTGCGGTATGCACCATTTGGCCAAAAGGAGGGGCTTGGAAAGCCGAGTCCTCGAAGGATCTGGCTTCTCCGGGCCATAATAGGGTTCGGGCTGACACAGGAATCAGGACATAGCGGAAAAGGCCTTTTACTATAAAGAAAGGACATTGCAGGAGAAAAGGAGAGAAGAACATGAGAAGATTAAGAGGAAAGCTGTCCCAGGTTCTGGCTGTGACTCTGGTGGCCTCATCGCTGATGCCCACAGGACTTGTGGCATCCGCGGCGGTTGGAGACGTGACAGTGGAGAAACCGACAGGCGGTTTGCGGAGACCGGAGGGGTTCACCGTAAGCATGGAGTGGGAGGTCGATGAGGAGACAGAATCGCCGGAACTGAATCTGGAAGATGTGATGGATGAGATCCGGCTGTCAGAAGCGCCGACGGCTGGGGGCGTCTGCGGAGCCAACGGCAGAGTGACATGGTCACTGGAAGGCCAGGTTCTGACCATCGAGGGAGATGGTGAGATGACATCCGTAAGCAGTGACTCCTATCCATGGTATCAATACCGCGAAGATATTTTAAGGGTGGTAGTAAAGGATGGAGTAACGGGCATCGGCTCATATGCGTTTTCTAATTATTATGATAATTTGCTGACAGTAGATATCGCAGGTTCGGTGAAAAAAATTGGTGAAGGTGCGTTTCAGGGATGCGACAAACTGATTAGGTTAGACATTGGAGATGGTGTAGAGGACATTGGCTCATACGCGTTTAGATCTTGTGGCTCTTTGGAGCAGGTAGTGATACCGGACAGTGTGACTGCTTTAGGAGCGTCCGCGTTTGCTTCTGCCGGAAAATTAAATACTGTAACCATCGGAACTGGTCTGGAAACCATTCCACGATCCGCGTTTGAGTCTTGCGGTAGTCTGACAGAGGTAGAAATTCCTGATACAGTAACTACGATAGAGCAATCCGCGTTTCAGTATAGTGGCCTGGAAAGAGTGGAAATCCCTGATACGGTAACTAAAATAGGGGATTCCGCATTTAGCAATTGCAGAAATCTGCAGGAGGCGGTTCTTGGGGATGGTGTTACTGCGATGGGAACGAGCGTGTTCTATTACTGCACCAAGTTAGAGAGCGCGAACATCCCGAACAGCATAACTATAATTCCTCAAAGTACCTTTGCCAGCTGTTCTATGCTCCAGAGAGTAGAAATCGCGGATAGCGTAATGTACATTAGTCGTTATGCGTTCTCTGGATGCGAAAGGTTGGCAAACGTTTACTATAAGGGATCGGAGGAAGATTGGAGTTCAATATCAATAGAGGATAAAGAAAACTCCAATCAGTATCTTATTAAGGCTTGGGTGCACCTAAACGGGCTGGAGCGGCTTGTACTGGACAAAACAGAGGAGCAGCTAATCGAAGGAGAAAATTTAGAGCTGACGGTCAGTGCGTTCCCAGAGGATGCCACAGTGGATCTGGGGGAAGCGACGTGGAGTAGCAGCAACGAGACGGTGGCGACTGTGGAAGGAAGCGGAGCGACCGGGACGGTAACGGCTGTGGCTGAAGGAGATGCGAGAATCATAGTATCCCTTGGTAACAATGAGAACGCTGTGTGCCGTGTAACGGTAGTAAAAGTGCCCCTTGAGAGCATTGAGTTAGACAAGTCTGAGATGGAAGTATCCATGGGCGGAGAGTTTAATCTGACTGTGAGCAAGAACCCGGAGGATGCGACAGCGAATCTGGAGGATGCGTTTTGGAGCAGTAGCGACGCGGCAGTGGCAACTGTGGATCCGATCGGAGAGACTGTGGCGGTAAAGGCCGTGGGAGTGGGCGAGGCGGATATCACAGTCGCTCTTGGTGACAAGACCGCGGTGTGTCATGTGACCGTGAAGGAACCAGTACTCCTTGAGGGCCTCCAGTTAGACCCTCCTGAGCTGTATTTGCCAGAAGGCATGACGCAGGATCTGACCGTGAGCAAGGTTCCGGAAGATGCTTCCGTGAATCTGGAAGATATGGCAGAGTCTTTCACATGGGAGAACGAAAACCCGGCAGTAGCGACCGTGGATGTAAGAGGACTGAATGCGACGGTAACAGCCATGGCGGAAGGCGAAACAACGATCAGGGTGTCGTTTGACGGCTATTACGCGGAGTGCCATGTGTACGTATGGAAAGTGGTGGATCTTGATGCTTTTAAGTTAAATACGGAAGAGTGCGAATTAATAGTAGGCGACGAGTTTACTCTGATCGCGGATCCGGTTCCAGAGAACGCGACGGAAAATGGAATAGATGTTCTGACATGGAGCAGCAGTAACTCGGCAGTGGCGACCGTAGACGGATACGGATTAGAGGCGACGGTGAAGGCCGTGGCAGCGGGCGAAGCGGATATTACAATCGCATATGGTGAAGTGAGCGCTGTGTGCCATGTGACCGTGAAGGAGCTAGTGGCGCTCGAGAGTATCCAGTTAGACATTCCAGAGAAGGAATTGACAGTAGGCGAGGAATTTGATCTGACTGCGAAAAAAGCCCCGGAGAACGCCACAGCGGATCTGTCCAACGCGGTATGGAGCAGCAGCAATGCAGCAGTGGCGACCGTGGAAGGAAATGGAGCATCCGCGAAGGTAAAGGCTGTCGCGGAAGGAACTGCGGATATCACTGTGAAGCTTGAGGACAAGACCGCGGTATGTAAAGTAACGGTAAGGAAAGCGGAGGAACCGCCGGCAGTGGTAGGCCTTGAGAGCATCCAGTTAGACGTTCCTGAGAAGGAACTGACAGCAGGCGAAGAATTTGATCTGACCGCGAACAAGACCCCGGAGAATGCCACAGCAGATCTGTCCAATGCGGTATGGAGCAGCAGTGACGAGGCAGTGGCAACCGTGGAAGGAAATGGAGCCTCCGCGAAAGTAAAGGCCGTTGCAGAAGGAACCGCGGAGATCACTGTGAAGCTTGAGGACAAGACCGCGGTATGCAAGGTAACGGTAACGAAAGCGGAGGAGCCTCCGGTAGTAGTAGGCCTTGAGAGCATCCAGCTGAGCGAGACAGAGAAGGCAGCGACAGTAGGAGAAGAGTTCGATCTGACCGCGAACAAGACCCCGGAGAACGCCACAGCGGATCTGTCCAACGCAGTGTGGAGCAGCAGCGACGAGGCAGTGGCGACCGTGGAAGGAAATGGAGCGGCCGCAAAGGTAAAGGCCATTGGGGAAGGAACCGCGGAGATCACCGTGGCTCTTGAGGACAAGACCGCGGTATGCAAGGTAACGGTAACAAAAGCAGAGGAGCCGCCGGTAGTAGTCGAGCTTGAGAGCATCCGGTTAAGTGAGAGCGCGAGAGCGCTGAGGGTCGGCCAGACCTTCAAGCTGACCGTAACCATGAACCCGGAGAACGCGACAAACGCGAACCTCGCCGATGTGAGATGGACCAGCTCCAATGAGGCAGTGGCCGCTGTTGACCAGGAAGGAAACGTGAAAGGCATAGCCGCGGGCTCCGCGACAATCACGGCAGCGCTTAACGGGAAGACCGCCTCCTGCGCAGTAACCGTTCGGAGAGCCTCCAGCGGCGGCGGAAGTTCCAGCGGGGGAAGTTCCAGCAGTGGAAGTTCCAGCAGAAGCACCTCCTCAGCCAGCGGAGCCAATACCTGGACCCAGGATGCGCAGGGCTGGAGATACAAAAAAGGAGACAACACCTGGGCGTCTAACGGCTGGCAGCAGCTCTCCTACAACGGAACCGTGGAGTGGTACTATTTTAACGACCAGGGATACATGACCACTGGCTGGATAACCGACCAGGGAAGAAAATATTACCTCAACCCCGTATCCGACGGCACCCAGGGCAAGATGGTCACGGGCTGGCAGCAGATTGAGGGAAAATGGTACTATTTTAATGAAGTCTCAGACGGAACCAGAGGAGCATTGCTGACCAACACTCAGATCGGGGAGTATTATGTAAACGAAGAAGGAGTCTGGGCAGAATAAATCCTAGAATAAACTAACAGAAGGTTCCCATGCGTTTTTGGCATGGGGACCTTTTGTTTGAAAATCTCCCCTGATTATCTGCTGCGGGATGCGCTGGAAGACAATGAGGTCAGTAAAATACGGGAATCGGCAGAGTTGTGGGAAAGCACGTCACCCGGCCAGCAGGAAATCGCTGTTGCCATGACTCGGGCGGTATTGGAGCACAGGGAAGCTTAGGTTAGGCGGGTGCCGCAGGCGTGCAAACATCAAAAGGAGGATTTGGCATGTGGGTCTTGGGAAAGGAAAAGTAAAAGGTAGTCCGATCATTCTGTATGCTTTCCCATGTGATCCGGATTTGGTGGCGGTCTGCAATCTCCTTGGCGATGGGAAGGCCTAAGCCGCTTCCGTTTGTATTTGCATCGGACTGCTTTTTATAAAAGCGATGAAAGAGGTAGGGCATATCCTCGGGTAAAATACCGCTTCCGTGATCGGTGAGGGAGATGACACATTGGTCTTCCTCGTAATACATGTCCACGGACACTACAGCTCCGGGGGGAGAAAATTTTATGGAATTGTCCAGATTTATCATGAACATTTGTCTTAAACGGTCATAATCCCCCAGAAAAAGAACAAGTCCCACATGGTTGCAGAACTGGATTTGAACTTGCTTCTTCTCGGCAATTCTCTGCATGGATCGGATCGTATCGGTAATAAGCCCTGTGAGATCCAGTTCCGTTTTATGGATTTGGAAATGGACGTTCTGCAGCCTGGAAAGTTCCAAAAGATCATTGACCAGGCGCTGGAGATGGATAGTGTCGGAGAGCATCTGCCCATAATATGTCTGTATTTCATCCTGGTCGGTGACCAGTCCCTCTTTGAGAACCTCCAAGGAACCCCGGATGACGGTAATGGGAGTCCGCAGCTCGTGGGATACATTAGATACGAAGTCCTGCTGCATCTGATCCAGCTTTTTTCTCTCCTCCTCAATCTGGGAGAGGCGGGCAAAGAGCTCGTTGATATTGCGGGCCAGATCCCCGATCTCGTCATTTTGTGTCACATGAACCCGGGCGGAGTAATCTCCCCCCATAACTTGTTCCGCCGCAAGCCCTATTTCCTTGAGGGGATTGATAAAATGACGGGCCAGAAGAACAGAAAGGCCAAATGCCAGGATAAGGGCAGCAAAAATGCAGGCCGAAAGAATGACCAGGCTGTGATTCTGGGCGCTTTCGATGCCGTTTACAGGGCTGTGAAGGAGGAAGGCGCCGGAGATCGTTCCGTCTTTGTCAAAGACAGGGGCGCCCACGGTGACGGAGGGAACATCCAGAACGGAAGAAAATGCCCTGCTTGACACCACATTGCCTTGAAATACCTGCCGGATCAGCTCTTCGGCGCCAGAAGGAAGAGCTTCATAGGACAGGGAGTAGTTGGGGGTACTCAGCTCAATGGTCTGGGCGTCTTCATCCACCAGCCATGCTTCCGACATGGAGATATCGTCAATAAAACGGAGATAAGCTCCGAAGCCATAGCCGCTGGGCCGATGGGACTCTTTTTGGAGAAAGAGGGAGAGGGTATCGGCGATGGACATGGCTTGTTTTCTTAATTCTGCTTCATGAATCTCGGCTGTATGATGGGCAAACTGTGTCCCGAACAGGATGCCGATACTCAAGGAAAACAGCAGAAGAACGACAGAAAAATACCCTACCAGGCGATAGGTGATCTTATATCTCATAGAAGGCTCCCCTCAAATTTATAGCCCATGCCCCAGACGGTCTTGATCTGCCAGTTGGGGTGAGGGACCAGGTCTAATTTGGCACGCAGTCTTTTAATATGGTTGTCAACCGTGCGGTTGTCACCGGGATAGTCATATCCCCACAGGGTGCTTAACAGGTTATCTCTTGAGAAAATTTTTCCTCGGTTGCTGAGAAGAGTCCAGAGGATCTCCAGCTCCTTTTTGGTGAGGGCAATGTTTTGGCCTGCGATGGCCACGGAGGCGTGCTCTAAAGAGATGGCAAGGTTGTCATAGACAAGGCACCTATGTTCATCGTGTCTGGAGATATCGATCCGGCGCAGGACGGCCCGCACCCTGGCCATGACCTCGCCGGGGGAGAAGGGCTTGACAATGTAGTCGTCCGCGCCGATGTCCAGTCCCATGATCCGTTCAAAATCTTCTCCTCTGGCAGTTATCATAATAATAGGGACATTGGAAACCCTGCGGATTTCCCGGCAGACTTCAAAGCCATCTTTTTTTGGCATCATCACATCCAGTAAAATCATGGAGAACGATTCCTGGCTGAATAATTCAAGCGCCTCCTCCCCGGTATAGGCGGCCACAGGCTCAAACCCTTCTTTTTTTGCAAATTCGCTGAGAATTTTCGTTATCTGAAGATTATCGTCCGCAATCAGAATTTTATCCATAGCTGATTCTCCTATAACTGAAAAACTGTATTGAATATATCACAAAAATGTGTCTTTTTTGTGCCTTTTTGCCCCTCTTTTGATACAAAATAGAACGGTTTAAAACATAATTTCGGTACGGTTTGCCGGTATGATAGAGATAATCAATTACTGGGAGCGATTTGGGTTCAGAGAGAAACGGAGGATTTTTATGAGAAGAAAAACAGGAATGATAGCAGTCTCTTTATTGATTATGGCGCTTGCGGAAGGATGCGGACAGAAGGAGGCAGCGGCACCGGCGACTCAGGCCTCGGCCACAGAAGCTGCCACCACCGCGGCGCAGACGACAAAAGCCCAGGAGACCACGAAACCACCAGAGGAGACCACGAAAGCCCAGGAGACTACAGCTGCCAAGGAAGAGACCAAGATATCGGAGGGAGGATATAAGACAGGTCTTGCCATCGTATCTTCCATGGCCAGCTCCAAGGAACCGGCAGACGGAAAGGATGGAAATGCCCAGGTGGATTCTGTGGCAGCAGCGGTAGTGGTGGATGGAGACGGAAAGATTGTCAGCTGCTATATTGACACGGCCCAGAATAAAATGGGATTTACTGCAGAGGGAAAAGTGGTAAAGAAAGACGAATTCCAGACAAAGAAGGAGCTGGGGGAAAAGTACGGAATGAAGGCAGCCTCCGGAATCGGCAAAGAATGGGATGAACAGATACAGGCATTAGAGGAGTTTGTGATCGGCAAAACTGCGGAGGAAGTGGCAGGAATTGCTGTAGATGATGCTACGAAACCAACGGATGTGGATCTGGTGGCAGGAGTTACTGTTAAGATCGGCGATTATAAAAAGGCTATTGTGGAAGCAGTGCAGAACGCGGAGGAAGTGGGAACCCAGGAGGGAGACAAACTGGGCCTTGGCATCATTACCAATATGAACAAATCCAAAGACGCGGATGGAGACAAGGAAGGACAGTGCCAGGCTTATTCCACCTATGTGGCAGTTACTACCGATGGAGACGGCAAGATCACGGCAGCCGTCATTGATTCCACCCAGGGAACAGTAAAATTTGACACGGCCGGAAAGATTACATCCGACCTGCAGTCAGGTGTAAAAACCAAGAGACAGCTGGGAGAGGATTACGGCATGAGAGGCGCTTCCGGAATCGGCAAAGAGTGGTTTGAGCAGGCAGCCGCCATGGAGGATTATCTGGTAGGAAAGACTGCCGGCGAGGTAACGGGAATTGCCGTAGATGGAGATGGAAAGTCAACGGATCCGGATCTTTTAACAAGTGTGACCATTTCTGTTGACGGATATCAGACTGCAGCCGTAAAGGCAATGGAGAATGCAAAATAATTCTCTGTTTTTACATGTTTTTTTCTTTGTGCGCGCAGGCCCCGGGAGGAAGTTTGCCAGCAAAAGCTGGCCGGGGCCCAAGCGCGTTTTCTATAAAGCTCATTCAGGGAAGACAGATCTCTTTTTCGAGGGATCCGGGTCAACCTTTTTTATCCAGATACTCCCCCGCATCCTTAAAGAAACTCCCCACAATCAACAGGATAATGATCCCCACAGGGAAAGCCGCGATGATGGACACGGACTGCAAGTTTGCCATGGAACTGTCGGAGAAGATCAGGGCGATGGGCAGCAGCATGAGAAGCACAGCCCAAAACAGCTTAACATTTTTGTGAGGCTCCATCCCGTCAGGCAGTTCCTTGTAGGAGTAAGTGGCCGCCACCATGGTCAGGGCGTCGAAGGAGGTGGCGTAGAAAGCGATCATGGTCACAGCCAGAAGCACAAGGCCTGCCTGGGCCATGGGAAGGGTTTTCATGACGGTCATGATCACCTGATATAAGTCCCCGGTCTTCTCATACAGGGCCATGAGATCCAGCTTTCCCGTCATCTGCAGGTTCAGACTGTAGTTGCCCAGGATGATAAAGGAGGTAAATGTCCCTGTAAGCCCATAAAAGTATCCCCCCAGGATGGTCTGGCGGATGGTGCGGCCCCTGCTGATGGAACCGATAAAAAACGGTGTAGCCACGCACCACACCATCCAGTAGGCCCAGTAAAAGATGGTCCAGTTCTGGGGAAATGAGGTAGCCCGCAGGGAGTCCGTCCAGGTGGACAGAACCAGGAAGTTCTGGGCAAGGTTCCCTATGGCTGTTATGCCGGTCTCAATGGTGTACCGGGCCTGTCCCCCTCCTATGAGCACATAGGCCAGCAGGGCGAAAAACAGGTAAGAGCAGGAGGCCGCCAGCTTCGCTACGCCCTTCATGCCAAAATATACGGTGACCGTATAAGTAATGCAGATGATCACCAGGATCAGGATGGTCAGCAGGTGGTTCTGGGTCAGGCCCAGGACCTGGCTGATGGCGGCAGAGAGGAGGGGGGTAGCCAGGGAGAAGGTGGTGGCCGTGCCTGCCAGCAGGGCAAAGACAGCAATCAGGTCTATGAGTTTTCCCCAGAATCCGTCCACCCGGTTTCCCAGAAGAGGACGGCAGGCCTCTGAGTATTTCTGCTTGTTCCTCCTGCGCACATGGAGCATAAAGCCGAAAGCCACAGCCAGGGTTACGTAAAAACTCCAGGGGATGGGGCCCCAGTGGAACAGAGGGTAGGTGGAAGCCCAGTCCTGCATTTCGCCCATCTGGGTGATCCGGGGCTCCCCCGCGTACAGGATCCATTCACATAGAGAATAGAACAAAATATCCGCCGCCAGACCTGCGGTGAACATCATGGAACCCCACTGGAAGGAGGAGTACCGGGGCTTTTCCCCTTCCCCAAGGCGGATGGAGCCGTATTTGGAAAATGCCATATACAGGGAGCACAGAAAGATCCCAAGCCCCATAAGAAGATAGCAGCTTCCCAGCTCATCTCCCAGAAAATACCGGATGGAGGCCACCACATTTCCAGAACCTTCCGGATTGACAAAAAATACAGCGCACAGCGCCAGGATAGCGGCAAAGGGAATCACGGTGGTGATCCAGTCCAGTTGTCCGGCCAGTGGATTATGTGGGCTTTTCGATGTTTTTTTCATGATAATTCCTCCATGATGTTCAAAAAATAATAAATATTGAATGTAATGAACATAATACCACCGAAGCTAGGAAAAGGCAAGAGGAAAATATGAAGATTTTATGACTTTTTATGAAAACCCCTACAAAAATAAAGGATTTTCCTATATAATACTTGAGTTATCACCAAGTGAGAGAAACATTGAGAGAAGGAATATGAGGAGGAATATGATGAAACGGTGGATTTTATTGCTTGTATGCATTTGCTTATTAAGCGGCTGTACAAAGAGCAACATTGTGCCCCAGAACAGCGATGAGCAGTACGGGGACATGCCCGCCCCTGTGGGAGGGATTGTATGGGAACAGCTGTGGGAAGATTTTGACGAGGTTTACGCGGACACGGACGTGTATCCTTTTGTGGAGACAGTCAACGCGGGAGTGTACCCGGAGGACGGGCAGATCAAGTTTTTCCTGCTTCTGAATACCACCATCTCCGGTGAGGAGGCCGCGGAGTTTGCCACCACGGTGATCAAGGGCTTCAACGACCTGATCGCGGAGCAGAACAGCAATTACAGCATGTCGGGGGATGACTCCTACGGCGGATTCGTCAGCGAGTATGAGATCTATGTCATGGTTGCGCCTGATGACACCAAGGACGATGAGGGAACCTGGATCCTGGAGGATACCATACCGGCAGGAGAGTACCGCCCGGTACAGGCTGAGGCGTAGGCAGGGCGGCCCGGCGGCGGAACCACACAAAAGAGCAGGGCCTGGCTGCCGCGGTTAACAGACCGCGGCAGCCAGGCCTTCTTTTTATGCGCAGGCCCGTGCAGTGGAAGTTTGCCGCTAAAGCGGCGCACGGGCCGCGCGGCGAGTAGGGGAAAGACCTCCCCTACTCGATTGCACAGGACCCCTCTTGTTCTCAGTCCACCTCCAGGCCGCTGTGGTAGGAATAATTGCCCAGCTCGTGGATAAGGGGAGCAAAACTTTCTTCTGTCACAGGCATCCCCTGGGTGATGGCTTTGTTTGTCAGGTAGTAGACTGTGCGGCATTTGGCCAGGCATTGGCGGAACAATTCAGGAAATGACTGGGTGGAGGCGAGCTTCTTGTCCCAGGGGTTGCACCAGATCTCGTGGTCCAGATTCAGGCTCCACCTGGGATTCGCCACCTGATCTGTGACCAGCTTTCGGGAGGCCACAGGGCTTGAGAGGAACAGGTTTTCAAAAAACTGGATGCTGTCCCGTTTTTTCCCAGAAGGGTCCGCCAGGGTGCGGCAGCCGAACCGGATCGCCAGCACAGAGCGGTGAACCATCCTGGGGGACACCTGGAAATTGTTTTTGTAGGAGATGGGATAGTAAGCCTGGTTGATGCAGTCGGAGAGAAGCCTGGAGAGGAACTGGATCTCCTGGCCGTTTAAGCAGATGGTGGCTGCCTGATTGAATTCCGAAGGCTTCTTCTTCTTGTATTTTCTCAAGAGCAGGGCATCAATGTCATTTTCCACCTCCGCGTGAAGGCCGTGGTGCTGGGCGCTTGGGTTGTCGATGTTGTACTGGATGCGGCCATAGACATAGGGGTGGCAGATATAGTCCCCGATATAGTGGCATACATATCCGCAGAAATAGGCCATAGCCTGTTCTCTTTGCTGCTTGGATGGAATCTGGGTCAGTTCTTTTAAGTACACCTGGAAAAACAGGCTCACATGGTGCTCATGCATGTAGGAGCCTACATTGCGGTAATCTCTGTGGCGGAGAATAGGGATATTGTAAAAAAACATGTCAGGCCCCTGGAGGCCCAGCTGGTAGAGCCAGCGGTATTTTGAGATGATGTGTTTCAGCGGATTGGAAGGAAGATCATTGTAGGCCTTCATTCCCAGAATGTAGTGGGTGGTAAAGCCAGGCATATGGCACCTCCTGAAAGAATACGTATTTTTCTTAAGTATATTATGTCACCACCCGCCAGGGTGCTGACCTGCGTGCGCATCAGCGCACTTCCTATTATACCATGTTTTTTTGTTTTTTGGAATAGTTTAGACTCACCGGGAATACAAGGTAAAAAAAGACATCCAGAGGTTCAGATGATTCATTGGATCCACAGTCTTGTATGGGGGCCGGCGCTGTTAGGGCTTCTTTTATTTGCCGGCCTGTTCTTCACCTTCCGGTCCCGGGCCTTCCAGTTCAGGGGAATCGGCCTGTGGTGGAAGAGCACGGCGGGAAGTTTATTTTCCGGGACAAATGACAGGGACCGGAAGGAAACCGGGGCTGTGACGGATTCCCGGGGCTCCATAAAAGAGAATTCCGTGAACAAATTCCAATCTGCCTGCACGGCGCTGGCTGCCACCATCGGCACAGGCAATATTGTGGGGGTGGCCTCGGCCCTGACTGCGGGGGGACCCGGGGCAATTTTCTGGATGTGGGTGTCCGCGGCCCTGGGGATGATGACCGCCTACGGGGAGACCAGCCTGGGGATCCTGTACCGCTACCGGGATCCGTCAGGGAGATGGATCTGCGGTCCCATGGTCTATCTGGAGAGAGGGCTGAAAAGCCCGGCGCTGAGCCTGGCCTACGGGACCCTGTGCCTGCTGGCTTCTCTGGGGATGGGCAGCATGGTACAGTCCAACTCCGCCGCCCAGACCATCCATTATCTCACAGGCCTTCCCCCGGTCCTCTGCGCTGCCGTCATAACCGGGCCTGTGGTCTTTGTGGCCTGGGGCGGTACCCGGCGGGTAACCGGTGTGGCCCAGAGCCTGGTTCCTCTCTCCGCGGGGATCTACCTTCTGTTTTCCGTCGCAGTGCTGGTAAAATGCCGGAGCGAAGTGCCGGCAGCCTTCCGTGAGATCTTTCAGTGCGCCCTGCTCCCCCAGTCGGCCCTGGGGGGAATCGGCGGGTACGGGATAAGCAGAAGCTTCCGGTACGGCATTGCCAGAGGCGTGTTCTCCAACGAGGCGGGACTTGGAAGCCTTGCGGGCCTTCACGGGGCTACGGAAGACACCACCCCTGAGGAGCAGGGCATGTGGGCCATGTTTGAGGTGTTCCTGGACACCATGGTGATCTGCACCATGACGGCCCTGGTGATCCTCTGCGTCACAGGGGGAAGCCGGGGGCTGGCAGAGAGCCCCTACGACGGAGCCGTGCTGACAGCCTGGTGTTTTGAGGCAGCTTTAGGGGAAGCGGGGCAGTACCTGGTATCGGTCTCCATGGTGGTCTTCGCCTTTGCCACCATGATTGCCTGGTATTATCTGGGAAAGCAGACCCTGGGATGCCTTTTAGAGTGGATAAAGAGAAAGACCGGAATCTCCGGGAAGGCCTGCGCCAGGGCAGAGGATATCTACCTGATTCTCTTCGGGTATGCGGTGTTCCTGGGATGTGTCAGCAGCCTAAGGGCAGTGTGGGAGCTGTCCGACATCTGGAACGGGCTTATGGCATTTCCCAATATCCTCGCCCTCCTTATCCTGTACAGGAGAATTTCTTATCCGGACAGGAAAAGGCCGGGACATCAGGCCTGCCCTCTCCGTGGAAGGTCGCCTCGGTGATTGGTTTTCCAGTCCTTGACAAAAGGGACATCCATGCAATATACTGCTATCAGCGACCAGGCATCCTGGCAGGCGCCGTTTTGGGGCGCGTGCCGATACCAAAAGCAGGAGGAAGGCAAACGCGCAGCGTTTTCAGCATGCCTTCCGACGTACTGGCAGGCGGCGCAACGCGACGCGTGCCGTTACCTTAAAAGCAAGAGGAAGGCAAACGCGCAGCGTTTTCAGCATGCCTTCCGACGTACTGGCAGGTGGCGCAACGCGACGCGTGCCGTTACCTTAAAGGTAGGAGGAAAAGAAATGGAATATATATGGCTGATAGCAGGCTTTGCGTTGCTGATCAAGGGCGCGGATTTTTTTGTGGAGGGCAGCTCCTCTGTGGCCAGGCTGCTGAGGATTCCCACCATCATCATAGGGCTGACCATCGTGGCCTTCGGAACCAGCGCGCCGGAGCTGGCTGTGAGTTTATCTGCCTCCCTGGCAGACAGCAACGACATTGCCGTGGGAAATGTGATCGGTTCCAACATTTTTAACCTTTTGGTGGTGATCGGGGCCTGCAGCGTGGTGGCTCCTGTGGCGGTGGATAAGAAGGTCCTCTACGGCGATTACCTTTTCGGCATCATCACCACGGTTGTCATGCTCGCCCTGTTCATCGGGGACAGGGCCTTAAGCCGTGTGGATGGCTGCGTTCTTTTGGCTGTCTTCGGATATTTCCTGTTCCAGATGATACGGAATACCCTTGCGAGCAGAGCCGCCGGGGGCTCCGCCTCCCTGGAGGAGCAGGCCTTAAAGCCTCAGAGCCCCTTAAAGAGCGTGATCTTTATCGCGGGGGGCCTGGGGGCCATTGTCTGGGGTGGGGATCTGGTAGTGGACAATGCGAGCCTCATCGCCGCCTCCTTCGGTTTAAGCCAGACCCTCATCGGCCTTACGGTGGTGGCCTTCGGCACTTCCCTGCCGGAGCTGGTGACATCTGTGGTGGCGTCGAAAAAGGGAGAGAACAGCCTGGCCCTGGGCAATGTGATCGGCTCAAACCTCTTCAATATCCTCATGGTGCTGGCCCTCTCCTGCACCGTAAGTCCCATGAAAGTGGACGTGCTGTCCATCTTTGACGCCCTGTTTCTCATTGTCTCCAGCTGCCTGGTCTGGTATCTGGCAAAGACCAAAGGGAGCATCAGCCGGGGAGAGGGGCTTTTGATGCTCCTGCTGTATGGGCTTTACACGGTGTATATCATTGTCCGGTAGAATTGCCACAAAAATTCCGCCTCCGGGCACACAAAAAGCCGATGCTGGCTATGGGGAGCAGCATCGGCCTTTTGTGTTATAAAGGGATAAAAGGGAGGAGAGCTGATAAATTATATTACCAGCTCGAGTATTATGAAAAAAATCTTATAAGCACTTTGGCACTTTGTACTTTGCATCAACTTGTTTTCTGTTGATGGTTATAGTATACGCAGGAATCATGAAGAAATCATGATAAAACTGTAAAAGGTTTTTGAATGATTTTTGAATAAAATGTGAACGGATCTACTTGGAAGGCTCAGCGTCCCTGCACTCCAGCACATGGGTGTAGAAGGAGTCCATCTCCTCCTTGGTGTCAAACACAGCCACGTACATCTGGTTGCCCATAGCCCCTGACAGGGCGTCGGGGATCCTCTCCACCATCTTCATGTTGGCGCCGTATTTCTCCATGATGTCCTCATGGCTCATGACAAAGTTCTTTCCATCCCTGAGGCCCGCGAAAGCGCAGAAAGCATGCTTGCCCACAGGCACGGTGGAGCGGCCGAAGGCGATCATGTCCGCCCAGATCTTGTACACATTGGTGCTGTTGGCGAAATTCATCATGTCAGGGGAGAATCCTCCGCAGGGCCGCATATTTACCTCCAGGGCAATGATCTGGCCCTTTTTCCCCAGCCCCTTGTGGTCCTTGAGAAGGCGGAAAAACTCAAAGTGGACAAAGCGGCTCTTTACGCCGAAGCTCTTGACCGTGGCCCGTCCGGCCGCCCTGGTGTCGTCGGCCAGATCCTTCACAATGTAGTAGATGGAATTGTCCATATTGTTTACAATGTCCATGATGGAGTTGGGAGTCACGTTGCCGGTCTCAAAGACAGGTTCCCCGTTGGCGTCGATGATGGCGTCATAGGAGTTGACCTCGGCATCCACAAACTCCTCCATGATGTAAGAGACAGCAGGGTCCTTCTGGGCTAAGAAGGTCTGCAGCTCCTTCTTGTTGGAGATCTTGTAGGTGTGGGAAGCTCCCACCCCATTGTCCGGCTTGGTGATGACAGGATAGCGCACCTGCTTGATAAATGCCAGACAGCCCTCCAGGTCATCCACCATGTGGTGGCGGGCAACCGGGATCCCCGCTTTTATGTAGTATTCCTTCATGCGGGATTTGAACTTGATGCGGGGCATGTCCTCTGTCTGGAAGCCGCTGGTGATGTGGAAATCCGTCCTCAGCTTGGCATCCTTCTCCAGCCAGTATTCGTTGTTGGACTCCAGCCAGTCGATGCGGCCATGCTTGAAGATGAGGAAAGCCACGGCCCGGTACACTTCATCCTCATTTTCCAGGCTGCTGACCTTGTAGTACTCGTTTAAACTGTCCTTCAGCTCACTGGTCAGCTGGTCATAGGGCTGGTCGCCGATACCCAGCACATTCATGCCGTTGTTCTTTAACTCGCGGCAGAACTGCCAATAGTTGGTGGGAAAATTGGGTGAGATAAAAACAACATTTTTCATAACTCTTTTCCTTCCTTTGTGATGTATTTACTGTTCATAGGAAATGCGCTGATGCGCACGCAGGTCAGCACCCTTGCGGGTGGTGACATTATATACCGGAGATCCGGCAGCGGCTGTTTTTTCAGAACGTCGGTTCATCCGGCGTTCTGAGCCGGAAGACGATCTTGGGCCCCCAGAGACGGAAAAACCGCCTACCCCAGAAGATACGGAACAAAATAGGTCACCTGCTTATACCACCAGGACCAGTCATGGGCGCAGTCATATCCCCAGTAGTCCACCCACAGGTTGATGCCCTTGCGCTGAAGGATGGAGTGGAGCTGTCTGGTGGAATCCGGGATCTCCCAGGGACCCTGCCCTACGCAGATAATGGCTTTGCTCCTGTTGTACAGCTCAATGTACGGATGGTCCAGGGGCATGTTGGGAAGAAAGTGCACCGGAGAGTTCTCGTACACCAGCTCGTTCATAAAACCGTCAAAGCCATAGTCGGCGGTGTAGATCCCGCTGAGGGCCAGCAGGCCGTCAAATAAGTCCGGACGGCGGAAAAACAGGGTGGCGGCGTGGGTGGCGCCCAGGCTGCACCCGAAGGGGATGATCCCAGGGTCTCCATCCCATCCATTGCGTTCTTTTGTCATGGCCCGGATAAACGGGACCATCTCGTCGGTGATGTAGCGCATCCACTGTTCATGGCGCCAGATGCGCCAGCCCGGATTGCCGCTTTTATTGGACCAGGTCTCCTTATCCAAAGTATCGATGGCAAACACCATGATCTGGCCGGACTCGATCCACGGGGACCACACATCGGTCATGTGGAAGTTCTCGAAATCAAAGAATCTTCCGTCCTGGCAGGGGATAAACAGAACCGGGCGTCCTCTGTGGCCGTAAACCTTGCATTCCATGTCCCGGTCCAGAACCGGGCTGTAATCCTTAAAATATTGTACTTCCATGTTATGATCTCCTTCCTTCCTTCCTCCTATATCTCCTTGCCGTCGCCGCTTTCGTATAGAAATGTTTCCATAAAGAACGGGATCTGGCGCTCCCAGCTGGCCTCGCAGTGGCTGCCCCCCGGGACGATCCGGCAGTTTAAGTAGACCTGTCTCTCCATCAGGAGGGCGGTGATTTTTCCAAGGCTGCGCAGCATGTTGGTATGATTGTAAAGCTCTTTGGAGCCGTAATCCATGTAAAGGGTAGTGTCCGGATGGAGCTTTGCGTGGCGTATGAGATAGGAGAGCCGGTCCGGGTCCACCCACAGAGACGGGGACAGGGCAGCAGCCTTAGAGAAATACCGGTTGTACTCCATGAGCGCGTAGAGGCTCATAAGCCCTCCCATGGAGCTGCCCGCGATGAAAGTGTGCTCCCTGTCGGGAAGAGTGCGGACGCTGCCGTCGATCTCAGGTTTAAATTTGTGGACCATCCATTCCATGGTGATCCGGCCCCAGCCCGGGATCTGTCCGAACCGGGTGTCGCGAAAAGTGTAAGGTGAGTATTCTTTCAGCCTTCCATGATCCGGGCTGTGGTTGCACTCCACGGCAGCGATGATCAGGGGAAGCCGGCTTGTCTCCATGAATTCCTTCATGCCCCAGCTCTTACCGTAAGTGGCATCGGAATCAAAAAATACATTGTGTCCGTCAAACATATAAAGAACAGGGTAACGTTCATCCGGGGTATCGTCATAATAGTCCGGAAGATAAAGGTAAGCCCGGCGGGTTTGGCTGCCTGTCAACTCCGGGATGGTGATGTCCCACTTCTCTACCATAATTTCCTCGATTTCCTCCATTATTGTGTGCATTTTCTGTTTTGTTAAATATAGCACAACAGGCGGTAAATATCAAGATTGGATTGATTTAATAATGTAGAAGTTTAAAGCAGTGAACGAAGGGGAAGAAGACCATTATCTGGAAGGCGGAATAGATTTAAAAGGAATGGCTCACAATAAGCCCGGAACGATTGTGAGAGAAAGACAGATACAGGTGACATGGGATGAGGGACAGGGAAAAGGTGAGAAAGTGCATAAGGATCGCCTGCGCGGCAGGGGCAGTGTACGGAGGCTTCCGCTTTCTGCTGCCCCTGGTGCTCCCCTTTTTATTTGCCTGGCTGACAGCGCTGGCGCTGAAGCCCTCAGCCGGCGCCATAGCCTCAAAGCTTAAGGTGACCGTGAGGGGAAGAGCCTTTGGAGTGTCCGCCGGCGCTGCGGGAGTTCTGGAACTGGGGGTCATAGCGGGGGCTGTGGCCTGCCTGCTGTATTTTGGCGGCAAAAAAATGTTCCAGGAATTGTCCATGCTGGCCAACCGGTTTCCCTGGTGGATCGAGAGGCTGGATTATTATCTCACCGGCATCTGCCGCCAGGTAGAGGGAACTTTATCCTTAAAGCCGGACACCATGGTCTGCATAGTCCGGGATATGATCCGCAGCCTGGGAGGGGCCCTGAAGCAGGGGGCCATGCCCTATCTCATGGGCAATTCCGTCACCGCTGCCAGATACTGCGTTCATTTCTGTGTCATCATGGTGCTGTATGTCATAGGCGTTATGCTGTTTATCCAGGAGATGGACCAGTGGAAGGAGAAAATGGCCCGTTCTGTCTTCTGCCTGGAATTTGACAGGATTATCCGGCTGCTGCGGAGGGCGGGCAATGCCTACGTGAGGACCCAGGGAGCCATCATGGTGCTGACCACAGTGATATGCATGGCGGGATTTTTTCTTCTGGGAAATCCCTACTATATCCTGGCAGGGGTGGGGATCGGCCTTTTGGATGCCCTTCCGGTGTTCGGCACAGGCACGGTCCTCATCCCCTGGACCATATTTTGTTTCTTAGGCGGCCGGTGGGGCAGAGGGCTTCTGGTCTTTGGAATCTATCTGGCCTGCTACTTTTTGCGGGAAATCCTGGAGGCCAAGCTCATGGGAAACCAGGTAGGGCTGACTCCTCTGGAGACTCTCGCCTCTGTGTACGTGGGACTTCAGCTGTTCGGGCTTCTGGGATTCATCCTGGGGCCGGTGGGGCTTTTGATCGTGAAAGAGTTTGGGGGAGATTAAAAGGCGGTTTTTCTTTACAGGCCAGGTGATGTGTGCTAGAGTTTTATTACCACACATCACAGGGAAGGAGAATCCGCCATGTTTACCTATGAAGAGATCATGAGTCTTAACGAATTGGAGATGAATGTATATCAGTACATACTGAAAAACAAGGAAAAGGCGGGCTACATGAAGATACGGGAGCTGGCGGATGAGGCCCATGTGTCCACAACCACTGTGCTGCGGTTCTGCAAAAAGATGGGCTGCGCCGGTTTTTCCGAGTTTAAGGTTCAGTTCAGGCTGTATTTGAACAAACAGACGGAGCCGGAAACGGACATGGATATCAGCACGCTGGTGGACTATCTGAAACGGTTTCAGACAAGAGAATATATGGAGACCATTGACCGGGCGGCGGATATGCTGGGACGGTCCGGCAGCATCATTTTTATCGGGGTGGGGACTTCGGGGATGCTGGCCAAATACGGTTCCCGGTATTTTTCTAATATGGGATGGCTCTCACTGTGTATCGACGACCCCTTCACCCCTGTGTTCGGTGAGCATGGAAAAGAGACCGTAGTGGTGGCCCTGTCGGTGTCAGGGGAGACGGAGCAGGTGCTTAACATGGCAAATGATCTGAAATTAAAAGGATGCAGGCTCATCTCCATCACCAACACGCCCAGCTGTACTCTGGCCAGGATGAGCGACTGCAACATTTCCTATTATATGCCAGTAAGAAAGGTGGCCGGATTTTTCAATATCACTCTTCAGGCGCCTGTGGTGACGATTCTGGAGAT
>CAMTAF010000033.1 GCA_947066955.1 uncultured Hungatella sp.
CTTTAAATCCTGGCGGGTCAGAAATCCAAAAAGACTCATGGCATCCTCTCTCACCTGCAGGTATGTATAGATCTGTACCTCTTTTCCGATCCCCGGAAGCCCTTCCACCACGGACAGGGGCACCCGGATATTGTACCCCACGGCCCCCGCTTCCACCACGATCATGTCCTCATCAATCTCTGCCAATGCCCCTCTGATATAAGATATCACAGCAGTTCCCTCTTTCTTTTCAATCTGTCTATACCATCATAACATACACCTAATTTCTTTGCAAGACGAACCGAACAGGCATTCTATATCTCCTTGACGTCTTCCCATGATTCCATTTATAATAAGCTCATTGGAGGAATGCTCATGATAACAGAAAAACACGATTTCGCCTTTTTGGACACCTACCCTTTAAAGCGGCTGGGACCTGTAGAAAAGCTGCTTTTTTTCGATATTGAGACCACCGGCTTTTCCGGTGATTACTCCCGGCTGTACTTAATCGGCTGCGTCTTCTTCCAGGATGGTTCCTGGCGCCTCGCCCAGTGGTTTGCCGACACCCCTGAGTCTGAGGGGCAGATCCTTAAGACTTTTATCCGGTTTACAAAAAATTTTTCCGTGCTTGTTCACTTTAACGGGGACCGGTTTGACATCCCCTTTTTGCAGAAGCGCTGCCAGGCCTGGGATCTTTCCTGGGATCTCTCGTCCCTCTCCAGCGTGGACATCTACAAGAGAATCCAGCCTTACCGAAAGATCCTGGGGTTAGACAGCTTAAAGCAGAAATCTGTGGAAGCCTTTCTCGGGATCTCCCGCCGGGACCAGTATTCAGGCGGAGAACTGATCCAGGTCTACAAGGACTATCTGACCACCCGCGACGGCTCCCTCTATAACCTGCTTATGCTCCACAACCGGGAGGATTTAGAGGGGATGCCTCTCATCCTCCCCATCCTGATCTATCCGGATTTTCTGGAGGGGGATTTCTCCCTGGACAGCCAGAGGCTCCTGCCCCGGTTCCTTGAGCTTGCCCTCAAAAGCCCTTTATGTGTTCCCGCGGACATTGGCTGGCACACCTCCAGGGCCTCCTTTGAAATCCGGGGCCCTGTGCTCCATGCCTCCATCCCTGTCCTGGAGGGAACGCTGAAGCATTTTTATCCTGACTACAAAGACTATTATTACCTGATCTATGAGGACATGGCTGTACATAAAAGCGTGGGAGAGTATGTGGAGAGATCCGCCCGCAAAAGGGCCACCGCCAAAACCTGTTATGCCAGGCAGACCTCCCTTTTTATCCCCCAGCCCCCAGGCCTGTGGAGTCCTTTTTTTCAGAAAGAATATGAGGACCCAGCCCAGTATGTCCAATACTGCCCCCAGCTCTTTGAAGATTCCAGGAAACTGGAGACCTATGTGTCCTGGCTCCTGAAAGACCGGTGACGTCCGTCCGGCCCGCCCTGGCTGTTCTGGCCGTTCCAGCCCTCCTGGCCTCCTCTGCCGCTCTGGCCGTTTCAGCCTCCCTGGCCATTCTGGCCTCCTCTGCCGCTCTGGCCATTTCAGTCTCCCTGTCCCTTCTGGCCTCCCCTGCGGCTCTGACCGCTCTGGCCCATCCGCCTCAGGGAAACGCCCCATGACAGCCGGGTCCTTTCAAGTACCCTTCCGCCATGGGGCGTCTCTTATCAGTCGATCACATTTCTTATCCTGGCCGGACTCCGGTAATTCCAGGTGGAGATCCGGATCCCGCTCCGCCTGCTGGCCGCGTGGACAATCTGGCCGTTGCCGATGTACATGGCCACATGGTTGATAGTTCCGCTGCTGTTGGCGTAGAAAATCAGGTCTCCGGGCCTCATCTCGCTGGAGTTGATGGCCCGCCCTACCTTTGCCTGTTCCCTGGAGGTCCTGGGAAGGCTGATGCCGAAATTGCGCATCACGGACTGGACAAACCCGGAACAGTCAGCGCCTCTGGTCAGGCTGGTTCCGCCCCACACATAGGGGTTTCCTACATACTGGAGGGCAAAGTTTACAATCTGGTTCCGCCTGGAAGCCTGCTGGTTGGCCTGCTCCTCAAGGGGTGAGAACTTGATAGCCTCCGTTAAGGCGTACCGCACATCCACATATTTCTCTTCTGTGGAGATATAGGCCCCGTCGCTGAGCCCATCCTCATCTCCCGCGTCTAACTCAATCTGGATCCAGCCGTCCGTCTCGCTACCAGGTACCACCAAGTACCGTTCCTCCTTAGAGATCTGAGTCCAAATGTTATCGTCTTTAATAACAGGTGAGGTGCGAACATTCAGCTTGTCTATCTTGACGATAGCCATGAGGGAGGCCGACTCCATAGCCAAAGCCCGGGCCTCATCCCCCGTGGCGGTAAACTGGCTGTCCGTGGTCACATAGCCGGTTATATTGCCGGAGTGGATCTTGTACCACCCGTCCTCAGTTCCTAAGATCTCTGCCGCCGCCTTGCTGGGAAGCTTTCCGATCACATTGGCATTGCCCTCGTCTTTTGGACTGCTGCGGATATTAAGATAGCTAGTCACCTTGGAGATCAGGAGATTGCTGTACTGGTTAATGGCCATAGCCTTCACGTCCATCTTCCTGGCCTCGTTGAGGGCGTACCGAACCTCCACGTAGTCAGAGGAAATATAGCCGCTTGTGGTCTGAACCCAGCCTTCCTGCTGATCCACCACCTCGTAGCGCTCATCCAAAAGGGCCTGGGCCACGATGTTCTCTGGGTTTATCTCCGGGGTCTGTCGAATGCGAACTGTTTCTTCTGATGTGATTCCCGTCACCACGGCCCTGAGCTTCACCTGCTCTAAAGCCAGAGCCCGGGCCTCATCCCCCGTGATCACATACTGGCTGGAGATATACCCCTCCACCTGGCCGGAGCGGATGTGATACCAGTCCCCCTCCTGACCCAAGATGTCGCACACGCTGTTCTCCAGCATCTTCCCGATAATATCCCCTCTGGGGTCCGGGCTTTTGCGGACACGGAGATACCCGGACACCTGCACTATGCCAAGGTTCTCGTAGGAGTCCACCACCGCCTGACGGTCAGCGGCCTCCTTCTCCTGCCGCTCCTGCTCAAGCCGTGCCTCCTCTGACTGGCGCAGGGCCTCCTCATCCACCGTGGTCTCCTCCGCGGTGGACTCCTCCACCGACTGCACCGCCTCCTGACCAGGCCCGTCACTGCCGGAAGTCCTCCCCTTTATCAGGCTTCCGATGAGAAGCAGAAACCCGATGACCAGGGCCACTATGGCCGCTATGAGAAGATAGCGGATATAATCCTTGTTATTCCGCTTCCTCCTGGCCCTGTCCAATATCTTTGTGTAATCCTCTTTATCAAACATAGGTACTCTCCTGCCGTATCATAATGGTAAATGAATCTCTCCGATTATATCATAACTTTCCATCGAATACGACAGATTGCTGTCGAAAAAATATTAAAATTTTATTACATAATAGGAAGTGTGCCGATGCCCACGCAGGCCAGCGTCCTTGCGGGCGGTAACCTGAAATGATAAAGGCCGTCAGAAAATCCTCTGACGGCCTGCAATTTACAGTGTTATATCCTCAACAGACACTCCTAAAGATGACAATTTTGCTGTAACTACTTTGATCTGGTACTCAAGCTCCAAGTTCTTTTCAGTAGATGCTTTTTTGATACGCTGAAGATTGGTATAAATATCAATGGTTATGCTTATCAACTCTTCTCTTATCATCGTTCACCCCTTTTTCAAAATGGCTTGCATCACCCTATCAAAAGCCTGAAAGGTGTAAAGTCCTACAGATTTATGTTCCGCAGCTTCATATACTCCTTCACCAGCCGGACCGCCGGTTCCAGCTCTATGCTGGTGGTGTTGATGGGGAGATCATAATTGTCCATCCCCTCCCACTCCCTGCCTGTATAATATTTGTAATAATCTCTCCTCTGCTTGCTGATGCGGTTGACCCGGCGCAGGGCTTCTTTGGTGTCCACTCCATCCACCTCCATGACCCGGCGGATACAGGTGGTGCTGTCCGCGTACACAAACAGGCGCACCAGATTCTCCGTCCCCGCGGCGCTCAGCACAAAATCCGCGCAGCGCCCCATGATGATACAGGACTGCTCCGCAGCCACCCGGCGGATCATCCTGGCCTGGAAGCGGAATAAGTTCTCCGGGGAGGTTAAATCGTCGTCTATGGACGGCTCCTCCAAGCTGGTCCGCAGGCCGCCCACGGCCCGGAAGAACAGGTTGTTCCCCGCCTTCTCGTCATTGAGGCGGAAATACTGCTCTCCGATGGCGCTCTCCTCTGACGCCATCTTTAAGATCTCCTCATCGTAAAACGGAATTCCAAGCTCCTGGGACAGTTTCTTCCCCATGATCCGGCCTCCGCTGCCGTAAAGCCTGTTGATGGTGATATTGTACTTATCCTTTGCCATGATGACCCTCCTTTTTATGGATCGGCACGCGCCGCTTAGCACTTCATTCTACCCATATTTTACCATAGATCCCAGGATTTTTATATAGTTTTCTGAAAATTCCCTGTTTTCTTTTTCCGCTTTTCCCTCAATCAGGCGTTGATTTCACCGCCTGGCAGCGATATAATAAAGTTACCTTGAAACGGGAGGAAACTTACATGAACCTGATCTTGCCGGAAGGCTATGACCCCCGCCTGACTGTCCGTCAGACCCAGGAGGCCATCAAGTACATACGGGACACTTTCCAGAAAGAATTTGGAAAAGAGATGAACTTAGAGAGGATCTCCGCCCCTCTCTTTGTGGAAAAAAGCAGCGGACTCAACGACGACCTAAACGGCGTGGAGCGGCCCGTGGCATTTGACATGGCGGCCCTGCCCTCAGAGACCATCGAGGTGGTCCACTCCCTGGCCAAGTGGAAGCGCATGGCCCTCCATGAGTACGGCTTCAAGCCGGGGGAAGGCCTCTACACCAACATGAACGCCATCCGCCGGGATGAGATTCCCGACAACCTCCACTCCTGCTACGTGGACCAGTGGGACTGGGAGAAGGTGATCACGCGCCAGGAGAGGACCCTTGACACCTTAAAGGACACGGTGCGGAACATTTTCAAGATTATCAAGCACATGGAGCACGAGGTCTGGTACAAATATCCCCAAGCGGTGAAGAAACTTCCCGACGACATCTTCTTCATAGACTCCCAGAGTCTGGAGGACATGTACCCGGACAAAACCCCGAAGGAGAGGGAGAACCTCATCACCAGGGAACACGGCTGCGTCTTCCTGATGAAGATCGGCGACAAGCTGAAAAGCGGCCAGCCCCACGACGGCAGGGCACCGGACTATGACGACTGGCAGCTAAACGGGGATATCCTGTTCTGGTTTGAGACCTTGGGCTGCGCACTGGAGATCTCCAGCATGGGCATCCGGGTGGATGAGACATCCTTAGGGGAGCAGCTTGAGAAAGCCGGCTGCCAGGAGAGGAGGAGCCTCCCCTACCACCAGATGCTCTTAAACGGCCAGCTTCCCTGCACCATCGGCGGCGGCATCGGCCAGTCCAGGCTGTGCATGCTTCTCCTGGACCGGGCCCACATCGGTGAAGTTCAGGCCAGCATCTGGCCTCAGGAGATGCGAAAGGCCTGCCGGGAGCACGGGATTTTCCTGCTGTAGGCTTTTTGCGGGACTTGGACGCAAAAAGAAAAAGCCCTCCGGTTTCAGCGAGCCGGAGGGCTTTTTCTTTGGTACATCTATATTCTTTAGGCAGAAATTGGCTTATATTATTTACAGCGGTATGATCCCCAGAACCGCGCCCACGATCATGCAGATAAAACTGAAGCCCCACACCCACAAAAACGAGTTCTTGATATGGTCCTTGATATCCACATCCGCAAGTCCCACGCCCAGAAGGGTTGCCGGCACCATGGGGCTGATAAAAGTAGCGCAGTTGCGGCATACCACCATGGCGATGGCGATGGGGCCGGCGGCGATTCCGAAGCCCTCGCCAATACCGATCATAACCGGAAGCATTCCGTAGAAATAGCTGTCCGTGTCAAATGCCAGAGCCAGAGGCACGCTTAAGATTCCGATCACAATAGGCAGATGACGTCCCAAAACTGCCGGAAGGAAGCTGCTGATCAGGCTGGACATGCAGGTGATGACGCTGGTTACTCCCTCCACTTCCTTTACCAGCACGCCCATGAGAACCGCGGCTCCCATCAGAGTGCTGCACATCATCAGGGCCGGGCCGGCGTGACTGTTGATGATCTTTTTCTGCATCTTGGCTCCCGGGTAATTTACCAGGATGGCCACCGCCACTCCAATCATAAACGGCACATAGCTTGGAAAGATATCTTTGATCAGCAGGGCAATAACGCTCAGGGTCAAAAGGATATTGAACAGAAACAGTTTGGGGCGGGCCAGATCACTGGTCTCTGCTGACGCGCTTTCGCTGAGCACCACTTCTCCCTCAAGCTCCGCCAGTCTTCCCTTCAGTCCGGCGCCTCTCTTTTTCTCCATCATTCCAAAGATCACGGCTACCCCGACGCTCATGATGATTCCCACAACCTGGATAGGCAGGATGGTCTGCCACAGAGAGCTGGCCTCAATGCCCAGAACCGTGGCCGCCCTCATGGTAGGCCCTGCCCATGGCATCAGGTTCAGCACGCCCATAGCCAGAACGCTGATGGTGAGCAGCGTGGTGGGGCGCATATGCATCTTCTTGTAAACAGGAAGCATGGCAGGCACCACGATACAGAAGGTGGAGGCCCCGCCGCCATCCAGATGGCCGATGAGGGCGATGACGCAGGTCATAACGCACACGCCCACCACGTTGTCTTTCACAAGCTTCATCAGTTTCCCTATGATCACGTCAAACATACCCGCGTCTGTCATTATTCCAAAATAGAGGACGCTGAATACAAACAATGCCGCTGTGGGGCCTGTGCTTCCGAATCCCCCCTTAATCAGGGAGCCTATGTTGTCCCAGGTGTAATATCCTCCCACCACCAGCACCGCTGCCAGGATCATAGGAAATGCGATAAACGCGATGCTGGGCAGTGTCTTGCTTTTAAAAAGTGTTACCACAATGCCCACGATACAGGCAAACCCAAGGATGCCTACTAACATTTCTGACATACTAATATACCTCCATTGTATTATATCACCGCCCGTCAGGGCGCTGACCTGCGTGCACATCAGCGCACTTCATCTCATATGGGGGAGAGACTTCTCCTGATCTGCCGGACAGTTCCCTATTCTGTCCGGCAGACCCTCTGTCACTCACTGCCCCTGTATAATTTCTGATATCCTGCTGCCCGAAGTCAGTCTTTGAACTCGTAAGGTTTAATCTCCCTCACCACATCCATGATGGTTCCGTCACGGCCCTCAATAATTCCCACGACCCTGTCGCCGAACTGGACCGGATCCGGCTCTCCCACAATGGCGTAGGCCATGTCTCTCAGCTCCTCGATGGTGCGGATGGGAAGCTTGGTATTTTTCATGCACTCCACCAGATCCTGCCTCTTTGGATTGATGGCAATGCCGTAATCGGTGATAATCACATCCACCGTCTCCCCCGGCGTGGTCACGGTGGTGACATTGGTGCACACCGCCGGGATCCTTCCCTGGAGAAGAGGGGCGATGACAATGGTGCACTTGGCCCCGGCCGCCGTGTCCGGATGGCCTCCCTGGGCCCCGGTGATCACCCCGTCGGATCCCACAACCACGTTGCAGTTAAAGTTTATGTCCACCTCCAGGGCTGCCAGGATCACGAAATCCAGCTTATTTACGTAGGCTCCCTTGTTAAAGGGGTTGGCGTACTCGGAAGCCGAGATCTCGATGTGGCGGTCCGGATGCTTCTGGATGGACTCCACCGCCCCAAGGTCAAAGTCCTGAGTGTCCACCAGCACATCCACCAGCCCCCTCTCAAGAAGGTCACACATGGGGGTGGTCAGTCCTCCCACTCCGAATCCCATGCGGATCCCCCTCTTCTCCATCTCCTGGGCAAGGGAGATGGTGGAAGCGATGGAAGCTCCCCCCACTCCTGTCTGGTAGGAGAAACCGTTTTTAAAATAAGGGGTGTTGATCACAAACTGGGTGCAGTAGTCGGCCATCCGCAGCTTTCTCATGTCTGTAGTCGGCTTTGCCGCCCCTGTGGCGATCTTGGCCGGATTGCCGATCTCGTCCACCACCACCACATAGTCCACATTGGTCATGGAGATGCTGGCAGGAACATTGGGGAAGGGAACCAGGGTGTCGGTGATTGCCACCACCTTGTCGGCGTACTGGGCATCCGCCATGGCGTAGGAAAGAACGCCGCAGTTTGATTTTCCCCCATTGGCCTTTAGGTTGCCGTACTCGTCCGCGCTGGGAGCGCCGATAAAGGCAATATCGATATGGACCTCCCCTGACTCCACAGCCCGCACGCGTCCCCCGTGGGAGCACATGATTGCCAGGTTTTTCAGCTTTCCGCTGGAAATGGCCTCCCCGATCTTTCCCCTGACACCTGAGGAGCGGATGCTTGTAACGGTGCCGTCCTCGATCATGGGAACAATGGGGTCGTGGGCTTTTCCTAAGGAGGTGGCACAGATGGACAGATCCTTGATCCCCATTTTGTGGATCTCCTCCATGACCATGTTCACCACATAATCCCCTTCCCGGAAATGGTGGTGGAAAGATATGGTCATGCCGTCTTTGATGCCGCATTTTTCCAGCGCGCCCCGGATGCTCTCCACAACCTTGCTCCTGGCAGGATCCACCATGGCATGGATCTTGGCCGCGCCTCTGGTAAATTCATAATTATCTTTTGCTTTTGCCCCCTGATACGGCTCTTTGCCGGTGATCTTCAGAATCTCTTCCGGAATTTCTCTTCCAACCGCGTTAATCATCTTACAAATCCCCCTCATATACGCCTGATGCCTTGGCAAGATCAATGGTTCTCTTCGCTCCGTCATAGAACGCGATATCGATCATCTTGCCGTCCACTGTGAACACTCCGATCCCCATAGCCTTCTTCTCGTCGATCTCCCGCACGACCTTCTCGGCAAAGATAATCTCCTTCTGGCTGGGTGTAAAAATCCTGTGGACCACGTCGATCTGTCTGGGGTTGACCAGAGATTTCCCGTCAAATCCCATCATCTTGATCATCTTCACTTCTTCCTCAAACACGTCCATGGCGTCTAAGTTGGTGAACACCGTGTCCCAGCACTGTACTCCTGCCGCCCTGGCGGCGATGATCATCTGCTGCCTGGCGCCCTGCAGTTCCACCCCGGTTCCCGTGATCACGGTCTGGAGATCCTTGGTGTAGTCGCCGCCGCTTAAGGCGATTCCGATGAGGCGGTCCGAGGACTCGCAGACCTCCAGAGCGTGAAGCACGCCCTTGCAGGACTCCAGAGCCGCCATGAGGAGGGTGGAGCCTTCCGGCCTTCCGAACTCTCTCTCCGCCGCCAGCACATGCTCCTCCACAATATGTACGTCCTTCGCGGACTCTGTCTTGGCGATGCGGATGGTGTCCGCCCCTCCGGCCACGCACACCCGGATATCCTCCTTCCAGTGGGGAGTATCCAGGCCATTGATCCTGACCACCCTCTCTACGCCTCTGTAGTCGATTTCCTGGAGAGCGTGATAGAGGGAGTACCTGGCCGCGTCCTTCTGGTTCTCCGCCACCGCATCCTCCAGATCAAGCATGATGGAGTCCGGCTTATAGATGTAAGGGTCCTTGATCAGGCCCGGCTTCTGGCAGTTGAGAAACATCATGGAACGTCTCAGACGTTTTTTGTTTGGATGGCTCATCTGATCACACCTCCCCACGGAAGATTTTCGGTGATATCATTGGAACGGTACACGGCACACTCCACCCTGGCTTTCAGGGTACAATCTAAAGCGCCTTTGTCCACCACGGTCACCTTTGCGTCCGTTACCTCAAGACGGCTTAAGGTCTCCAGCACCGTGGCCTTGATCTGTCTCCCAAACTGATGGATCACACTGCTCTCGATGGAGAGGTCGATCCCGTTGTCTCCAGGCTCCACCGTCACCTGGGCATCGCTGGATTCCAGTGTTCCCGCCATAGCGGCTTTCTTGATCTCCATACCATTTCCTCCTGCTATATTATTTACTATTCCTTTTTCTGATTTTATGGTATCATGGAATTATCCATAGGGCAAATACAAATAGGATTATAATTTCTATAAGTAAAAACTTATATCCCAAGGTAGGAGGAAGGCAAACGCGCAGCGTTTTTAGGATGCCTTCCGACGACCTGGCAGGATCCGCGAAGCGGAGCGTGCCGTTACCTTAAAAACAGGAGGAATCTTATGAATCTGAAACACGCCCAGTACATCCTTACGGTTTTGAGCGAAGGCAGCATCACAGCCGCGGCCAAAAAGCTCTATGTCTCCCAGCCCTCCTTAAGCCAGATGATCAAATTAGCTGAGAACAACTTGGGAGCCCCCATCTTCAACAGGAGCACAGACCCCATCACCCTGACCTACGCGGGCCAGAAGTACGTGGAGGCGGCCAAGCAGGTGATGACCATTAACCAGAATCTGGCAAGGGAGATCCAGGAGATCAACCAGGAGGACCACGGGGCCATCCGCCTGGGGATCCCGGTCCAGAGGGCCATGCAGGTGATGCCCTACGTGTTCCCAAAATTTCACCAGCTCTATCCAATGGTAAACTTGGATTTGACGGAATCCGGCTCCGCTGTCATTGAGTCCATGGTTTTAGAGGGCGCCCTGGACTTAGCCTGCCTCAC
Source organism: uncultured Hungatella sp. (assembly GCA_947066955.1). Lineage (GTDB taxonomy): Bacteria > Bacillota > Clostridia > Lachnospirales > Lachnospiraceae > UBA3402. Next base: position 10,682 of record CAMTAF010000033.1, read on the forward strand.
GGCTTACCCCAAGTACGAAGAACTGAATTACATCCTCATTGAGCGGGAAGAGCTGGTGCTCCTTGCCAGCAAAAACACTTCCATAGCAAAAAGAATTCCCTCGGGCTCCGAGATCGCTATCACAGAAGCCAAAGGGGAATCCTTCATCTGCAGCAAACCCGGCCACAGTGTCCGGGCAACTCAGGACAGGCTGTTTGTCATGTATGACATCCAGCCCCGCATCCTTTTTGAGACTATGAGCATCGAGGTGGCCAAGCGGACGGCCGTGGCCTGCGACGCAGTGTTCATCTGTCCCATCAACTATATTGAGATGTCGCCGGAGCTCCACCCATACTGCAGCGTCTACCCCATCAAAGGGATCGAAAACCAGCGCAGTTTTTACGTGTGTCACCGAAAAGACTTATATCTCACCAAATATATGAAAAGCTTTATCCGGATTCTCACAGAGCTGGAGATGCCGGTGCTTCATTGATGAGGGAATCCAACGGGAAAAGCCGCTCTGCAGCATTTTCATCGAAATGCGCAAAGCGGCTTTTCTTTATACAATGGAGTTCCTTGAAAAGGCCGGGGCAAAAAACTTTAGGGAAAACCCCGGCGCATCCAAAGCATTGTCACATGCGGGCTTTCGCGGCAGCCGGCAGGCCGTCAGGGGGGGTTGTCAATGTCTGTTCCGGTTGTAGTTGATCAGGCAGCCTGCCTTCACAATCTTTTTCTCATCCTCCGTCATATCAGCGATATATAAGTTCAGCTCCTTCACCTGGTCCCCAATCACATAGGCTTTGATCTTCTTTAAGTCTCCCTCAAGGGCAGCGCGGATCCCGGGAACATAGATGTAGCTTCCCACCTCAAAGTCCTGTGGGTCCTCAGCCATCTGGAAGGGGATCATTCCCCAGTTCATCACATTGGAGCGGTATCTCTTGGTAGCGTACTCTCTGGCAATGTTGGCAAGACCGCCGAGAACTCTCTGACAGCTGGCCGCCTGCTCCCTGGCGGAGCCGTCTCCCGGCTTCACCGCGTAAATCATGCTTCCGATCTCAGTCTCTGAGGCTTTCACATCCTCATTTCCCGGTATGGCGCGGATCTTGTCAAATACAGCCTTAAGAGCCGGCTCTGTCTCACAGGGGCAGACCCCTTTTGCCCTGGCCTTCTCGATCTTATCCACTTCCTTGGCGCGGCCCACATATTCCGGATCCCTTCTGGACAGGGCAAACTCTGCCAGGCCCAATGGGTTGGAGCGGTAGGAGGAGGTCTCGCCCGACGGGATCAGCTCATCGGTGGTGGTCACTGCGTCCATGATCTTGGAGCACACTTTCAGGAGAATATTGTCCGTGAGAGCGCCCATTTCCGGCCAGTCCTTGATATTTGGCCCGTAGACCAGGTCCTTCGAGCCGTCACCGGCCCCATACCCCTGGTAAATCCTGTTTCTGTATACTGTGTCATCGAAATGATACTCCGGCACCTGGTAGCCATCCGCCACCTCTGTGGCCGGTGTCAGGATTCCGCCGTTGGCAGCCGTAGCCGCGATGGAGCGGGCATCCATGAGAGCCACCGCTGACATCTGCCCCACTCCCGGCTTGGAGCCTTCCCTGTTGGGGAAATTTCTGGTGGTGTGGCGGATACTCAGCCCATTGTTGGAGGGAGTATCCCCTGCTCCGAAGCACGGCCCGCAGAAAGCGGTCTTCAAGGCAGCTCCCGCGGCCATCAAGTCTGCCACTGCCCCGTTTCTCACCAGTTCCATGTACACTGGCTGGGAGGAAGGATACACCGACAGGTTGAACACATCGCTTCCGCAGCTCTTTCCCTTTAAGATGTGGGCGGCCTCCATGACATTGGTGTAGTTTCCTCCCGCGCATCCCGCGATGATTCCCTGCTGCACCATCAATTTTCCATCCACAATCTTGTCCGTGAGGCTTAAATGGGCCTTGTCCCCTGACAGTTTCTCTGCCTCCACTTCCACGGCTCTCAAGATATCCCCCAAGTTGGCGTTGAGCTCGTCGATCTCGTAGGCATTGCTGGGGTGGAAGGGCAGAGCGATCATGGGCTTCACTGTGGACAAATCCACATACACCATGCCGTCATAGTAGGCCACTTTTGCCGGGTTCAGCTCCCTGTAGTCCTCCCCTCTTCCATGGGCTGTCAAAAATTCCTTTGTGTCCTCATCGGTCCGCCAGATAGATGTCCAGCAGGTGGTCTCTGTTGTCATGACGTCCACGCCGTTTCTGAAATCCGTGGTCATCCCTGAGATGCCCGGGCCCACAAACTCCATGACCTTGTTTTTCACATATCCGCACTGGAAGACTTTTCCGATAATGGCGATGGCGATATCCTGAGGCCCTACTCCCGGGTTCACCTTTCCGTCCAGGTACACCCCTACCACTCCCGGGAACGCCACGTCATAGGTGTCTCTCAAAAGCTGCTTCACCAGCTCGCCGCCGCCTTCTCCCACAGCCATGGTTCCCAAGGCCCCGTAGCGGGTGTGGCTGTCAGAGCCGAGAATCATTTTCCCGCATCCTGCCATGGTCTCCCTCATGTACTGGTGGATCACGGCGATGTGGGGCGGAACAAAGATGCCGCCGTACTTCTTGCAGGCCGACAGTCCGAACATGTGGTCGTCCTCATTGATGGTTCCGCCCACCGCGCACAGGGAATTGTGGCAGTTGGTCAGAACATAGGGGATGGGAAATTCGGTCATCCCCGACGCCTTCGCTGTCTGGATAATTCCCACAAAGGTGATGTCGTGGGAGGTCAGGGCATCGAACTTCAGCTTTAAATTCTCCATATCGCCTGATGTGTTGTGCGCCTTGATGATCTGCCAGGCCATGGTTCCCTGCCTTGCCTCTTCTCTGTCCGCCTCTCTCCCTGTGAGAGCCTTCACCTTTGCCGCCTCTTCCTCCGGCACGATCTCTTTTCCGTTTACCAGATACACTCCGCCGTCATACAACTTTACCATGTGGAATCCCTCCGTATTTATGTATTTTTGTTACCTCACTTTCCTGTTGTCATTATCATACCACTGTGTTAGAATATAGTAAAATACTATATTCCTAATATCCTTTATTGACTTTTCCTATGAGCACACCAGAGAAAGGAACTCCTTATGACCAGCCGCGAACTGCTTTACGTAAAAACCATTGCCGAGGAAAACAGCATCTCCAAAGCTGCCAGAAAACTGTATGTGGCTCAGCCCTCCTTAAGCCAGGCAGTGCAGAAGCTGGAAGAACAGCTGGGCACTCCTCTGTTCAACCGCACCACCGCGGGCCTAAGCCTTACCTATGCCGGGGAACGCTACTACCATATGGCAGCCCAGATCTTAAAGATGTACGAGAATTTTGAGATCGAGATCAGTGATATCAACAATTTAAAAACAGGGCGCATCCACCTTGGGATCACCAACCACTTAGGGATCCTGACCCTGCCCCAGACCATGAAGCGGTTCAAGGAGATCTGCCCCTTTGTGGAGGTGCTGGTGACCGAGGACAACTCGGCGGGGCTGGAAAAACGTCTGGCCACGGGGGAGCTGGATTTTGTGATCATGCACGCCCCTGCCCAGGTCCAGTACAGCAAGATCCGCTACAAAACCCTGCGCCGGGACCCCTTTGTCCTGGTGGCAGCAAAAGACCACCCCCTTGTGTCAAAAGCTGTCGTCACCCAGGGGTATCCCTATCCGGTTCTGGATCTGCGCCTCCTGGAGCAGGAGCCCATGATCCGCCTGGACCCTGACCAGAGGATCCGCCAGATCACGGACAGCGTCCTGAGAAGGGCCGGCATCACCCAGGTCTCCACGGTCATCACCTTAAAAAACCACACCACGGCCCAGCTTCTGGCGGCTCAGGGCCTCGGCGTCACCATGGTTCCTTTAGAGTACTCCCGCCTCACCGTGGAACAGGAGCAGCCCCCCGCGCTCCTGTCCATAGACCAACGATACGAGGCCTGGTGGGACATGTGCATCGCCACCCTGGAGGGCGGATTTCTCTCCAAGGCCGATGAGCTGTTTATTCGGTGCATCCCAGGCAATGGCGGTTTGGGGGAGGGGGATGGGACCTCAGGATAGGCGGAGCCCACGGGTAAAGTGCATTTCCCAGGACACACCATCACCCCGCCAAAAGCCCCAGCACTGCTGCCAGAAGAATCGTCTTGGGTATGGACAGCTTAAACTTAAACAACAGCACTCCGCAGGCCGCTGCGATCAAAACCAGGTTCCAGCGGACCCCCGCCAGGCTCATTGCCGCCCCTTCTGCCCAGAACGTGCTCTGGCTTAATGTTACCGCCACAGCCAGGAGCATGCCCATGCTCACCGGCCTGACCCCGCTCATGGCACTCTCCAGCACCGGGCTGTCTTTTAATTTCATGATAAAATGGGCCGCCGCCATGCACAATGTGAGAGACGGCATCATGACGCCCAAGGTGGCGCTCAAGGCTCCCGGTATTCCCGCTGTCCGAAGGCCCACAAAGGTGGCGCAGTTGATCCCCAGGGAGCCGGGGGTCATCTCCGCCACTGCCACGATATCCATCACCTCCCCGGCGGTCATCCAGCCGTGAACCAGCACCTCGTCATTGATCACCGGGATCATGGTCAGACCTCCAAAGCTGAAAAAACCGATTTTCATAAAGGAAAGAAATAATTCAAGCAGTATCATGCCTTCCTCCTTGTTCTGAAAATCAAAAGGCCAAGCGCCGCCCCAACGATCATCACCGCGGGCTTGCTGATATCCGTAAACCCGCACACCCCAAAGGCTGCTGCCAAAAGCCCATAGGAGACCGCTGAGGTCAGGGACTTGTCCTTCAGCTTCCAGGCGGCCTGAAGGATAATGGGGATCACCACACACCGGACTCCGTTGAGCACCTTTTCCACATAAGGGTTGCTCTTTAAGGAACCGTAGAAATAGGTTACCAGGCCGATGGCCAGGATGGCCGGGGCCGTGAGCCCGAAAGCCGCCGACAGCGCGCCGGCCACTCCCTCCATGGCATAGCCGCACAGCACCGACATGTTGATGATCATGATCCCCGGAAAGGACTTGGCAAGGGACATGAAGTCGATGATCTGCTCCTGGGACAACCAGCCCCTCTTCTCCACAAACTCTGCCTGCATCTGGCCGATGATGCTCCAGCCGCCGCCAAAGGTAAGACAGCCGATCTTGGCCATGATCCAGAACATGCCGAGAAGCCTCCCTGTGCGGTTTTCCGTAATCTCGGATCCCTCTCCCGGTGAGGCTGTCCATTCACTGCTTTTGAAATTTTCCTCCATATGTTTCCATCCCCTTTTGCATTTTTGATACGGAGTTTAAAATTCTATTTTTATCATACCTTATTTTTTTATTTCCGCAAGAGGGGATTTTTCTATAACCCTTATTGATCTTTCCTATAACTGCGCTCCCGCTGAACCCCCTTGCTTTCCAGCGTAACCGCAGCCTTGCGGCGCAGTCGCATCAGAGCATTCTCAAAAGCTGTACCATTGTTGTTTCAAAATGCGAGTTTTGCACGATATGACATTGATAAAATATACATATTATGATAGAATATGACTATATCAAAATCAAGTAGGAGGTATTCCATGGAAACAATTATTAGACCGTCTTCCGATTTGCGTAATCATTATAGCGAAATATCAAAGCAGTGCCATGAAGAAAGAAGTCCTGTTATCATTACGGTCAATGGACGTGGAGATACAGCCGTTTTGGGACTACAGGACTATTATCAGATGAAATCGGAGCTGGAATTGCTGCGGACATTGGCAGAAGCGGAAGAAGATTCGGCCAATGGCAGAACGGCACCAATACAGAACACGTTTGATGATATCCGCAAATCGCTTTTGGAGAGGAAGTCGAATGAAGTATAGAATCGTCCGGACGGATAAAGCAGATGAACAACTGCGAGAGATTATCTTTTATATTGCTGACGATTCCGGAAGTGTTGACATCGCCCTTGGTTATCTGGAGAAGCTTGAAAAGGCAATGAACCGGTTAGCTGATTTCCCGATGTCCGGTAATATACCCAGATATTCCATTCTGAGAAAGCAGGGGTATCGGGTGCTGACCGTGGAACGTCATCTGGTATTTTACAAAATAGATGAAACGAAAAAAGAAGTGATTATCTATGCGGTGGTTGATGGGAGAAGGGAATATAAAAATCTGATTTGATGGAATACAAATTCAGTGGGCCGGCCATCCGCTTTTATGAAGATCATCATGTGGATCTGTATCACAAAAAACAGGGGATTGATGCCGCAGAACATCTTTATGCCGTTTTTAGGATTAAGAAGAGGGGCGTTATGCAATCATCAAAGATTCATAACGCCCCTCAACCTATAAGCCCTATTTACATACTATTGATTGTCAGCAGTAACCGCCTTCGCCGCGGTACGTCCGGAGACAATGATCTCCGTGATGGCGTTGCCGCCCAGTCTGTTGCCGCCGTGGATGCCGCCGGTAACCTCGCCGGCCGCGTACAGTCCCTCGATCACATTGCCGTCCTCATCAAGCACATGGCGTTCGGTATCTACCACAACGCCGCCCATGGTGTGGTGAGTGGATGGAGCCATGAGACGGATGGTGAGCGCGGTGCCCTCTAACTTGTAAGTGTCTACGTTGTAGCTTCCGTCTTCGTTCTTCTCAACATCTCCGATGGTCCTGGAGGCGATGGCCTTGCCCACATCCTCAAACTCGCCCTGGCCCATAACTGCCATATCGTACTTCTCAATGGTGTCAAGGACAGTCTCCGCGTCCGCCTCGATTCCGATCTGGTCAAACAGAGCATTCAGCTCATCGGCGTTGGCATTCCTTCTGTAGTATCTTCCCTCAAAGTCGCCTTCCGGAGCAAGCTGGATGGGGCCTGGGATCATCTCGGAGGCATTGTAGATCTCCATGAAGACGCCCTTGGTTCCGTTGACCTCGATGCCGTTCTTGAACTCGCCAAGGGAGAGAACGTCGCGCTCAGATCCCTCGTCCACGAATCTCTTGCCAGTGGTCGGGTTGATGTACACGGCATAGTTGCCGCCGCCGAATGCCAGGTTTCCGTTGTCAACCCAGCTGATGGGCATCATCTGAGTCCAGCCTTCGCCGGTTACCGCCGCTCCCACTTCCTGAGCCATCTCGATGCCGCTTCCTGTGAGAGAACTGCGGTTCGTGGTCTTGGTGGCAGTGGACACGTACTCAGGAGACCAGTACTTGTTGGTGTCAACAACCTTCTGGATGTTGGCAGCATAGCCGCCGGTTGCCAGGATCACGCCCTTGTTTGCCCTTGCGGTGACCTCTGTTCCGTCGTACATGGTAGCTTTTACGCCTACCACGCGGCCGTCTTCCACCATCAGCTCCTCGGCCGTGGTTCTTCTCATGATCTGGTTCTTCTCATCCTTCTGGAGGAAGTCTGTCATAGGAGCCATGAAATAGGTTCCCCAGCGTCCGCCGTACTCCTCGGGGGTGCCGTCTCCATCCGCGTCCACATTGGCGCCGATGAACTCATTCTCTCTGTACCACAGAGCGCCGATCAGAGTTGGCTGGGTGTCTTCTATGAAGGTGGAGCCCATGCTCTCAAGCCATGGCTTGATGTCCTGTCCATCCTCGATAAACTGTTTTACCAGGTCAACGTTGCCGTAGATCCACTCAGAACCGTCAGCGCTCTGGCGCAGACCGCCGTAGTAGGTCTGGAAAATGTGCAGGTTCAGGGTGGAGAACAGAGTCAGCTCAGACTCCGGCGTGCCCGCGTCCAGCTTGGGCTGCGCCCAGTCAAGGTATGCCTTGATCTCTTTCTTTAAAGCCTGGAGAGTGGGCAGATAATCCGCGTGAACACCGTGCTTGGAAAGCTCGGCCGCATCGCCTGCCACGTACTCGTGATCCTTGTAATAGTCCGCGTCAAACTCGTCCTCGGACCAGTCGTAGATCATCTTCAGCTCATTGATACATCCGTTGACAGATTTCACTTTGTTGTATGTATTGCCGTCAAAGCCTGTGCCTGTGGTGGCGTCGGGATCCTTCTCATCCCACACCAAGTAAGGCATCACGCTCTGGTACTGACCGCCGGATACAAGGGTATTTCCTCCAATCTCGGCGTTCTTCTCGATCACCAGGACCGTATTGCCATCCTGAGCAGCCTGGGCAGCAGCGCTGATGCCAGCTCCGCCGGCTCCCACGATGACCACATCCCAGGTGTCCTCGATTGCATCCTGAGCCTTTACCTCAACGGTGTTGGCCGCGAACTGGGAAGCGTTGGTGATCCCTGCCTCCTCGGCGGCCGCATTGACCGCGGCTTTCAGGGCGCGGCTGGAGAAGGTGGCGCCTGACACATTGTCAACGCCGGTTCCGTTGGCCTCGATCATCTGGGGGATCAGGATATCAAAGGCAATGTCGCCTACATGCTCGGTCTCTTTGCTGGAAGTCACCTCAATAGCGGTAACCGCCTTGTCGTCAAAAGTCACGCTGACCTCTACAGGTCCGTTGTAGCCGTCGCCGGTTCCGGTGTAAGTTCCCGCGGTAAATGCCAGCTCGCCGCCCTCTGCCGTCTCTTCTCCCTTGGCCTGGGCGATGGCGCTGGCCACTGCCTTCTGGACTGCTCCGGAAGTAAGGGTAGCTCCGGCTACCCCGTCGATCTCGTCAGACTGGGCATCCAGAATGGCCTGCTTGAGGGTATCCAGCGCAGCGCCTCCTATAGTAGGAGTCTCGCTCTCCCCTTCAATGACTACATCGGTGATCTCGCTGTCGCTGACCGTGATGGTCACGGTGACCGGTCCTCCAAAGCCCTGCTCGGAAGCAGAATAAGTGCCTGCCGTGTACAGGGACTCTGCCGCGGCTGTGGTTGTCTCCGCTGCCGTGGTGGTCTCCGGCGGCGCTGCCGTGGTGGTCTCGGTTGCCGCAGGCTGGCTCTGGCACGCAGTCATAGATGCTGCCAGGGCAGCTGCCATCACAGGGGCAGCTAAGCGTCTCTTGCTTTTTCTCATGTTTCATCTCTCCCTTTTTTATTTTTGCATAGCAAAGTTAACACTGTTAACCCTGACAAAATTTTATCACTCCTTTTACGTTTATGCAAGCACTTTTTCAAAACTTACAGGAAACTTCAATTTTCCGAAAAATAAGAGAGAAACAGCAAAATCAGAAGAATGATAAGAACACAGGCCCACAGGATATGGAGAACCCGCAGGCCTTTGTCCCCCCATCTGCCCTCCACCCACTCCCGAAGGCTCTGCCACAGTTCATCGCCGGGCGTAGGGGCGGACCGCTTCCTGGGCTCCAACCATCCCTGATCTTTTAGAAAATCCCATTTAAAGATTATAAAGAGCAAAAGAATTGCCGCCAAGACCAACACAAGACCGCTTCCAAATAAACCCATCTCATTGTACATGGCCCCTCCCCCCCCCTCACGTCAGGCCCATGGTCTGCTCTAAGTTCCGGTAGATACGCTCCTGGATATCCACGATATCCGCTACAGGGTCCCCTCCCTCCAGCAGAAGGCCGTTGATGGTGACAAAGGCAGCCCCGTAAGCCAGAGTCTGAAAATTAAAGTAATAGGTCTTGTAAACCTCCTTGGGGATCTTGCGCTCCTGGCAGTACATAAAAAACTGGGAAGCCATCTTCTGGAAACTTCTCCACTTCCGGATGCCGGCCTGACGCTCGTCGATGGTGTTCCAGAAGGACTCGTTGATCAGAAAGGGGTTCAGGCACAGAAAATGGATGAATGTCATGTTCATCTCCAGATGGGCCCTTTTATAGTCTGTCCCTATCTGAGCCTGAATTTCCTCCATGGACTCTAGGAGCATGCCGTCCAGATGCTGGGAGATAGCCAAAAACAGCCCTCTCCTGCCGTCAAAATGTTTAAAGGGCGCTGCGCAGGACACACCGCATGCCTCTGCCACCGCCCTGGCAGAAAACCCTTTCATCCCGTTCTTCTGGAGCTGGCTCACCGCTTCTTTGACCAGCTCCGCTCCCAGATCTCTTCCCGTGTCTTTCATACTCAAAACTTATAAATCCTTTTCTTCTTAATTGGTCAGCATCATGCGGTCATTGGCAAATTCCTCGCCGCTGGCCTGGGCAAATTTGTGGAGAAGATCCTCAACTGTCAGCTTCTTTTTCTCCTCCCCCTCCACGTCAAAGATGATCTGCCCGTTGTTCATCATGATCAGGCGGTTGCCGATGCTGATGGCATCCTTCATGTTGTGGGTGATCATGAGGGTGGTGAGATGATCCTGATTTACAATATTCTCCGTGGTCTCCAGCACCTTGGCAGCTGTCTTGGGATCCAGGGCAGCCGTGTGCTCGTCTAAGAGCAGGAGCTTTGGCTTCTTTAGCGTGGCCATGAGAAGGGTGAGGGCCTGCCTCTGTCCTCCGGAAAGAAGCCCCACCTTGCTGGTGAGACGGTTTTCCAGGCCAAGCCCTAACTTTGCCAGCATATCCCGGTACAGCTTCCTCTCCGCCCCCACGATCCCCGGCTTTAAGGTCCTCTTGTCCCCCCTCCTGAGGGCAAGGGCAAGGTTCTCCTCAATGCCCATGGTGGCCGCGGTGCCGTTCATGGGATCCTGGAACACCCGTCCCAGAAAAGCGGCTCTCTTGTGCTCCGGGTACTTGGTCACATCCACCCCGTCTATGAGGATCTGTCCCTCGTCCACCTTCCAGGTTCCGGCGATGGCATTGAGCAGCGTGGACTTTCCCGCGCCGTTTCCGCCGATCACGGTGACAAAATCCCCGTCCTTCAAGGTCAGGGTGAGACCCCTAAGGGCCTGCTTCTCGTTGACGGTTCCCGGATTAAAGGTCTTTGAAATATTTTTGATCTCCAGCATCAGGAATTGCCCCCCTTCTTTACAGGCTTTGAAAAATACCGCTCCTGCCACACAGGGATGGCCAGGAACACCGCCACCACCAGGGCTGACAAAAGCTTCAGCAGATCCGTGTCGATTCCCAGCCAGATCACCACCTGAAGCACCAGATAGTAGATGATGGAGCCAAGGGACACTGCCAGCAGTTTAAAGCCGAAATTGCGGAACACTTTTCCGAACACTGCCTCGCCGATAATGACCGCGGCCAGGCCGATGACAATGGCGCCTCTTCCCATGTTGATGTCCGCAAAGCCCTGATACTGGGTCAGGAGGGATCCGGAGAGGGCCACCAGGCCGTTGGAGATCATCAGCCCCAGGACCCGGCAGAAATCCGTGTTGATGCCCTGGGCCCTGGACATCTTGTCATTGCATCCAGTGGCCCTCAAAGAGCACCCTAACTCCGTGCCGAAGAACCAGTACAGGATCAAAATCAGGACCACAGAGGTCAAGGCCACCACAAGGATGGTATTTTTATAGAAAGGCACGTTTTTAATAAACCGCAGGGACACCAGAAGACTGTATTTGTCCACATTGATGGCCTGGTTTGCCTTTCCCATTATTTTCAGATTTACAGACCACAGCCCCAGCTGGGTCAGGATACCGGATAAAATAGCAGGAATTCCCATAAAAGTGTGGAAAAGCCCGGTGGCAAGACCGGAGAGCATGCCCGCGCCGAAAGCGGCTGCCATGGAAACCCACACATTGCTTCCATTTAACATCATCATGATAAAGACCGCGCCGCCGGTACACATGGAACCGTCCACAGTCAGATCCGCAACGTCAAGAATACGGTAGGTAATATAAACGCCGATGGCCATGATCCCCCAGATCAATCCCTGGGCCGCCGCTCCCGGCAGCGCGTTAATCAAAATCATAATATCCATAATCAAATCTCCTAGCTGTCTTCTGTTGATCGATTCTCATCCGGCCCATGCGCAGATAAGAGGGCAGCCGGAAACCGCTCTTTCCCGCTGCCCCCGCATGTTTCTTATCTACTGGATGGCCTCATAGTCCTCCGGGATCTCAACTCCCAGAGCGTCACAGATGGTCTTGTTGTACTTCTTGGTAAACTGAGGCGCGTACTCAATGGGCATCTGGGAAATGTCAGCCTCTCCCTTAAGGATCTTTGCGGCCATCTTCCCGGTCCCCACGCCCAGGTCATAGTAGCTGATGGACAGGGTCACCACGCCGCACCCTGCGCAGATCCCCTCTTCGCCAGTAATTACCGGCACCCCTGCGGGACGGCAGATATTGTCGATGATCTCCGCGGCAGCTGCAGCAGTGTTGTCCGTGGGCACGTAGATTACGTCGCAGTCCTCGGAAGCCTTTGTAGCCACTGTTGACAGATCGTTGGAGTCGGAGAAGGAATAGTACTCGCAGGCGTAGCCCAGTTCCTCCAGGGCCACCTTCACCGTGTCCACCTGGTACTGGGAATTGGCTTCCGCGGAACAGTAGAGAAGCCCTACTTTTTTAGCGTCAGGAAACAGCTCGTGGAGCATGGCCGCCTGCTCGTCAAGAGGGGCCAGGTCAGAGGTTCCGGAGATATTGCCCCCTACAGTGCCGCTGAAATTGTCGATCCCTAAGGCCACGCCGTACTCGGTGACAGAGGTGCCCAGCACCGGAATCTCATTGGTCCCTGCCTGAGCCGCCTGAAGAGCCGGCGTGGCGTTAGCCAGAATCAGATCCACATTGGCGGAGACAAAACTGTTGATAATCGTGGAACAGGTGTTGGAATCACCCTGGGCATTCTGTTCGTCAAAAATAACCCTGTCCCCAAACTCTTCCGTCAGGGCATCCTTAAAACCTTTTGTGGCTGCATCCAGGGCATCGTGCTGCACCAGCTGGCAGATTCCCACTTTGTATGTCTTCTGGTCCGCTGATCCGGAACCCGCGGCCGTGGTAGCGGCATCTCCTGCCGGAGCCCCTGTTGTCTCGTTGGCTGAGCCGGAACAGGCGGCCATGGACACGGCCATCACTCCGGCAAGCATCAAAGATGCCAGTTTTTTTGTTCTTTTCATGATACACGTTCTCCCCTTCTATAATAAAGTCGATCCCTCTCGGAATCCTTGTGTTATCATACTACAAAAATACGGGAACGTCAATCTTATGTAACTTTAAATTTCCATAAATTCAACGTGATAAAGCAGTCCTTTTTGAGGACAGTTCTCTTATGCCAAAACCTCCCTGTAGACTCTCAGCACATTTTTATAAAATACCGCCTCGATCTCAGAGGGGAGAAATCCCTGCCTCCTCATCTCCTCCTCCAGAAGGGGAAGCCCGGAGCCGTCTTTCAGCTGGACAGGGCCGCCGAACCCGTCAAAATCAGACCCAAGCCCCACACAGCCTATGCCTCCCACATTCTTCATATGCTTCATGTGGGCAACCATGTGGGCCGCGCGGCTCTCCCTCTCCTCTCCCTCCCTCCAGTCATGGAGAAAATCAGAGTAGTAGTTGATCCCCGCCACTCCTCCCCGCTCCCCCAGGCAGCGGATCATGGGGTCTGTGAGATTCCTGGGATGGCCGGCTAAGGCTCTGGCGTTAGAGTGGCTGGCCACAAAAGGCTTTTTCGTATGGCTGAACACATCCCAGATCCCGGCGTCATTTAGGTGGGAAATGTCGATGATCATGCCCAGGCGCTCCATCTCCTCCAGAAATTCAAAGCCCTTTTGGGTCAGGCCGTGCTCCGTGTCCGGGTAACAGCCTTTATCCGGCCCTTCCGCCACTGTCCGGTTAGGATATCCCAGCTCATTGGGAAAGTTCCAGGTGAGGGTCATCATCCGCGCTCCAAGACGGTAGAAGTCCCGCAAAAGCCTGACATCGCCTAAGCAGACGCCTCCCTCCTCCATGGTCAGCATGGCGGACATCCGGCCCTCCTCCCAGTTTTCGCGGATATCCTCGTAAGATCTTACCACGCCGATCAAGTCCCTGTTGGCCTCCATCTCTTCATAGAACGTGTCGATCATCTCCATGGCCTGCCGGAAAGGGTCCTCTGTCCGCCCCAAGTGGACGTAGATGGCAAAATTCTGAAGCCCGTAATCTCCCTTCCTCATCTTCTCCAGATCCAGATGGAGGGCATTGCGTCGAAGACACAGATCCTCTCCCTTTTTCCGCCTCTCATAGATCTCATAGATGGTATCACAATGCATGTCGGCTGCTTTCATGGCAATCCTCCTGCTTTTTCTTTTATCATATGCGCCCGTGCGCAATGGGGCAGGGGCGGCTTTCCCCTGCCGGCGGCGCCGGGGCGGGGCCGCGCAAGCGGCCACATTTCCTTTCCGCCATGTGCGCATAAAGAAGGCACTGCAGCCCCACGGGACGCCGCAATGCCTTATTCTATCACTTTCCCTGTCAAAAAGTCAAGCCGATACTCACTCACTTCTCAAAGCATCGATGGGATTTAGAGTCGCCGCCCTTCTGGCCGGGGCATACCCGAAAAACAGTCCGATGGCCACTGACACGGAGAAGGAGATGATCACCGCCGACGGGGTGGGCGTGGCTTCCAGGCCTGCCGCCGCCCCCACCGCTGTGGTGGCCGCGCTTCCTAAGCCGATGCCGATGATCCCGCCCATGGCGCTCTGAACCGCCGCCTCGATGACAAACTGCTGCAGGATCACCCCTTTTCTCGCCCCCAGAGCCTTCCGGATGCCGATCTCCCTGGTCCTCTCTGTCACCGACACCAGCATGATGTTCATCACTCCCACGCCTGCCACCAAAAGGGAGATTCCGGCGATTCCGCCAAGCCCTGCCGACACCATGGCGATCATGGAATTTAGGGAATCCAGCATCTCGCTCATGGCCGTCACATGGTACAGATCCTCGTTCTTAAAAATCTCCTGAAGAAATTCCTCGATCTGATCCGTGGCCTGGGAGGCGGTGTCTAAGCTGCGGATGGTAAAGATGTAGTTGCTGATATTGGCATTTCTGGACATCTTCACGGCGCAGCTGTAGGGAATCCACACAAAATCATCGGTTCCCCCGTCGTCCATATCTTCCTCATCCTGGCGCTCCGCGATCCCGGCGATCCGGTAGGCGTAGCCCCCGATCTTCACCGTCTGGTCGATGGCTTTCTCCGGGCTGCCGTACAGCTCCGTGGCCACATAGTACCCCACCACGCACACCTTCTGGCGGGACACAATGTCCGAGTACTGGATGTTGCGCCCCTGGATCAGGTCATAATCTTTAATGTCCAGATATTCCTCGCTGACGCCTGTGACGCTGGTGGAGGACATGGAGTCATTGCCGTGCTTCACCACCGTATTTACATTGACAATGGGTGTCATATTGTCAAAAAGATCTTCGTTCCCCTCATAGAACTCATACATCTCATCCACGGACACGGAGCGGGAGGATAAATTCACCACATTCACGTTGATCTGGTTGGTGCCGAGGCTGGCAAAGCTCTCTGTCATGTAGGACATGTAGGCGTTGACCAGACTCACCAGTATGATCACCGACGCCACGCCGATGATGATGCCCAGCATGGTCAGGAAGGACCGCATTTTGTTGCTTCTTATACTTTTTAAAGCCAGTTTAAAGGATTGCAGCATACTCGTTCACATCTCCGTCAAAATTGATCTTTCCGTCGTGGATCCGCACCACCCGCTTTGCCTCCAGGGCAATGGAACTGTCGTGGGTGATGATCACAATGGTGTTGCCTTCTTTGTTCAGCTCCTTTAAAAAATCAAGGACCTCCCGGCTGGTTCTGGAATCCAGGGCTCCTGTTGGCTC
This sequence comes from uncultured Hungatella sp., assembly GCA_947066955.1. GTDB lineage: Bacteria > Bacillota > Clostridia > Lachnospirales > Lachnospiraceae > UBA3402. Next base: position 26,208 of record CAMTAF010000033.1, read on the forward strand.
GTCGGCCAGGATCAGGGACGGTTCCCCGGCCAGAGCCCTGGCGATGGAGACCCTCTGCTGCTGGCCGCCGGACAGCTGGGCAGGAAGATTCTTCCACTTCTCCTCCAGGCCCACCCTCTTTAAGGATTCCAGGGCCCGCTCCCTCCTCTCCTGGGCCGGAACCCCGGCATAGAGAAGAGGCAGCTCCACATTCTCCAGAAGGTTTAGCTTCGGAAGGAGATTGTACTGCTGGAAGATGAAGCCGATCATCTTGTTGCGGATGTGGGCCAGCTGGTCATCGCTCATCTCGCTGGTGTCCTCGCCGCCTAAAAGGTACTCCCCGTCCGTGGGCACATCCAGGGCCCCGATGATGTTCATGAGGGTGGATTTGCCGCTTCCCGACTTTCCCACAATGGCCACAAACTCCCCTCTGTTGATGGTCAGGCTCACATCGTCGCTGGCCCGCACCTCCTCGGAACCCATCTCATAGATCTTGTAGATATGTCTCAGTTGGATCAAAGGTTCTTCCATGTCAGTCCCCCCTGTCACCATCCGCCGCCGGACCGTCCGCCGCCGCCAGGACCTCCGCCGCCGGGATTTCCTCCCCCGCCGGGGCCTCCCATGCCCCCGGGACCGCCCATATTGCCGGGCATCATGTTAAATCCGCCGCTCTGGGAAGATTGGGACACATAGACTTCATCCCCCTCCGACAGGCCGCTTACGATCTCCACATAGTCGTCGTTCATAAGCCCGGTCTCCACCTCCACGGCCCGAAAACCCGCAGGCACCGGGCCGTCGCTCTCTGTGACAGAGTCGTCCTTCACATAGACCCGGTTGCCCCTCATGAGGGAATCCACAGGGATCATCAGGGTGTCCTCTGTCTGGGCCAGGATAATGCTGCCGTCCACGTTCATGCCTGGAAGGAGATCCTTTGTCTCATCCAGGGTAACGGTCACCGGGTAGTTGGTGACGCCGTTGGAGTAGGAGCCTGCAAGACTTATGTTCGTCACCTTTCCGGAAAACGTCTCCCCCTCAAAGGCATCTGCAGTGATCTCCACCTGCTGCCCCACAGCCACGCTGTGGACATCCAGCTCATCCACGGACATCTCAAAGGTCAGCTGGGACAGGTCATAAATCACTGCCAGGGTCACCGCGCTTTGGCCGCCGACGCTGATCTTGTCTCCCGCCTTGGTGTTTTTGGTGATCACCGTGCCGGAGATGGGGGCGGTGATGGTGTAATTCTCGTAGGAATCCTGGGCATTGGTCAGTTTGCTCTGGGAGGATTCCAGGGACTCCTTTGCCTGATCCATGGAATTCCTGAAGGTCCGGATGAGGTTTTCCGCCGTCTTGTCTGTCATACGGAAAAACGCGGTTCCTTTTCCCACATAGTCCCCCTCATTCACAAGAACCGAGGCGATCTCCACGCTTCCTGAGATGTCGGCGCTCATGACCGTGTCCAGGGTGGGCTCAAAGACAGCTTCCTGGGCGCACACAAGCTCCCCGATCCGGACCGTGGCTGAGGATTCCTGGGTGAGGCCGCCGGGGTTCGCCACCTCAACCGTCACATAGCGCACCAGCCGGCCCCCTGTCATGGTCCCCTCCATGGTACTCACCGCGGTGACAACTCCTCCGATCTGCTCCCCTGTGTCGGAGAGGGTGATCACCGCCTCATTGCCCACCCCGATGGCGGCCGCGTCATTGCTCAGAAAAGGAGCCTTGAGCTTCATCACCTGATCGTTGTAGACATCCGCCAGCTTGGTTCCGGCGCTGACCTTGTCGCCCTCCTTTACGTAGAGGGTCTTGATAAATCCCGTCTCCGTGGACTTGTATGTATTGCCGCTGTAGTCGGCCACGGCCTGGTTGTAATCCTCAACAGCCAGGTCGTAGGAGGTCTGGGCCCGCTCCACCGAGTTCTGGGCCGTATTCAGCTCCGTCTCCACCGACGACGCGTCGATGACATACAGGACCTGACCCTCTGTCACCGAATCCCCCTCCTCAAAATCCGCTGTGATCACGTCTCCTGACACCAGGGATGTGATGTTGTAGGTGTCCTTGGGGGACAGACTTCCTGACGAGGACAGGGAGGAGGTGATACTGCCCCGCTGCACCGTGGCAGTCTTCTGCTCTGTCATATCTTTTGCCGGGCCGGATGCCTTTTGGGAATACTGCCCATATCCCACTGCCGCAATTGCCACAACCGCGGCTGCCGCCAGCACTCTGGCCGCTTTCTGCTTTCCCGTAAGCCTGCGGCCCCGCTTCTTTTTCTTCTTCTCTTTCTCTGATATCTCTGCCATGATCCTGCCCTCTTAGTATTCGATATAATCTGTCACAGTGTAGGACTCCATACCGTCGGTCCCGCCGGTCTTCTCACAGATCAGGATCACTTTGTCCCCCACCTGCATGTCTCCGTAGATGGAAAACGCGAACTGGACATCAGAATCTCGCAGCTTAAACTCCGTCTCCCCGTACTCCTCCAGCATAACCACGCTGGGATTCATCACATTGGTGGAGCTGTAGAAAATGCCGCTGATCTCCCCTTTGACAGCCACCATGTTGCTCCCGTCAAGCTGACTCTCCGTGTCCATGCTGTAGACCCACACGGTCTTTGTGCTCACATTGTAGTAGATGACCACAAATCCCTCTGCCTTGGCCTGCTTCACCCGCTCCAGCGTGGACATCCTGCCATCCAGATAAAAGGTAGTCTCGCTGATCTTAAAGGGCACATAGTCGTCAAGAGTATCGTTTTTCTTCACCACCTTGGGGCCCTTCAGCTCATTGTCCGCAATGGTCAGAGGGTTTACCTGGCCGTCGTCGGAGAGTTCATACCCCAGAACCGTGCAGTAGTCTCTCCCCTCTGCGGTCTCGGCGCAAAGAAGGTTATAGAACAGGTTGACGCAGTCCCGCTGGGTCAGCACCTCCAGAGGCTCCCTGCCGATGTTCTCCCCCAGCTCCAGATAATTGTATCTGGCCCACCTGCCCTCAAGCTGGCTGCCGGTAAAGTCCTGGTCCGTATAGCCTAAGAGGGCCAGGATGCCTCTCACGGCTTCCTGCAGGGTGATCTGCTGATCCGGCTTAAACTGTCCTCCCAGATACCCGCTCATCCAGCCCTTCTCCGACGCGGTGCGCACGGCAAAGGCATAGGGGCTCTCGGCAGATACATCGGAAAACACCGCCGTGGTGCCGGTCTGGAGAGCCGACTGGCGGTAGCTGCTGGCATTTAACAGCATCTGGGCGTATTCCCCCCTGGTCACCGGGGCATCCTCCTCCGTGATGTTCATGATCCCGGTGAGCCTCATGACCTTTTGTCTCAGCTCATAATTACCAGATGCCTCCGCTGAAAAAGGCATCCCTGCGGCAAGAACCGCAGCCGTTGTTACACAGGCTGCCAATTGATGTCGGTTCATATGACTACTCCTCCCAGATTGTTTTTATAGTTGGCAGTAACGATTTTCCTATACTTTACCAGGGAGTTGTGTCTATTTTGTGTTCATTTCGTGTTTATTTTTCCAAATTTCCTACATCAGGGGAGCGATCAGGCGCAGCCCCCGCCCTGCCAGCTTCTGGTAGAAGGGATAGGACCGGCAGGTCTGCCTGGTGATCTTCTGGCACTGTGTCAGGGTATTCTGAAAGTCCCCTTCCACATCCGCCACGGTCTTGTTCCTGTACAAAAATGCCCCGCATTCAAAGTGGTGGTACAAGCTGCGGAAATCCAGATTAATGGTTCCCACCACCGCCTTCTCGTCATCGCTTGTAAATACCTTTGCGTGGACAAAGCCCGGGGTAAACTCATAGATCTCCACCCCGCCATCCAGAAGCTCCTCATAGTAAGTGTGAGCCAGGAAAAACGCGTACTTTTTATCCGGAATGTGAGGCATGATGATCCTCACCTCCACCCCTCTCTTGGCCGCGAAGATCAGGGCATTGATCATCTCGTCGTCCAGAATCAGATAGGGCGTCATGATGTGGACATATTCTTTCGCCCCATAGAGGATATCCATGTACACACATTTTCCCACAGGTTCATGATCCAAGGGGCTGTCGCCGTAGGGCATGACAAACCCCTGCCCCTCCTGTTTCTTTCCCTCTCTCACTGCCGCCCCTGCCAGGTATTTCTCATAGGGAACCGGGGTCTTCTCCCAGACGTTCCAGTTTTGCAAAAACATCACAGAAAAGCTTTTTACCGCATCCCCTTTCACCATCACCGCCGTGTCCTTCCAGAAGCCGAACCTGGGCTTCTGATTAATGTACTCGTCAGCCAGATTGATCCCTCCCGTAAAGGCCGTATGCCCGTCAATGACCACGATCTTCCTGTGGTCCCGGTTGTTCTGGTAGGAGGACAGCAGAGGACGGATGGGGGCAAATGCCTTGCACCGGATGCCTTTTGCTTCCATCTTTTTGGGATAGTTGTAGGGAAGGAGCACCAGGTCGCACATGCCGTCGTACAGGAAACGGACCTCCACTCCCTGTCTGGCCTTGTCCTCCAAAATCTCCAGGATGGAATCCCACATGATCCCCGGCTCCACGATAAAGTATTCCAGAAAGATGAAGCTTTCTGCCTTTTTAAGTTCTTCCTTCAGCCTCTCAAACTTGTCCTGTCCTGTGGGAAAATAGGTGACATCCGTATTTTCATATATGGGAAATCCCCCTTTTTCCGACACATATCTGGCCAGAGTGGCCGTCAGCCGGTCCTCTTCCCGAAGATGCTTTTCTGCTTCTCTGTCCTGTTTTAAATAGCTTCTTGATTCCCTCACCAGATGATTGGCCCGCCTGGCGTAAAACCGGCTTCCCAGATCTGCCTCAATCATAATATAGAGCAGGGTCCCGAATACCGGGAACACCAGCACCGGTATAATCCAGCCAAGCTTAAAGCTGGGATTATCCCGTTTGTTGATAATGTAAATACAGGTCACCCCGCCTAAGAGTATGAGAGCTCCGTAGACATGGAGAGAATAGTCCCTCAGCCACCGTATGATGCCGAACAGCACAAATACCTGGACCAGCACAAACACCACCACATAGGCTGTGCGCCCGAACACAATGCGCAGTAAACTCCTCAATCTTCTTTTGTAATTCTTCATAATATAAAAAGCCTCCTGACCTTGCATTTTCCATCTATTTTAACTCAGTTCTCATGGAATGGCAAGACAGGAGGCCGGATTGGAGATCAGCCGTGGATAATGACGCTGATTCTCTTGTACACCAAGGTGGTGATCAGAGATACCAGGGCGCCTTTTATCAAGTTGAATGGAGCCACTGCGAGAAACACGAAGGTCCACACGCTGCTGATAGCCGGATTGATGGCCGCCCCGGCCTGAAGGATGGACTCCAGCGGCATAAAATTAGAGTAAAAAGGCAGCATCACCACCGCGTTGAGGACAGCCCCCACAAGAGCCATACAGACCGTCCCCACCACCATGCCTATGATGGCTCCTTTTTTGGTCTTTTTCATCTTATAAATAATCCCTGCCGGCAAAATAAGGGCGCATCCGATGCAGATGTTGGCAAACTCTCCCACAAAACCGGTGCTGGTGGGCTTCAGCACCAGCTTTACCAGGATCTTTACCCCCTCGATGACGGCTCCGGCCACAGGTCCCATGGCAAAGGTTCCTATGAGCACCGGAATCTCGCTTAAATCCAGCCCGTAAAAGGACGGGGCTATGAAGGGAAGGGGAAATTCAAAGAGCATCAGAACCGCGCCGATGGCCCCCAGCATGCCCATCAAAACCACATTTTTTACATCCAACAGTTTCTTTGTCTTTGCCGCTGTTACTGCTTTCATACTTTCTTATCCTCCTTTGATCGTTCACATCCTGGAGTAGGGGAAGCGTTTCCCCCTACTCGGAGCCCATGTGCATAAAAGAGGCCCCAAGTATCCTCCGATACTCAGGGCCTTAGCTCTCAAAAATCTGTCTCACTTCCGTGAAACATGCCGTTCTTCTCTCATCCAGACTATACTGTCGGTTTTGGAATCGCACCAAATCAACCGTTCTCACGGCTCGCGGACTTTACCGCCGGTGGAGAATTTCACTCCGCCCTGAAGATTCATTATGTTTTTACAAAAATCAGTATACGCCGAATCCTGAAAAATTGCAAGGGTTTTATTCCAAAGCCTGGCGGATGTCCTCGATAATGTCCTCCGCCCCTTCGATTCCCACGCTCAGCCGGATCAGGGAGGGATCTACTCCCGCCTCGATGAGCTGTTTGTCGTTCAACTGGCGGTGGGTGTGGCTGGCCGGGTGGAGCACCGATGTTCGGGCATCTGCCACATGGGTCACAATGGCAGCCAGCTTTAAGCGGTCCATGAACTTGGCAGCCGCCTCCCTTCCCCCTTTCAGTCCAAAGGAGATGACGCCGCAGGTTCCGCCCGGCATGTATTTCCTGGCCAGGTCATAGTACCTGTCCCCCTCAAGACCAGGATACTTGATCCAGGCCACGTCCTCCCTGGATTTTAAATAGCGGGCAACCTTTAAGGCATTTTCACAGTGCCGGGGCATCCGCAGGTGCAGAGTCTCCAGCCCCACATTTAAAAGAAACGCGTTCTGAGGGGACTGGATGGATCCCATATCCCTCATAAGCTGGGCCGTCGCCTTTGTGATGTAGGCCCCTTTCCCGAACTTCTCTGTGTAAACCACCCCGTGGTAGGACTCATCTGGCGTGGTCAGGCCAGGGAATTTGTCTCTGTGGGCCTCCCAGTCAAAATTGCCGCTGTCCACAATGCAGCCTCCCACCGCCATGGCATGTCCGTCCATGTACTTGGTTGTGGAGTGGGTCACAATGTCCGCTCCCCACTCAATGGGCCTGCAGTTGATGGGTGTGGCAAAGGTATTGTCCACAATAAGAGGAACCCCGTGGCTGTGGGCAAGGCGGGCAAATTTCTCTAAATCCAGCACCACAAGGGCCGGGTTTGCTATGGTCTCCCCGAACACTGCCCTGGTGTTGTCCCGAAAAGCCTTCTCCAGCTCCTCCTCCGGCGCGTCCGGGTCCACCAAAGTGCACTGGATCCCAAACCTTTTCAGGGTCACGGTAAACAAGTTGGAAGTTCCCCCGTAGATGGTGGCCGCGCTGACCACATGGTCCCCGGCGGAACAGATGTTTAAGATGGCGTACATGTTGGCCGCCTGTCCCGAGGAAGTGAGCATGGCCGCGGCCCCTCCCTCCAGCCTGCAGATCTTGTCCGCCACCGCGTCATTGGTGGGGTTGGCCAGCCTGGTATAAAAGTAGCCGTTCTCCTCTAAATCAAAGAGACGTCCCATCTGCTCGCTGGTCTCATATTTGAAAGTGGTGCTCTGGTAAATGGGCAGAACCCTGGGTTCCCCGTTCTTCGGCTGCCATCCGCCCTGTATACAGATAGTGTCAAGTGACTGTTTCGCGCTCATCGCTCATCCTCCTGCTGTTCGATCTGTGGTATTCAGTTATCTATTCTACAACAAACCTGCACCGGAAATCAATCCCCTATTTTAACACGGAAAAAAGTCCGGAAAACCCCCGGATTCCGGACTTTTTGCACCTGCCAGCCAGAGACGCGCCGTATAGAGGACCTCCGGGCGCCTCCACAAAAGCCCTGGCCGATGCCAGACATATATTACCATAAATTTCCTCTCTCCGGGGCATGGATGTCATAATTCGCGGGTTAGCCGTCATAATTGGGCAGCCTTCTCCTCAGGCCTTTTATCCAATGGAAGCCCGGTAAGGGTGGCTGATGGAAAAATATCCTTTTTCCCCTTCTAAAAACACCCTGTCCCGCCCCTGCCTGGTCACATAGTCCGTGTTGATGATATAAGATTGGTGGATCTGGATAAACTGCCCGGGAAGCCCGTCTTCTAAAATCTGGGACAGCTTTCCGTAAAATTCATGCACCTCCCGGGCAGTATGGATCTGAATCTTTCTCCCTGAGCTCTGGAAATACCGGATCTCCTTGTACGCCACCTGGTAAAGAATCCTTCCCTTTCTGTACAAGAAAAATTTGTGCGACTGAAATCCCAGCTTTCTGGCATAATCAGTGAGGCGGTAGATGTCCTCCCTCAAAAAAGGCTTTTTGAGAAATCCCAGGGGCCGGTTGGGAAACAGAAGCTCCGCGTGGTCCAGGGCGCGGGAGATATACACCAGCTGCACATCCTCATCCCCCATGCCCTTGCGGATCTTGTCTCCCACCTGAATCCCGTCCATCCCCTCCATGAGGACATCCAGAAAGATCAGATCATAACGTTTCCCTTCTTCCATCCGTTCTGCCAGAGAAAAACCATCATAAAAGATCTCCGTCTCCACGGCCACCCGGTTTTCCTCACCGTAAATCTCCAATGCTGCCTCCAGTTCCCGGCACTGCCGCCTGTTGTCGTCACAAACAGCCATTGACCACATCTTCCTCACTCCTCTCTCTGCGTGGTTCTATTCTATACGCTTTTTGGCGTGTTTCAAAAACAGTACGTTTTAGTTGACACAACCGCTGTTCCCGAAAAA
>CAMTAF010000034.1 GCA_947066955.1 uncultured Hungatella sp.
GCGGGGGAGTTTATCAATATAGTTTAGTTATATATCAATATGTCAGTACACTAGTTGGGGAACTAATTATCATGATTTGAAATTTGGCTTAAAAGCTCTTGCGAACAAGAGAGTTTTTCATGGACTCGACAATAATGGGGTTAGAACAGATGGTCAATTACCGACATCAGATGATGAAGAGGATCATAATTCTTACTTTGGTATGACGTTCCATGCGGATTTTGTTGTTGACCCGGGATATATAGCACCTTTGCGTTATTTTTTCTTTGGGGATGATGATCTATGGGTATTTAAGTCAGAAGTTGTTACTGATGAGAACGGCATTGAAAGGCTTGAGAATACAGAATTGATCGCCGATATGGGGGGTGTGCATCCCTCTATTGGTGAGTATGTAGATTTATGGGATTATATTGATCCTATCGAATATTTTGATGCTACTGGAGCTCCCAATAACTCTAAGAAATACCGTTTAACCTTTTACTATACTGAGCGTGGCGCATCAGGGTCTACTTGTTATATGAGATTTTCTTTGCCATTTGAGTCCTTGGTAACTGAACCGCCCAGCCATGAAAATAAGCTGAGAATTGAAAAAAATATCGAGTCAGTTGATTCAGCAGTGGATAAACTTGGGGAATACGATGAATTTGTGTTTGAGTTACATCTTTTTAATGAAAATGAGACAGAATTTGTGAATCGATATCCTTATAAACGTTATAAAAAAGATGGTACTGAAATAGAAACATCGCATGACTATATGTTCACAAATGCCGAGTTTTATCTTAAAGATGGAGAATATATTATTATAGATAATCTCCCTGCTGGTATGACTTATACGGTAAAAGAGCTTAATGAGATTAGGAATGAACAGACAAAAGAGAAAAGGACTTACGCCTCTACTGCGTTTTATACTGGCACTATTGAAGATGGAATTGACAATAATGTTAGGGTAGAAGGTAAGGAAGTCAGCGGAAGAGTAGATGATAAAGCTCATATCGAATTGCCTAAGATGAATTATGTTGCATATGTCAATGCCCTTAACCCAGGGGTCCTGACTCTGAAAAAGCAGATGACAGGTGATAATATTCCTGTAGGAGAGCATAGTTTTAAGTTTAATGTTACACTTACAGATAGTAATGGTACACCTGTTCCTAAATTGTCTTGGTTGAAATATGTATCTGAAGATAATGGTAAACCAGATTCCCCAATGAAGAAGCAGGAGGACATTGAAAGTAGTTCCGGGCAATATGTTTTCGATTTAGAAGCCGGTGAGAAGATCATGCTTTACAACTTGCCGGTAGGCACAAAGTATACAATCAAGGAAGAACCTGATGAGCATTTCCCATTGAATAAAGTTGAAGTCAATGGAAATAGGATTACCTCAAATAATAATATGATTGAGGGTTCTATAGCGGACAATTCTACCAGAGTTGACGTAGTGTATACTAATACCGCAGAGGTTTCGATTGAAAAGTCACAGGCGAAAGTCGTTGATGGTGAAGAGAACAGATTTACTACAGACGTTCTGACTGTGGAAGAGGGAAATAAAGTCGCGTATCGGCTTACTGTAAAAAATAATAGTAAAGTGTCTGTTCAGAATTTAACTGTGGAGGACAAAATTCCTCTTGATAATAAGAATGGAAACAGGTTGATATTAGTGCAGGACACTATTACTGGGAACGGGAGTCTACAAGATGATGGCGAGACAATTCTTTGGACGATAGAGGAAATAGAATCTGGTGGATATGTAAATCTGGAGTTTCAGGTAGAAGTGCCAGAGGTTAGCGAAAGCCAAAGCTGGAAAAACATAGCGGTTTTGAAAGAACCAGATAGGCCAGATGTACCAGATGAACCTTCTAACCCTGTATATATTGCTCCGAAGCTGGAAATTAAAAAGGATCAGTCCAGAAATGGAGGAACGAGAACCACAGATATTTTAGGAGTAAATCCAGGTGACGAGGTTACTTACTACATTACTGTAAAGAACAATAGCGAAGGTGACGCTAAAGATGTGACTGTGACTGATGAAATCCCGCTCAGTGATAAGCCAGAGGGTGAAAACAAATATCGCCTGGAGAACGCGGTATCCATTAAAGGTAAGATTCTTGAAACAGACAAGGTGTTCGGCGGCAAGCAGGAAGGCGACACCATCAAATGGGATCTGTTTGATTTGGCAGCAGGACAGACGGCGGAATTAGAGTTTACAGTTACAGTTCCGGAGAATGGTTATCACTGGAAAAATGTGGGCTATGTAAGTTACACTCCAGATGTGGAACAAGATCCTAATGATCCCGATGCGCCAAAACCAGGCCCGACTTCTCCAGAGCCGACCAATGAGGTAGAGATCGAGAAGGGCATTGTAATTAAGAAAGCCCAAAAATTGAATGATGAGGGCAATTTTGAGTCAAATCCTTTGGTTGTAAAAGAGGGAAGTATTGTAACTTATCAGATTACAGTACAAAATGATCGCGATGCTACGGTTCGCAATCTGGTGATAGAGGACGAGATTCCACTTGACGACACCGGGGCTAACCGTCTGAAACTTGTAGAGGGTTCTATCAACGCAGGAGGAACTCTTGACAGCGATGGAAAAACTATTCGATGGTTGATTTCAGAGTTAGAGCCTCAGAAGGATGTAAAACTGGAATTTAAGGTTGAAGTGGAAAAGATCGGAGAAAGTCAGAGCTGGAAGAATATAGCGATACTTAAAGAACCTGATAAACCCGATAAACCATCCAACCCAGTGTATGATGTCCCCGGTCTCGTGATCAGTAAAGATCAGTCACGAAACGGAGGAGACAGAACTACAGATACTCTGACAGTAAAAGCAGGGGATAAAGTCACCTATTATATTACTGTATTTAATAACGGAAAAGGCGACGCGAAAGATGTAACAGTAACAGATGAGATCCCACTTAATATTTTGCCGGCGGATGACAAAAATCACCGTCTTGGACCGGTGGAGGAAGGTTCTATCAAGGGAACGGTCAATGGGACAGACCAAAACTTTGGCGGTTCTCAAGATGATACTGTTATTAAATGGGATAAATTCAATTTGAAAGCTGGTCAGACAGCTACACTGCAATTTACAGTTAGTGTTCCGGAAAAAGGTTTCCATTGGAAAAATGTGGGTTATGTGAGTTATACACCAGATATAAAACCAGACCCAGATGATCCCAATCCGCCAAAACCAGAGCCGACTAAGCCAGAACCTACTAATATAGTAGAGATCGAAAAGCCAGAGATCAGTATTCGAAAGACCCAGTATGTAGGAGACAACACTGCTGGAGAAACCGATAAACTGTTGAACGTAAAACCGAGTGATGTGATTACCTACTGCCTGACCGTATCCAATGGGTCAGACAAAGACGCCACAGATGTGATCATCACAGACCAGATCCCAGATGGCCTGACTCTTGTAAGTGGTTCCATCAGCGATGGAGGAACCATGGGAAGCAATAACACCATTACCTGGAAGTTTGTAACCCTGGGAGCCCACGATAGCAAAAAGCTTCAGTTCAAGGCTATCGTACCGCAGGTGGATCAAGCAGCTAAGTGGACGAATATCGCCTATGTGACCAGCGGAAATCCGGATCCCGATCCTGAGAAAGATCCCAAGACCCCATCCAATGAGGTAGAGGCGATTCCAGGTATCATCATCGAGAAGACCCAGCAGCTGAACGGGAAAGGCGAGCCCACCAAGGATCTGCTTCATGTGAAGAAGGATGATCAGGTGACCTACTATCTGACTGTCACCAATATCAGCGATGTCACGGCATTTGACGTGTATGTAAAAGATACGGTGCCGACAGATGATGCAGGAAATGAACTGAAATTGATAGAGGACTCTGTAAAAGGAGGAACCAGCCACACCGTCGCTAACAACAAGAGAGACATTACCTGGAAACTGGGAAATCTGAAGGCCGGAGAGAGCAGAACCGTAGAGTTCACCGTGATCGTTCCCGCAGGAGGAACCCACTGGATCAACGGAGCGTCCACAAACTATATCCCGCCGGATCCCGAGAATCCCGACGAGCCAGGACCGGAAGACGACCGGACACCGGATATCCCCTCCAATGAAGTGGAGATCGAGAAACCCGAGATCAACATCCGAAAGACTCAGTACATAGGAAACAATGCCGCAGGAGAGACCGATCAACAGCTGAACGTAAAACCGGGCGATGTGATCACCTACTGCCTGACCGTATCCAACGGTTCAGACAAAGATGCCACTGACGTGATTGTCACCGATCAGATTCCAGAGGGACTGACTCTTGTAAATGGTTCCATCAGCGATGGAGGAACCATGGGAAGCAATAACACCATTACGTGGAAGTTTGTAACCCTGGGAGCCCACAATAGCAAAAAGCTTCAGTTCAAGGCTACCGTACCGCAGGTGGATCAAGCAGCTAAGTGGACGAATATCGCCTATGTGACCAGCGGAAATCCGGATCCCGATCCTGAGAAAGATCCCAAGACCCCATCCAATGAGGTAGAGGCGATTCCAGGTATCATCATCGAGAAGACCCAGCAGCTAAACGGGAAAGGCGAGCCCACCAAGGACCTGCTTCATGTGAAGAAGGATGATCAGGTGACCTACTATCTGACTGTCACCAATGTCAGCGATGCCACAGCATTTGATGTGGTTGTAAAGGATACGGTGCCAACAGACAACGCAGGAAATGAACTGAAATTAGTGGAGAACTCTGTAAAAGGAGGAACCAGCCACACCGTCGCTAACAACGATAGAGACATTACCTGGAAACTGGGAAATCTGAAGGCCGGAGAGAGCAGAACCGTAGAGTTCACCGTGATCGTTCCCGCAGGAGGAACCCACTGGATCAACGGAGCGTCCACAAACTATATCCCGCCGGATCCCGAGAATCCCGACAATCCGGGACCAGAGGAAGACCGGACACCGGATATCCCCTCTAATGAGGTGGAGATCGAGAAACCGGAGATCAACATCCAGAAGACCCAGTACATAGGAAACAATGCCGCGGGAGAGACCAAAGATCTGCTGAGCGTAAAACCAGGCGACGTGATCACCTACTGTCTGACCGTATCCAACGGATCAGACAAAGACGCCACAGACGTGATTGTCACAGATCAAATTCCAGATGGCCTGACTCTTGTAAATGGTTCCATCAGCGATGGAGGAACCGTGGGGAGAGATCAGATCATCACCTGGAAACTTGGAACTCTGAAAGCCCATGACAGCAAGAAGGTTCAGTTCAAGGCCACTGTGCCGCAGGTGGATCAAGCAGCCAGATGGACCAATATCGCCTATGTGACCAGCGGAAACCCGGATCCCGATCCTGAGGAAGATCCCAAGACTCCCTCCAACGAGGTAGAGGCGATTCCAGGCATCACCATCGAGAAGACCCAGCAGAGGAACGGGGAAGGCAAGCCCACCAAGAATCTGCTCCATGTAAAGAAAGACGATCAGGTGACTTACTATCTGACCGTCACCAACACCAGCGACGCTACGGCATTTGACGTGGACGTAAAGGATACGGTGCCAACCGATGACGCCGGAAATGAGCTGGGATTGCTGGCCGACTCCGTAAAAGGAGGCGAAAGCCACGAGATCAGCGGAAGAGAGATCACCTGGCATCTGGGAGATCTGGCTCCGGGAGCCAGTGAGGTGGTAGAGTTCACAGTGGTGGTACCGGCAGAGGGAACCCACTGGATCAACGGGGCCTCCACCAGCTACATTCCGCCGGATCCCGAGGATCCCGGCAAGCCAGGACCGGAAGAAGACCGGACACCAGATATCCCATCCAATGAGGTGGAGATCGACAAGCCCGAGATCAAGATCCGAAAGACCCAGTACGTGGGCGACAACGTGGACCAGGCTACAGTAGATCTGCTGAGTGTAAAACCCGGCGACGTGATCACCTACAGCCTGACCGTAACCAATGAGTCTGACACAGAAGCAACGGATGTGATTGTCACCGACCAGATCCCCGAGGGCCTGACTCTTGTAAATGGTTCTGTCAGCGATGGAGGAACCGTGGGAAGAGATGGGATTATCACCTGGAATCTGGGAACCATAGGAGCTCACGGCGAGAAGAGAGTGACATTCAAAGTCACGGTGCCTCAGACAGATCAGTCAGCCAGATGGCGCAATATCGCCTATGTGACCAGCGGAAACCCGGATCCCGATCCGGAAGAAGATCCCAAGACCCCGTCCAACGAGGTAGAGGCGATTCCAGGCATCACCATCGAGAAGACCCAGCAGCGGAACGGAGAAGGCGAGCCCACCAAGAATCTGCTTCATGTGAAGGCTGATGACAGGGTAACCTATTACCTGACCATTATCAACACCAGCGATGCCACTGCATTTGACGTGATGGTAAAGGATACGATCCCGACAGATAACGCCGGCAATGAACTGCAGCTTGTGGCGGATTCCGTAAAGGGAGGAACCGGACACGAAATCAACGGTCGGGAGATCACCTGGACTTTGGGAGATTTGAAGGCCGGAGAGAAGCAAACCGTAGAGTTCACTGTGACAGTTCCCGCAGGAGGAACCCACTGGATCAACGGAGCGTCCACCAATTATATCCCGCCGGATCCGGAAGATCCGGAGAAACCAAGCCCGGATCCAGAGAGGACACCGGATATCCCCTCCAATGAGGTGGAGATCGACAAGAGCGACGCCAATGTTGCAGTCCGCAAACTCCAGTCCCTCAACGGCGGAGAGGCGACACTCAAAGTACTCAATGTAAAACCCGGCGATGTGATCACCTACCGTCTGGTGGTGAGCAATGAGTCGGAAAATCCTGTAGATGATGTGATCGTCACTGATCCGGTGCCCGAGGGCCTGCTCCTTGATGAAGGCTCCATTGTACCGGAAGGAACCATTGAAACCAGCCAGAACGGTCAGCAGACCATCACCTGGAAGCTTGGGACTCTGCAAGCAGGGGAAGAGAAGACTCTTGAATTCAAGGTCACTGTACCCAAGGCAGAGAAAGCAGCCAGATGGACCAACATCGCCTATGTGACCGAGGGAGACCCGGACCCCGATCCGGAAGATCCCAAGACCCCGTCCAACGAGGTAGAAGCTGTGCCAGGCATCGCGATTGAGAAGGAGCAGCAGGTCAACGGGCAGGGAGAGCCCACCAAGGAAACTCTCCATGTACAGAAAGGCGACCAGGTGACCTATTATCTGACCGTCACCAACATCAGCGAGGCAAAGGCATTTGACGTAATTGTAAAGGATCAGATTCCAGAGGACAGTGCCGGAAATCAGCTGGAGCTGGTGGAGGGCTCCGTAGAGGGAGGCGAAAGCCACACAGTCAGCGGAAGAGTCATCACCTGGAATGTGGGAGACTTGGAAGCAGGCCAGAGCCAGACCTTGAAGTTTACGGTGAAAGTGCCGTCAGACGGAAGCCGCTGGAAGAACATAGCAACCACCAGTTATGTGCCCGGAGATCCTGACGATCCCGAGAACCCGGATCCTGAGAATCCAGGTCCCGAGAGGCCGAACCCGGACGATCCGGAGCCGGAGAGAACCCCGGATATCCCATCCAACGAGGTGGAGATCGAGGCAGGAACAACCAGGATCCAGCTGAGAGCCAGGAAAGTATTAAACGGAGCGAATCTGATCAATGGTCAGTTTACCTTCCGGATTCAGGGAATCAGCGCTGAGATCGTAGAAGAAGCTGAAAATGAGACTGAGAGGTCCGAGACCTCCCAAAAGCCGGAAGAGGCTGGAGAAGCCACCCCATCCAACGCGGAGCGTCAGGAAAGCGAGACCGGGGACAACGGCGGTGAGTCCGGAGGCCTGTTGAGAATAGGCGGAAAGACCGTCACAGGCAAGGTTCTGTTCCAGGCCCGGGCCTTAGTGAAGAGAGACGAGATGAGCGTCGGAAACCACACGGTTCCCATGCCGGCCGTCAACACAGCTACCAACAACGAGGATGGAGAGATCCTGTTCGGAGAGATCGAGTACTCTCTGCCGGGAACCTACACCTACAAGATCACCGAGGTGAGGGAGAACCGGAGAGGCTACACCTTCGACACCACAGAGTATATCGTGGAAGTATTGGTAACCCGCGATGACGCCACCGGAGAGCTGAGAGCCCAGGTCCAGATCGTGAAGCCGGAGGGAGCAGATGAGATTCTGTTTACCAACCGCTACAGAAGATCCAGCGGCGGGGGCGGCGGCAATCCTGGCGGAGGCGGCGGCGGAGACCCGCAGCCAGGTCCGGGAACCGATCCTACGCCGGAAAATCCGGATACCCCGAATCCAGATCCAACCCCGGAGAATCCAGAGAACCCACAGCCAACGCCAGACACCCCGGCTTCGGTGCTGCCGGATCCCAACGATCCCAACAGCCCGCCGACGGTGACCATAGAGGAGAACGGAGTCCCCAGAACCTATGTAAAGGTATGGGATCCGGTGAATGAAGAATTCATATACATCCCAGAAGAAGACGTGCCGCTGTTCGGCCTGCTTCCCAAGACAGGGGAGGAAGACCGGAGGAGATGGCTGGGAGTCCTCCTGGCATTATCCTTAGCAGGAATCGGAACCCTGACTATGGAAGAACGCCGGAGAAAGAAAAAAGAATAAAAGATGTAAAAAAGGGGCAGCCTTTGGCTGCCTCTTTTTACAGTCTTGTATTTTTTGCATGTCCATGGTAAAATGTGGACAGAGCAAAGATTTCTCACAACCCTGACAGAAAGTCAGGCGTACAGGCGGCAGGAGCCGTGTCTTGAAAATTCTCATTTTCTATAGAAATCATGTGCTTTAAATCCATATGTAAAACCAAAACCGCCGCGCTATTGTTGCGGAGGAAAAAGGTATCCAAAAGAAAAGAGAGGAGAAGGGTTGAAAAAGGAAAAAATACAGTGGCATCCAGTGTTCTGCGCAGCTCTGGAGGTGGAACTGGAGAGCGTGGATGGGATTCAATTCCATCGGGAATATAACCTGACCAGAAAGCCGCTCCAGATAGACATCGTCATCGTAGATGAGGAGGAAGGCAAAGACGAAGCGTTTTTAGGATGCCCTCTACCGACTTGGCAAGGTCCGCGGAGCGGGGCATGCCGTACCGATAGAGAGGAAGGCAAAGGCGAAGCGTTTTTAGGATGTCTTCCATCGACATGGCAGGGACCGCAAAGCGGGGTGTGCCGTACCGGTACGAGAGAGAAAGAAGAAAGAAGGAAAAAAAGACACAGGGAAGGTCTGCCCGGGATTCTGCGCAGGTATAATATCATCGAATATAAGAGCCCTGACGATACCTTGAGCGTCAATGATTTCTACAAGGTGATGTCCTACGCAGGGCTATTCAAATCAGAGAGCCCGCGGGAAGATGAGATAAAGGCCGGAGATATAGCCGTGATCTTGGTAAGCTCCAAAAGGCCGCTTAAGCTCTTGAAATATCTGAGGGATTATTGTAGGATGAAAGTAGAAGAGGTGGAAAAGGGGATTTATGAGTGCAAGGGGAATTGGATATTTAAAACCTATGTAGTCATAGCGCATCCCCGCTATGGAGGAGCTTACCCATGGCTGAACAGCCTGAGCAAAGAGCTGAAAATGAATGACAGAAAAAAGATTGAGAGGCTGCTGGAAGAGGCGGACGAGAGGAAGGACAGCAAGAGAGACGCGATTTTAGAACTGGTCCTCAAAGCCAATCCAGAGATGGCCGGAAAAATGAAGGAGGACGATGATATGAGGGCGATTCAAGCGCTTTTCGCGCCAGAGCTTGCGGCAGCGGAAGAAAGAGCGGAAAAGCGAGGAGAAAAACGAGGGCAGAACAGCAAGCTGGTCAGTCTGGTATGCAGGAAACTGAGGAAAGGGAAAGGACAGGAAGTTATCGCAGAAGAACTGGAGGAGGACCCGGGGCTGATTAAAGTCATATGCCAGGCAGCGAGGATTTTCGCGCCGGAATATGAGGAGGAGAAGGTTTTTGGGGAATTTACGAAGATTTTGGAAAAGCAGTAAGTGTATAGAAGATGCCAGGATCGAAAGAACGATATAAGAGTATTTTTAGAGGGAGGAGACGTTTTCGTGGGCATATATGTGAATCCGAGGAATACTTTGTTTCGTAAGATTTTAAACGGGGATATCTATATTGACAAGACGGATTTGATCTCAAGTACAAACGCCAAAATAGACAAACCAGACTGCTATATGTGCGTGAGCCGTCCCCGCCGTTTTGGGAAATCTATGGCTGCGGACATGCTAGTGGCCTATTACAGCAGAGGATGTGATTCAGAAAAGCTGTTCGCCGGAAAGAAGGCTGAGAAAACGGGAAGTTTTAAAAAACATCTAAACCAGCACAATGTGATCCGCCTGGATATACAGCAGTTTTTGTTTGAAGAATCGCACCTTGACATTTTTATCAGAAAGATTCAGGACGCAGTCATCAAAGAGCTGAAAGAAGAAATGGGAGACTGTTTCGAGGAGGATGAATATGGACTTCCGGGAGTTTTAAGGCAGATTTATGCTAAGACAGAGGAAGGATTCATCTTTATCATTGATGAGTGGGATTGTGTGTTCCGTATGGCAAAGGAACGAAAGGATATCCAAAAAGAGTATTCTTCCAATCAAGAAATATGGGGAGCAATCAGCCATTAATATTTTTGCTGAATACTCTATGGTTGATCCTAAAAATCTGGGTTCCTATTTTGGATTTACTAGTGAAGAAGTGCAGGAACAGTGCAGACAGAGGAATGTGGATTACTGTGAGATCGAAAAATGGTATGATGGATATCTATTAGGAGGGTGCCACATTTACAATCCAAAGTCTGTTGTTGATGCGTTGACCTGGAAAAAGATAAAAAGCTACTGGACAGGTACCGAGACTTATGAGGCACTGAAAATCTACATTGACATGAATTTTGACGGTCTGAAGGAATCAGTTATTACGATGCTGGGGAGTGGACGGTGTAAAATTAACACTCGGAAATTCCAAAATGACATGACCACATTTTCCACAAAGGATGATGTGCTTACGCTGCTGATCCATCTGGGCTATCTGACTTATGATGAGAAGATGGAAGAGGTTTATATTCCTAATCAGGAGATAGCGGAGGAATTTTTAAATGTGGTAGACGAACCAGGCTGGGACGGGCTTGTCCGGGCCCTTAGCCGCTCAGAGGAACTAAAAAAAGATTCACGAATGCCTGATTGAAAAATTTAAATAACATGGAGAAAGGGCTGATCCATCCAGTGGAAACCACAGAGGCAAGAAATAAGAAAATCCGCGTATCGGTCCGCAATCTTGTGGAGTTCGTCATGCGGGGCGGTGATTTAGACAACCGCCAGACAGCGTCAGCCCAGAAAAATGCCATGGAGGCGGGGAGCCGGATCCACAGAAAGATCCAGCGGTCCATGGGGCCGTCCTACAGGGCGGAGGTGGCCATGAAATATACGGTGGATGAAGGGGAGTTCCAGATCGCCGTGGAGGGCCGGGCGGACGGGATCATCACGGAGCCGTCCGGGGTCACGGTTGATGAGATCAAAGGGGTATATATGGACCTCCGCCGCCTGGAGGAGCCGGTGGAAGTCCACTTGGCCCAGGCCAGATGCTATGGGTATATCTATTGCTGTGACCATAACCTGTCCTCCATAACCATCCAGGTGACCTACTGCGGCCTGGAGACAGAGGAGATCCGGCGGTTTTCTAAGGAATATAGTTTTGAGGAGCTTAAGGAGTGGTTTGGGGAGCTGATCCGGGAGTATGCCAAATGGGCCGGCTATCTGTACCATCACGGCTTAGAGAGGGATGAGTCTTTAAAGAAGCTGGAATTTCCCTATCCCTACAGGGAGGGGCAGAAGGACCTGGCGGTGTCGGTTTACCGGGCCGCGGCCAGGGGGTGCAATCTGTTTATTCAGGCCCCCACAGGGGTGGGAAAGACTCTGTCCACGGTATACCCGGGGCTTAAGGCCATGGGGGAGGGGCATGTGGAAAAGATCTTTTATCTCACGGCCAAAACCATCACCAGGAGGGTGGCGGAGGAGACGTTTGCTCTGTTGGAGGAGAAAGGCATGGATCTGAGGACCGTGACCATTACGGCCAAGGAGAAGCTGTGCTTTTTAGAGGAACCTCAGTGCAACCCGGAAGCCTGTCCCCGGGCCAGAGGACATTTTGACCGGGTCAATGACGCGGTGTACGAGATCATCCACAAGGAGACGAGCATCACCAGGGACAAGGTTATGGAGTACGCTGCCCGGTATCAGGTGTGCCCTTTTGAGTTCTGTCTGGATATCACCAACTGGGCTGACGGGATTATCTGTGATTACAACTATGTATTTGACCCAAATGCCAGGCTGAGAAGGTATTTTTCCGATAACATGGGGGGAGAGTACCTGTTTCTCATAGATGAGGCCCACAACCTGGTGTCCAGGGGAAGGGAGATGTACAGCGCCGCCCTGTTCAAAGAGGATGTGCTGGCAGTTAAAAGAGCGCTGAAGGGAAAGGCCCCTAAGGTCTGTAAGCTGCTGGACCGGTGCAATGGGGAGCTTCTGGAGATGAAGAGGGAGAGCGAGACCTATGTGCTCCGGGACAATGTTAATCACCTGATGTCCACGGCCATGTCTTTGTTTGGAGAGCTGGAGACTTACATGGATGAGAACCGGGAATTTGAGGACCGGGATCTGGCGCTGGATTTTTATTTTCAGCTGAGGGATTTTATCAACATCTTTGAGACCATGGATGAGGGCTACCGGATCTACTCGGAGCTTTTGCCAAATGGGCGGTTTATGGTGAAACTGTTCTGCGTGAACCCGGCGGCGCATTTGAAGGAGTGCCTTGAGAAGGGCAGAGCAGCTATCTTTTTTTCCGCGACCCTCCTGCCGGTGCGCTATTACAAGGAGCTATTAAGCGGCAACACGGAGGATTACGCAGTGTACGCGCTGTCTCCATTTCCCCAGGAAAACCGCCTCCTGGCAGTGGCCCGGGATGTGAGCAGCCGGTATACCAGGAGGAACCGCAGAGAGTTTGGGAAGGTCCTCGCCTATATCCTGGAGGTGGCGGGCAGGAAGAAGGGCAACTATATGGTGTTTTTTCCCTCCTATCAGTACATGGAACAGGTGGAGGCTCTGTGGAAGGAGCAGGAGGGCCGGGGGGACCGAAGGCTTGAAAAGATCCGCCTGATTGCCCAGAGCAGCCGCATGGACGAGAGGGAGAAGGAGGAATTTCTGGACAATTTTGAGGCCCCGGGCAGGGATACCCTGGTGGCTTTCTGCGTCATGGGAGGGATTTTTTCCGAGGGGATTGATCTCAAGGAGGACCGTCTCATCGGTGTGATGGTGGTGGGAACCGGGCTTCCCATGGTGTGCACGGAGCAGGAGATCTTAAAGGGGTATTTTGATGAGAAAAATGGCAATGGATTTGACTATGCCTACCAGATTCCGGGGATGAATAAGGTGATGCAGGCGGCGGGGAGAGTCATAAGGACCATGGATGACCGGGGGATTGTGGTGCTCATGGATGACCGGTTTTTGCGGAGCGAATATCAGGCCCTGTTTCCCAGGGAGTGGCAGCCCTATCAGGTGGTGGATATGGGAAGCGTGGGTCAGGCGGTGGGGGAGTTCTGGAGCTGAAACTACCCCATTGACAAAATCAGGAATATGGGATATATTTGTAACAGGTAAAGGCGCTCAGATTGTATTTGGAGCGCCTTTTTATGCACACGGGCCCCGAGAGGAGATTTATCAGCAGAGCTGACCAGGGCCCGGCGCGGCGAGCAGGGGAAACGCTTCCCCTACTTGATTCGCTGTCAAACACATTGGGAGAAAGGAATGAGGGGAAATGTATGAATTGGTAGACCACACAGAGGATATTAATCGTCTTCTTGCGAGGTACGGGGTGAAGTTTGGGATCTATAAAAACAATGAGTTTCATGAACAGCTCTTTCCGTTTGATCCCCTGCCAAGGATCATACCGGCAGAGGAGTTTGAGTTCCTGGACAGGGGGCTGTCACAGAGGGTTACGGCGCTGAATCTGTTTCTGGCGGATATCTACTCAGATAAGAAGATCATCAAGGACGGGGTGATTCCGGAGGATTTTGTGTATTCTTCCAAGGGCTATCTGCCTCAGTGCGAGGGGATCGTGCCGCCGGGGCGGATTTACAGCCACATCTCGGGGATCGACCTGGTCCAGGGAAAGGACAAGAACTGGTATATCCTGGAGGACAATTTAAGAATACCGTCAGGGGCTTCCTACCCCATGATTGCCAGGGAACTGACCCGGAGAGCCGCGCCGTCCACATTTTCCAGGACCCACATCAGCGACAACCGGAACTACGCGGCTATGTTAAAGGAGACTCTGGACTATGTGAACACGGGAGGGATCAATGTGGTCCTGACGCCGGGGCGGTACAATGCGGCGTTTTTTGAACACTCCTACTTAGCGGAGCGGTCCGGCGCTGTTTTGTCCATGCCCCAGGATCTGTTTGTGGAAGAAAACAGGCTGTACTACCGCCAGTACGGGGGAAAGAAGCTGCAGGTGGGGGCGGTGTACCGGAGGCTTTCCGATGAGTACCTGGATCCTCTGACCTTTTTGCCCCAGTCCCTGATCGGGGTGCCGGGAATTATGGACGTGTACCGCAAGGGCAATGTGGCGATCGTCAATGCTCCGGGCAACGGCGTGGCGGACGATAAAGGTATTTACTACTTTGTGCCTCGTATGATAAAATATTATCTGGGTGAGGAGGCTATCCTGAGCAATGCTCCCACCTATCTCGCGTTTTATGAGAAAGACCGCAGCTTTATCCTGGAACATTTGGACCGCCTGGTGGTAAAGGATGTGTCCGAGGCAGGGGGCTACGGAGTTATATTTGGAAGTGATCTGACAAAGGAGAAGCTGGGGGAGCTGGCAAAGGTGATCCAGGCAGAGCCCAGAAGATTTATCGCCCAGGAGGTCATCGATTTTATCGACTTAGATATCGTGGAGGGGGACCACGCGGTGCCCAGAAAAGCGGATCTAAGGGCTTTTGTGCTGGCTGGGGAGAAGACCAGGGTGTGGCCCAGCGGGCTTACCAGGTTTTCCAGAAACCCGGATTCCTTTGTGGTTAACTCATCTCAGGGAGGAGGATTTAAAGATACATGGGTGCTATCTCGATAGAAAAGGCAGACCGGATGTTCTGGCTGGGGCGGTACGCGGAGCGGGTGCTTACCACTCTGATAACGTATTTTGATTTTTATGATGAGATGATCGACGGGGATGAGGAGGCCTACCGGACTTTCTGCGACAAGATCGCCATCCCTGACATTTACGGCAGCAAGGAGAATTTCCAGCAGAGGTATCTCTTTGACCAGGAGGACCCCAACTCTATCTTAAGCAACATGGAGAGGGCCTTTGACAACGCGGTGGTCATGAGAGACGAGCTGGGCACTTACACGCTGGCCTATATCCAGATGTCCCTTGATGTGCTGAAAGGGGAGGGGGGGAGGACCGATGCCCCTGTGTACGATCTCCAGCAGGTGATCGACTACCTCAACGCCTTCTGGGGCTGCATGGATGACCAGGTGGAGGATGAGGTGTGCCGCAATATCATAAAGTGCGGCAAATATTTGGAGCGGCTGGATCTGTACATGCGGCTGGGCTATCCCGCAAAGGCTGTGGAGAAGGAATTCAGCAAGTTTATAAACAGGCTCCACCGGTCCGGCCTTTCTTACAGAAAAGAAAACGAGGAAAAACTGGCACAGATCATAGACCTTGGGGAGGCCTGGACGGACCGGGGCGAGGAAGCCCTTGAGGCCTTGTGGAATCTATTTTGAGGTGATGGGATTTGAAAAGACTGAGGTTTCATTATGATATGGAACTTACGTTCAGCAATCCGGTGGCGGAGCACCATTATGTGTTCCGCTGTTTTCCCATGGAGGACAGGCAGCAGAGATGCTACGGCCTTCGGTACAGCATTGAACCGTCGGGAAGGCTCCTGGAGCTCAGCGATGGGTTCGGCAACAGGACCTGTGTGGGGGAGGCCATGGAAGCTCATGACAGCCTTAAGGTGCAGGTATCGGGGACGGTTTTTGTGGACAGGAGCGAGGCGGGAGAAAGGGCAGACAGTGTCCATCCCCTGTTTCGCTTTCCGTCCGTGTACACCATGCCCGACGAGAGGCTGCGCCGATATCTGGAGGATGCGAAGAAAGCGTGGGAGTCAAAAAGCTTTTCGGGCGCAGGAACCAGTGAGGCCGGCAGGGCCGATGCCGTGGGGGGAAAAGAAAGCCGCGGGAGCGTGGGAGGCCGGATGGGAAGAGATTTCCTCGTGTATCTCATGAACACCCTCTACAGCTATTTTTCATACGTGCCGGGAAAGACCGACGTGTCCACCACGGCGGCCAAGGCCCTGGAGGGCGGCGGGGGAGTGTGTCAGGATTACGCCCACATCTTCCTGGCCCTGTGCCGCCTGGCAGGCTTTCCGGCCCGGTATGTGGCGGGCATGATGGTGGGGGAGGGCGCTACCCACGCATGGGCCGAGGTCTGGATAGACGGGGCCTGGGTGGGATTCGACCCTACCAACAACCGGATGGCGGGGGATTCGTACATCAAGCTGTCCCACGGAAGAGATTTTGGAGACTGTACCATTGATAAAGGCTGTTTTAAGGGGTTTGCTGCCCAAAAACAGAATATTTACGTAAAGGTAGAGGAATAATATGGTAAAGACTGTCGTTTCCGTCGGGCTTCCGGTAGACGAAAGACTGCAGATCCGCAAGCAGGTGATCGAGCCGGAGGGATATGACGGAAAAGGAAAGAGAATCTGTATTGTAACGGGAACCCACGGAGATGAGCTGGAGGGCCAGTATGTGTGCTATGAGCTTGGCCGCAGGGTCAGAGAACAGCCGGAATGCTTAAGAGGGTCCGTGGAGATCTACCCGTCTTTAAACCCTCTGGGGATGGACTCCATAACCAGGGGCATTCCTATGTTTGATTTGGACATGAACCGGATCTTTCCTGGAAGCGAGGAGGGGCCTGTTCCTGAGTACGTGGCTTCCAGGATCATCAAGGACATCGAGGGGGCGGATCTGTGCATCGACATCCATGCCAGCAACATTTTCCTGAGGGAGATTCCCCAGGTGCGCATGAGTGAGATGACCGCCCAGAACCTGCTTCCCTTTGCCAGAAGGCTGAACATTGACTATGTGTGGGTCCACGGGGCAGCCACGGTTCTGGAAGCGACCCTGGCCCACAGCCTGAATACTATCGGGGTGCCGACCCTGGTGGTGGAGATGGGAGTGGGGATGAGGATCACTACAGAGTACGGCTGCCAGCTGGTGGATGGGATCTTCTGCGTGATGAAGGACATGGGGATCTGGACAGGGGAGACCATAGAGCCAAAGAAGCCCATCATTTCCACGGACGGACAGGTGGGCTTTGTCAATGCCAACCATTCGGGCATCTTTATTCCCCAGGTGGACCACTGGGACAGCATCCACCAGGGTGAGGTGATCGGGGAGATCTTAAATCCTCTGGAGGGAAAGGTGGAGGAGGTGCTCCACGCGCCCTGCGACGGCATGGTGTTTACCCTGCGGGAATATCCTATCGTCAACAGCGGCTCCCTCATCGCCAGGGTACTGGGAGGTGACTACCATTGAGAAAAGAGATCATCTATCAGATGGGCAATACATACCGGGACGACTTAAACGTCTACGGCTATTATTTTGGAAAAGGGGAGAAATCCGCCTGCATCGTGGGGGCCATGAGGGGCAATGAGGTGCAGCAGATGTATGTGTGCTCCCAGCTGGTGAAGACCTTAAAGAGGCTGGAGGAGCGGGGAGCTTTTGTTTCAGGCAATGAGGTTTTGGTGATTCCGTCGGTGAACCACTCGTCCATGAACATCGGCAAACGGTTCTGGGCAGTGGACAATACGGATATTAACCGCATGTTCCCGGGCTATGATCAGGGGGAGACCACCCAGAGGATTGCTGCGGGAGTTTTTGACGTGGTGCAGCATTACAGCTACGGCATCCAGTTTCCAAGCTTTTATATGCCAGGGGATTTCATCCCCCATGTGCGGATGATGGAGACCGGGTTTCAGAATCCCAGCCTGGCCAATCTCTTCGGCCTTCCCTATGTGGTGATCCGCAAGCCGAAGCCGGTGGACACCACCACCCTGAACTACAACTGGCAGATCTGGGACACCAGCGCGTTTTCCATATATACCAATGCCACGGACCGGATCGACGAGGCCTCCGCTAAGCAGGCAGTGGCCTCGGTATTAAGATTTCTGGTGCGCATGGGCATCCTGCGGTACACCAGCCACAGCGGCTATATCGCCACGGTGCTCCACGAGGAGGATCTGCGGAATGTGAAGTCCGATGCTGCCGGAATATGCAGGCGGCTGGCAGAGCCGGGGGAGGAGGTTCAGAGAGGGGATGTGCTGGCTGAGGTCCTGGATCCCCTGGAGGGAGAGGTCATAAGCAGGATCCTGTCTCCGGCCGGAGGGATCCTCTTCTTTGCCCACAACGGACCCCTGGTGATGGAAGGGACCATTGTGTTTAAGATCATAAAGAGGCTTCACCAGTGACCCAAGGAAACATCAGGGCGCTGGCAAAATGAGACGGATAAGGAGTCAGGCGGAATGCAGGAAGACATTTTTCAGATGTATCTGGAAGAACTTAAGGGCATCGAAAGCTGTGATGAGGAGGAGAATGACAGACTTTTAAAGGCCCTGGCCTCGGGAGATCAGGGGGCAGGGGACAGGCTTATTGAGGGAAACTTAAAAGCGGTCCTGGAGGTGGTGAAGGACTATCTCAACCAGGGCGTCCCGGCCGGGGATCTGGTCCAGGAGGCCAACATGGCCCTTGTCATGGCTGTCAGGGAATATGAAGGCGGCGGCTTTGAAAGTTTTTTTAGAGAGCAGGTGAAGGCGGCCCTCTTAGCGGCAGTGGAACAGCAGTCCATGGAGAAACGGACTGCCCAGAAGATGGCGGACAGGGTGAACCGGCTCCAGGATATTTCCACGGAATTGGCGCAGGAGCTGGGCCGGGAGGCTACGGTGGAGGAGCTGGCCAGGCGCATGGAGCTGACGGCGGAGGAGGTCCGGGATGCCATGAAGGTGACCATGGATGCCATGACGCTGGTGGAGAGATAGAGGCACGGCGGGCGTCAGGAGGGGCAAAAGGCTGCTTCCCTGGCCGGGATGGGCATGGAGCGCAGGCAGAATACAGGCAGAGACCGGGTTGGAGGAGAAGAACAGATGAAACTGTATTTGATACGCCACGGGCAGACGGACTGGAATGTGGCGGGAAAGATCCAGGGGAGCACGGACATCCCCTTAAATGACATGGGAAGGAGACAGGCGGCCTGTCTGGCCAGGGGCATGGAGAGGCGGCCTGTGGAGAAAGTCTATACCAGCACCTTGTCCAGGGCCTATGAGACCGGGCTGGCCATCGGAAAGAGCCAGAATGTTCCGGTGGTGCAGCTGAAAGGCTTGGAGGAAGTGGGCTACGGCGTGTGGGAAGGCATGACCATGGAGGAGATTCAGGAGAAATATCCAAAAGAGCTGGAGCAGTGGTACAACAGTCCCGTGGATGTGGCACCCCCGGAGGGGGAGAGCCAGGTTCAGGTGTACGAGAGGTGCGGCAGGGCCTTGGAGACCATACTGGCCCAGTCCCACGGTGATGTGGCCATTGTGTCCCACGGGGCCACGGTGGTGTTTCTGCTGGAGTATCTGCTCCGGGATACCAGAAGAGATGAGGACGAGGACATCATTGTGGGGAACGCAAGCATCTCTACCATAGAGTATAACCCTAAGACCAAGGTGTTCCGGCTTGCGCAGCTCAACGACAGGAGTCATCTGGAGGGGCTGTGACAGGCTGGTCCTAAAGGCGGCGCAAAAGAGGCAGAGAGCGTCGGCGCGGAGAGAATATGTTTAGTCAGTTAAAGACGCCTGGCGAGGTGGCCAGGGAGATTGGGGCCAGGGAGAAGGCCAGGAGAAAACAGAAGAAGCTGACTCAGGCGGAGTTAAGCGCCAAGGCGGGGGTCAGCTTGTCCTCTTTAAAGAGGTTTGAGCAGAGCGGCGAGATTTCTTTTGTATCGCTTTTGAAGATTGCGGCTGTTCTGGGCGAGACAGAGGTTTTTGACAGCCTTTTTGAGAGGCGGGGATACAGTTCCATACAGGAGGTTATCGATGAATGGGATGCGTAGTCTTGCTGTGGAGTATCACGGGAGAAGCGTGGGGACTCTGGCCTGGGCAAAGAGGGGTCTGTGCGCGTTTCAATATGACAGACAGTGGCTGGAGGACGGATTTTCCATAAGCCCTTTTAGCCTTCCCCTGACAGGGGAAGTTTTTTTGCCCAGGACGGATGTACTGGAGGGATTGTTCGGAGTGTTTGCGGACAGCCTTCCGGACGGGTGGGGAAGACTTTTGGTGGATCGTCTGCTCCTGTCTAAAAAGGTCTCCCCTTCCAGCGTAAATGCCCTGGAACGCCTTGGAATTGTGGGGGCAGGAGGCATGGGAGCCCTGGAGTATTTTCCGGAGCTGCTGCACACGGAGGAGAGAGAGAAGATTGATTTTGATCAGCTTTCCCGGGAGTGTGAAAAGATCTTAAAAGAGAAAAGAAGTGAAGATCTGGACCTGCTGTTTCAGATGGGCGGATCTTCCGGGGGAGCCAGGCCCAAAGTGCTGGTCCGGATAGAAGGGGAAAGCTGGATTGTCAAGTTCCCGTCTTCTGGCGACCGCGCAGCGATCGGGGAAGAAGAATACCGGTATATGAAATGCGCCCAGGCATGCGGAATCCAGGTGCCGGGGGCAAAGCTTTTTCCGTCTAAAAAGAGCAGAGGATATTTTGGGGTAAAACGGTTTGACAGGGATGGGGGAAAAAAGATCCATATGGTTACGGTCAGCGGGCTCTTAGAGACATCCCATCGGATTCCCAATCTGGATTATCACGATCTGATGAAACTGACAGCTCTCCTGACAAAGGACAGCCGGCAGACAGAGGAGATGTACCGGAGGATGTGCTTCAATGTGTATGCCCATAACCGGGACGACCATTCAAAAAATTTTTCCTATCTATATGAGGAGAAGGAAGGAAAATGGAAACTGACGCCGGCTTATGATCTGACCTACAGCAGCTCCATAGGAGGGGAGCATGCCACCTGCGTGGACGGCAATGGGAGAAATCCCGGATTGAAGGAATTGGAGGCTGTGGGGACAAAGGCAGGCCTGGACAGGACAAAGGCCCGGCAGATCGCCGGAGAAATCCAGGAGACCGTGAAATCACACTTGACAGACATCCTGAAGTCATATTAGGATAAGGAAGAAGGCAAATGGGTCGCATTTTAGGATGCCTTCCGACGACCTGGCAGGTGACGCGAAGCGGCGCGTGCCGAACCGAACCCTTAAAAGGAGGAGACACTACATGAGTGTAAAGAGGATTTACGTTGAGAAAAAGCCGGATTTTGCGGTAAAAGCCCGCGAGTTATGGGGAGAGATCAAAAGCTATCTGGGGATCGATTCCGTGACCGGCGTCCGTGTGTTGATCCGTTATGATATTGAAAATCTGTCCAAGGAGACTTATGAGGCAGCCCTGGGAACCATCTTCTCGGAGCCGCCGGTAGATCATCTGTATGAGGAGGACTTTCCCAGAGATGAATCGGACCTGGTGTTTTCCGTAGAATACCTGCCCGGCCAGTTTGACCAGAGGGCCGACTCTGCGGAGCAGTGCGTGAAGCTTTTGCGGGAAGATGAGGAGCCGGTGATCCGCACAGCCACCACCTATGTGATCTCGGGAACGGTCACAGAGGAACAGGCCCGGGCCGTGAAGGCCTTCTGCATCAACCCGGTGGATTCCAGGGAAGCGGACAGCGCCAAGCCGGACACCCTGGTGGCGGTGTTTGAGGTTCCCGCTGACGTGAAGGTGTTTGACGGTTTCTGCGGTTTTGACCAGGCGGCTTTAAGGGAGCTGTATGATTCCCTGAACCTGGCCATGACTTTTAAAGATTTTGAACATATCCAGAACTATTTTGCCGGGGAGGAGCACAGGGACCCTACCATGACGGAGATCCGCGTCCTGGACACCTACTGGTCGGACCACTGCCGCCACACCACCTTCCAGACAGAGTTAAAGGATGTGACCTTTACGGATGGGGCTTACAAAGCGCCGATTCAGAAGGTCTACGAGCAGTATCTGGCTGACAGGGAGGAGATCTACAGAGGGAGGAAGGACAAGTTTGTCTGCCTCATGGATCTGGCCCTCCTGGCTATGAAGAAGCTGCGCAGGGAAGGAAAGCTGGAGGATTTGGAGGAGTCTGACGAGATCAATGCCTGCAGCATCGTGGTTCCCGTGGAAATCGACGGAAAGGAAGAGGAGTGGCTGGTGAATTTTAAAAATGAGACCCACAACCACCCCACGGAGATCGAGCCTTTCGGCGGCGCTGCCACCTGTCTGGGCGGCGCGATCCGGGATCCTCTTTCCGGAAGGACTTACGTGTACCAGGCCATGCGGGTCACCGGCGCGGCGGACCCCAGGAAACCGCTGGCCGAGACCCTTCACGGCAAGCTGCCTCAGAGAAAGCTGGTGACAGGGGCAGCCAAGGGGTACAGCTCCTACGGCAACCAGATCGGCCTTGCCACCGGCTATGTAAAGGAGATTTACCACCCGGACTATGTGGCGAAGCGTATGGAGATCGGCGCGGTTATGGGGGCGGCCCCGAGGAAAGACGTGATCCGCGAGACCTCTGACCCGGGCAATATCATCATCCTCCTGGGCGGGCGCACGGGAAGGGATGGCTGCGGCGGAGCCACAGGTTCATCCAAGGTTCACACGGAGAGCTCCATCGAGACCTGCGGGGCAGAGGTGCAGAAGGGCAACGCCCCCACGGAGAGAAAGCTCCAGAGGCTGTTCCGCCGCCCGGAGGTAAGCAGCATCATCCGCAAGTGCAATGACTTCGGCGCGGGAGGAGTGTCCGTGGCCATCGGCGAGCTGGCAGAGGGCCTTGAGATCGACCTTGACAAGGTGCCGAAGAAATACGCGGGCCTGGATGGGACGGAGATCGCCATCTCCGAGTCCCAGGAGCGCATGGCAGTTGTTGTGGATAAAAAGGATGTGGATTTGTTCTTAAGCTATGCGGCCCAGGAAAACTTGGAAGCCATCCCGGTGGCAGTGGTCACCCCCAAGCCCCGCCTGGTGATGAACTGGAGGGGAAAGGCCATCGTGGACATCAGCCGGGCATTTTTGGACACCAACGGCGCTCATCAGGAGGCCTCGGTGATCCTGGAGGTTCCGGGCAGGGAGGGCAATCCTTTTGAAGACCGCCCCGACATCCCGGATGTAAAGGGAAAATGGCTTGACACCCTGTCTTCTCTCAATGTGTGTTCCCAGAAGGGCCTGGTGGAGATGTTCGACGGCTCCATCGGAGCCGGCTCCGTGTTCATGCCTTACGGCGGGCGCTATCAGCTGACCGAGACCCAGACCATGGTGGCAAAGCTTCCGGTGCTGAGGGGAAAGACGGACACGGTTACCATGATGAGCTACGGATTTGACCCCTATCTGTCAAGCTGGAGCCCCTTCCATGGAGCCATCTACGCGGTGGTGTCCTCTGTGGCCAAGATCGTGGCCTCTGGCGGAGATTATGAGAAGATCCGCTTCACGTTCCAGGAGTATTTCCGCAGGATGAGCCAGGATCCGGCCCGCTGGAGCCAGCCCTTTGCCGCTCTTTTGGGCGCCTACAGCGCGCAGCTGGGCTTTGGGCTTCCCTCCATCGGAGGCAAGGACAGCATGTCGGGAACCTTCAATGACATTGACGTTCCCCCCACTCTGGTGTCCTTTGCCGTGGATGTGGCCAGCTATAAGCAGATCATCACTCCGGAGTTTAAGAAGCCGGGCAGCAAGATCGTGGTCTTCCGCATGGAAAAGGACCAGTATGATTTGCCGATATATGAGCAGCTCATGGACGGATATGGTAAGCTGGCGAAAGATATCAAGGCGGGCAGGGTCATCTCCGCCTACGCGGTGGAGGGCCACGGCATGGCGGAAGCGGTGAGCAAGATGGCTTTCGGCAACAAGCTGGGGGTGAAGATCGAGCACAATGTGGATCCGAGAGACTTCTTTGCGCCGGAATGGGGCAGCATTGTGTGCGAGGTCCCTGACGGCAAGGTGGGACAGCTGTCCATCACTTACACGGTGATCGGCGAGGTGACGGACCGTGGTGTTTTTGAGTACGGCAGCACGGCAATCTCCATGGAAGAGGCCCTTGAGGCGTGGACCGGGACTCTGGAGGATGTGTTCCCCACCGTGTCAGGGGTGGAGCAGGCGCCTGTGCCTGATGAGACTTACGATGCCGCGAAGAAGGGACAGAAGGTCTATATCTGTAAACATAAGGTAGCCAAGCCCCATGTGTTCATCCCTGTGTTCCCGGGAACCAACTGCGAGTACGACAGCGCCAGGGCCTTTGAGAGGGCAGGGGCAACGGTTTCCGACAGAGTGTTTAAGAACCTAAGCCCCTCCGATATCCGGGATTCTGTGGAGGAATTTAAAAAGGAGATCGCCAAAGCCCAGATCGTCATGTTCCCGGGAGGCTTCTCCGCCGGTGACGAGCCCGAGGGCTCTGCCAAGTTCTTCGCGGCAGTGTTTAGAAACAGGGTGATCCGGGAGGAGATCCGGAAACTGCTGAACGAGAGAGACGGCCTGATGCTGGGGATCTGCAACGGTTTCCAGGCCCTGATCAAGCTGGGGCTGGCCACGGAGGGAGATATCGTGGAGCAGCATTCCGACTCGCCCACCCTGACCATGAACACCATTGGCCGCCATGTGTCCAAGATGGTGTATCTCAAGGTGATGACCAACAAGTCTCCCTGGCTTGCGGGGGCCAAGCTTGGCGGCGTGTACTGCAACCCGGCTTCCCACGGCGAGGGGCGGTTTGTGGCCAATGAGCAGTGGCTTAAGAAGCTCTTTGAAAACGGCCAGGTCGCCACCCAGTATGTGGATGACAAGGGAAATCCCACCATGGACGAGTTCTGGAACCCCAACGGCTCCTACATGGCCATCGAGGGCATCACAAGCCCTGACGGAAGGATCCTGGGCAAGATGGCCCACTCCGAGAGACGGGGCGAGGCCGTGGCCATGAACATCTGCGGAGAACAGGACATGAGGCTGTTTGAGTCAGGGGTAGCGTATTTTAGGTGATGAAAGAAGGCCGTGGGAATGACGGAGGCCGTGGGGCGGCAGGGACGCAGAACTTCAAGGAAAGACAGCAGGAAGGTGGGAGGAACCCCGTATGCTTGTAAAAGAAAAGCTTCAGGATCGGGAACATTTTTCAGACATCGACAGCCGGATCGCGGATTATATGCTGGAGCGGCAGGAGAGCCTCAAGGAGGACAGTGTGCGCCAGATCGCCAAAAAGCTCTACGTAGCCCCCTCTACGGTGATCCGGTTCTGTCAGAAGCTGGGGTATGAGGGCTTCAATGAGCTGAGGGAAGAGTACTTGAGAGAGCTTTTGTACCTGTCCTCCCACTTTCAGTCCGTGGATCCCAATTTCCCCTTTGACAGACAGGACAAGGACATGACGGTGGCCAACAAGATCGGAGCTCTGTATGAGGAGATCCTTCGTGACTGTCAGTCCCTCCTGGATGGGGAGGTGCTGGGGAGGGTCATCGGGATGCTTGAGACTTCCCCCAATATATACATCTGCGCGTCCAGCGCCCAGCTGGGGGTGGCGGAGGTGTTCCGGGACAAGATGATGAAGATCGGCAGGCTGATCCATATCTGCACTCAGCCGGACGAGGGGTTTTATCATGCCTCCTACTGCGGCGGGGACAGCCTGTTTTTTTTGATCTCATACACCGGAGAGACGAAAAAGGTGCTGAAAGTGGCCAGGAAAGTGAAAGAGCGGCGCCTTAAGTCTGTGGCGGTAACGTCTTATGGCAGCAACACACTGTCCTCCATGTGCGTCTGCAGCCTGTATGTGTCTACCAGGGAGAAGCTCATCAGCAATCTGGGATCTTTTGGGATCAATGTGTCGGTGATGTACCTTCTGGACGTGGTCTACGCAGGGTATTTTAACCGGCATTATGACAGACACCTGACGGATAAGATCCGATATTCCGGGGAGTCTGAGCATACGGGAGAGCGGGAGGGGAGATACTCGGACAATCCCATCCTGAAAGACAGCCCCGTTTTGAGGAGGTAGGGAACATTGTTCTCTTTTTCTGCCTCTGCAAACCATAAATCAGGAGAACACTGTACCTATTGCACAGAGAACCATTGACAAACAGGCAGAAATCCGTGAAAATAGAGACATCAAAAGACGACCTGGCAGGTTCCGCTTTGCGGGGCATGCGGTTGCAAAAAAGGAGGACAATCATGGAAAAGAAACCTGTAAAGATCGTAACTATCGGCGGCGGCAGCAGCTACACACCAGAATTGATGGAAGGCTTTATCAAACGTTATGAGGAGCTTCCCATCAAGGAGATCTGGCTGGTGGATATTGAGGATGGAAAAGAGAAGCTGGAGATCGTGGGCAAGATGGCGCAGCGCATGTGGGATGCTTCCCCTTATGACGTGAAGGTGCATCTGACTCTGGATCGCAGAGAGGCTCTTCCGGGAGCGGACTTTGTCACCACCCAGTTCCGCGTAGGCCTTTTGAACGCCAGGATCAAGGACGAGAGAATTCCCTTATCCTACGGCATCTTAGGCCAGGAGACCAACGGCGCCGGCGGTATGTTCAAGGCCTTCCGGACCATCCCGGTGATTTTAAGCATTGTTGAGGATATGAAGGAGCTGTGCCCCGATGCCTGGCTTGTAAACTTTACCAACCCCAGCGGCATGGTTACCGAGGCTGTTATCCGCTACGGCAAGTGGGACAAGGTCATCGGTCTGTGCAACGTGCCTGTAGGCGCCATGATGAAGGAGCCCAAGATGATCGGCAAGACTTTAGACGAGCTGATCTACAAGTTCGCGGGACTGAATCATTTCCACTGGCACAAGGTATTTGACTTGAACGGCAAGGATGTAACCCCTGAGATCATCGACAAGCTCTATGACCCCAACACGGATTCCGGCGTTCCGGCCAACATCTTTGACGTGAAGTTCTTTAAAGAGCAGCTTGACCAGATGGGCATGATCCCCTGCGGATATCACAGATACTACTACCGCCAGGAGGAGATGCTCAACCACATGATCGAGGAGTACAATGATCCCGAGAAAGGCACCCGTGCCCAGCAGGTGAAGAAGACCGAGGCGGAGCTGTTTGAACTGTACAAGGATCCCAACTTAGATCACAAGCCTGAGCAGCTGGCCAAGAGGGGCGGAGCTCACTACTCCGACGCTGCCTGCGAGACCATTGCTTCCATCTACGGCAACAAGAACACCCACATCGTGGTTTCCACCAGAAACAACGGCGCGGTACCGGATCTTCCTCCTGAGTGCGTGGTGGAGGTGTCTTCCCACATCGGAGCCTGCGGCGCTCTGCCCATCGCTTTCGGACCTCTTCATCCCGCGGAGAGAGGCTGGCTGCAGGTGATGAAGAACATGGAGCTGTGCGTGTGCGAGGCTGCCGTTACCGGCAACTACGGGATGGCTCTTCAGGCCTTTATCCTGAATCCTCAGGTTCCCTCAGGCACAACCGCCAAGAGGGTTCTGGATGAGCTGCTCATCGCCCACAAGAAATACCTTCCCCAGTTTGCCCAGAAGATCGCCGAGCTGGAGAAAGAGGGCGTTACCATCAAGGACGATATCGCGAGAGAACTGACCGAGCAGGGATTATAATAAGAAGACAGTTTTTCCAAGGCTGACAAGAGCCGCCATACCAGGGGGATTTGGTATGGCGGCCTTTTGTTTGTTGTTCTGTTTTCGTGGGAAAATCGAAAATAGTGTGACTTCATAACACTTTTTCGGACAGGACAAATCCCGTGCGAAATGATATAATTATTTTTACAAAAAGAGAGAGGAGCTATGAAATGAAAAAAGAGATATCATTTATGTTGGCGGCTGCTATGTGTATGAATTTGGCTGCCTGCGCGGGCAGTTCGGATACTCCGGCTACAGAGGCAGCGGCTACGACAGCAGCTACGGAGGCAGTCAAGGAAGCCTCTTCTGAAGCCCCCAAAGAGACTGCGGCGACAGAGGCAGGAAAGACTCCTATGAAGGCGGGAACCTATATTGCCAGCGCTCCCGGCATGAACGGTGACGTGACAGTGGAGGTAACGGTGACAGAGTCCGCCATAGAGGCGGTAAAGGTTACAGAGGAGCAGGAGACTGTGGGAATTGGCTCTCCTCTGTGTGACAAGAACGGCAAGGTGCTGCTGGTCGGAGGAGAAGCTCCGGTAACCCTGGTGCCGTCGGAGATTGTTGAAAACCAGAGTGTCAAAGTGGATACCGTCTCAGGCGCTACCATCACCAGCTACGCGGTGATCAACGCGGTAAAGGACTGTCTGACTCAGGCAGGAGCCGATTTAAACCAGTGGCAGGAGGAGCAGGCCCCCGGGAAACTGGCGGAGGACGCCACTGCCGACGTGATCGTCATCGGCGGCGGCGGAGCCGGACTTGCAGCGGCCATTTCCGCGGAGCAGAGTGGGGCATCCTCGGTGATTGTTCTTGAGAAAAGCGGAATGGTAGGAGGAGACACTCTGGTCAGCGGCGGTGTTTATAATAATCCTCACGAGGAACTGCAGAGCCAGGTGGAGATGACGGATTCCCTGAAAGCTGTCGTTGAGGCGGCTCTCGCGGAGGAACCGGTAAATGACGATCACAGGGAACTGCAGGCAGAGGTAAAGAAACAGTGGGACGAGTATCTTGCCTCCGGCAAGACCAGCCTTTTTGACAGCCCACAGTGGTTCGCCCTTCAGACCTGGATCAATGGCGACAAAGTAGGCAATATGGATCTGGTTAAGACGATGACGTACAACGCCATGGATGGATTTGAATGGATACAGAGCATAGGTATGGAATATACAGGTGTCATGGGTCAGGCGGCAGGAGCGCTCTGGCAGCGGACTCATTCTTCTGTTATGAATATGGGAACCGGCATGATCTCCACTTATGTACAGAACGTGGAAGCCTCCGACAAGATTACGATCATGACCAATGTCAGCGGTAAGGAATTGATTCAGGATAGCACGGGAAAAGTCACAGGCGTGGTGGCGGAGGACAAATTTGGCAATCGCTGCACATTAAGTGCCAACATGGGAGTGGTTCTGGCAACCGGTGGTTTTGCGGCCAACAGCAAGATGGTGCAGGAGTACAATACTTCCGGAAAATGGGATGATTTGTCCAAGGTTATGACAACCAACCGTTACAGCAGTTCCCAGGGAGACGGAATTTCCATGGCAGTGGCGGCAGGCGCCTCTCTTACGGATATGGACCAGATTCAACTTCTGTATCTGGGCAACGTAAAAGATGGTTCCATGACAAAATATCCTCCTCGTTGTCTCACTGGTACCAACCAGGTAATCTTTATTAACAAAGAAGGCAAACGCTTTGTTCAGGAAGACGGACGCCGGGATCAAATCTGTTTAGCTGTCTTGCAGCAGCCGGACAGTATGTACTATATTCTGGAGTCAGGGGACGGAGATTATGTGGACCTGGATCAGGCAGTATCCGGTGACGGTTTTGACTTCAAATATCTGGAAGAAAACGGTTTTATCGTAACCGGAGAGACTCTGGAGGAGCTGGCGGAGAAACTGGATATGGACTATGAGACATTGCAGGCCACGGTCGATACATTCAACAAAGATGTAGAGGCAGGCAAAGATGAAGAGTTTGGAAGGGCGCTGTTTTACTGCGGACTGGAAAAGGGACCATGGGTGGCGACAGCCCGTACCGCCTGTATTCATCACACCATGGGCGGTGTAACCATTGATACAGAAGGACATGTTCTGGCAGAGGATGGGACCGTGATTCCGGGTCTGGTAGCTGCCGGTGAAGTGACAGGTGGAATCCACGGAGGGAACCGCCTGGGAGGCAACGCCATCGTAGATACAGTGGTATTTGGTAAAATAGCCGGCGAGACTGTCACCAAATAAAGATTTTGACAGACAGTGCATGGCAATGAGGATAAGCTGAAGAGAAAAACCACGGAGGAACACATGAACACAAAACAACTTACCACATTTGTCACACTGACGGAAACTGGCAATTATCTGAAGGCTTCGGACCGCCTCAGCTATGCGCCGTCCACCCTGGCGAAGCATATCCATAGCCTGGAAAATGAATTGGGAGTCAAATTGGTAGAGTATGGAGGGAATAAGATATGTCTGACAGCAGACGGCCAGAAATTTCATGGGTATGCTATGAAGATGCTGGAAACTTATTGGGCGGCCACAGAGGAATTCAGCACCTCGGGAAGCCAGCAGGGGTCTATACGGGTGGCAGGGGGAGAACCTATAGCCGGGTTTAGCCTGTCCAAACTTTTCATGGATTTTTCTGCGCGGTACCCTAATGTGTATACCAGTGTGCAGATCATTAACTGTGCCCGGATCCCGGCGTGGATTCGGGAGCGTGAGGTGGATATGGGGTACACCTATGAGATGGAGCTGCTGAACAATGATATTTTTGAGAGTATCCCCTTGTTTAATGAGCCCATCTGTTTTATGACGACGAAAGAAAATCCCTTGGCTTCCTATGAAAAAGTGTACTATCAGGATTTAAAAGGCCAGAAATTCGCGTTTACTTATGACGACTGCTGTTTCACCATGGTATTCCGCAACCGGATGCGCAGAGAAGGTGCTCTCCCATCTTCTGAGCTGTTTCTGGGCAGTGAGTCGGCGATTATGAACAGCGTCCACCAGGACAACCGGATCGCGCTGGTTCCCTTGACATCTGTGCCGCTGCTGCAAAATGACAGACTGGTCTGTCTCAAGTGGGCTGATGAGCCGCTGCGGTCGTGGGTTCAGATTTTGTATGACCGCAACCGTCGATTAAGCTCTGTTGAGAAAGAACTGATTTGTCAAACCAGGCATTATGTAGAGAAACTGATCAGCCAGAACAAAGATCAGCTTCTGGTGGTATAAGATCCTGTGGACAGAATTTGGACAGCTGCACCGGGTTCTCGGATTTGAGAGGACCCGGTGTAAGTTTTTCAATCGGCTTTTATCGGTCAGGCCAGAGACCCCATAGGATCCCAGGGCTTCAGCACGATGGCCTCCGTGTCCAGGATATCCAGCTGCGCTCTGGTCAGATATTTCTTGTTCACCACCACCTGGTACATATACTCGTCAAACCACTGGTCGCTCATGACAAAATACCCTTTCTTTCCCGGCTCCTCGCCCCAGCTGTTCTCCACTCTCCACCGGTCAGGCTCTCCGTTGTCGGTGAGGTTTACGCCCTGGAACACCATGGCGTGGGTCATGAGGCTCTGGCCGTAGTCCAGGCGCTGGCCCTTGTCCATGGGAAACTGTACCTGGAAGAAATCGGAGAAGTCATAGACCTCAGGGTCCATGATGCCGGAGTCCCGGTTTACGAAAGGACCCATGTCACAGCCAAACCACACCGGCTCCCCATCCTTTAACTGGGCAATGGCGGCTTTTTTCAGCTCCTCGATGGGAAGATTGAGATAACACACCGGATTGCCCTCCTTCACATTGCCCAGCATGCTGACCGTGTATTTGTGATAGAAGGGCTTGTCGGCAGTGGGGGCATTGATCAGGCTTATGTAGTCCTTTAAATCCATGTTCACGTATTTTTTGAAAAATTCCATGGGAGTTAAGCCTCTCTCACAGATGAAGCCCCCGTCCTTGTCCCGTGCCTCCATATCCACGGTTTTTGGCGGTTCCCCCAGACAGATGCAGAGCATGCGGTACACGTCTTTGAGCATGTCCTCTTTCTTTGCCTCCAAAGCCCCGCGGTCACAGCCGTCCTTTGCGGCCTGGCGCAGGGCGCAGGCGTCATTTCTCAAAAGCTGGGTCATGACCCGGTTCATCTCCCTGGTGCTGCCGGACACCGCGGTCTCAGGCATGCTGTATTTGGGGACCACGCCGTACTTGGATACTAAGTTGGCCATCATGTCCCACTGGCCGCCGTCGCCCAAGGGATCTGACAGCAGATGGCAGATGACGCGGCTGTCCGTGGGCTCCTCTAAGGTGTCCAGGATATTCTCCAAAAACCAGTTGGATTTCTCCAGCTTGTCCCAGAATAAAAGATAGCTCTGGGACAGCTCGAAATTCTCCAGGTTATACTTTTTGATGATCCGGAAACGCATGACGTTGGTGGCGGCGAAGAGCCAGCACCGGCCGCTCTGTTTCTGGTGGGTGATGGCGCCCTGCTTTAAGGTCAGGGAGAATTCGTAGTTGTCTCTCCGGGAAATCATGGGATTCTGGCAGGTTTTGAGAAGCCCGCCGGATGTGACCGCATCCCGGGCAACCCGGCTGGCCCGGTCTCCGTTAAAGTCGCTGCTGTACCGGGCAAGGGCGTCCGGGGTGATATGTTTGCTCATGGTCAGAGCCTCCTTTTTCGTGTGTTGTATTTTGCGGAAGTTTGGCCTCCCAGCCATCATTTACTATAACTCAGAAAGACCGATTTGTCAGCTGGATTTTTTCACTGGATTTTGTCCTTGCCGTAGTTTCCGGATGTGTGTAAAATAGAAAGAGAAAAATCAGTCTGAATGGGGGAAAGGAACATGAAAAAATATAGCTGGGCAGGGATGGCGGCGGTTTTGCTTTCTGTGGCTTTGACAGGAGGCTGCGCGCCGGCGGCCGGGGAGACACCAGAAAAGGATAAGGTCAGCCTTTATGACAGGGGGCTTCGCATTATAGAGCAGATGGATACCATGGCGGAGTGCGAGGAATACTGGAACATGATGACATCCTCAGAGGAGATGGGCGCGGTGATAAGGGAGATCGGAGCCCAGGATTACTCCAGTCCCAGGGCTGTATACCAGATCAAGCAGTCAAAAGAGAGCATGGACCTTCTGATAAATTATTTAGGGGGAGAGTCTTCGTACAATGAGCTTCCTCAGGAGCTGAGGACAGAGCTGGAGCGCCGCCTGACCTCTTCCATCGCCAGCAGGTTCAGCGCCATGGCGGGGGTGGAGGCCCTGGGGGCCGCCAGCGTAATCTCGCTCAGCGATCATTTTATTGACAGCAGCCTGACGGAAAATCTCACTTACTTTTATATCTATGACAGCGGGTACTGGGGAGCGGTGACGTTTCTGCCTTATGAGGAAGGCATTGTCCACGCCTCAGGGCTGATGATCAAAAGCGATGGCTTTGGAGGGGCAGACGAAGAGGAACTGTTCCGGGAATTTATGGAAAACGGAGGTCTGACAGAGGGAGATTTCTCGAGAATCTACCCGTAGAGAGCTTCTGCGGAAGGGATGCCCCAGGCGGTGGCGGCATGGGGCTGGGCTGTCTGGAGGGACCATGGGCGCGGAAAAAATA
This sequence comes from uncultured Hungatella sp., assembly GCA_947066955.1. Classification (GTDB taxonomy): domain Bacteria; phylum Bacillota; class Clostridia; order Lachnospirales; family Lachnospiraceae; genus UBA3402. Next base: position 33,274 of record CAMTAF010000034.1, read on the forward strand.
AAACATGTTTTTGAGAAATAATCTGCGCCATCCTGGGCATGATAATCCTGTAAGATGTACTTTAATATTGCAGGAGGAAATGATCATGACAAAATTGGATTGCAATGTAACAAACTGTCTTCATAACTGCGACAACCACTGCTGCAAGCAGGCCATCGTCGTGGACGGAAGCAAGGCAAAAGACTGCTGCGACACCTGCTGCGGGAGCTTTGACGAGAACAAGGACGGAGCCTTCCACAACCTGTTCAAGACTCCGG
>CAMTAF010000035.1 GCA_947066955.1 uncultured Hungatella sp.
GTCGCCGTCTTGTTTTTTTTATTTCCAAAATTCCCCAAGTAAAGTTACACTGTCTCACCGGGCGCATGAAGGCTTAGAAAAAAATGGATGAGGAAACCGCACATAAGACCGAAACAAAGGGTTATACTGATAGTGTACAAATGAAGTACAAATCAAAAACAGGCGAGTCCATGGTTCAGCCGTGCAAAGAACTGAAGATGGAACAGCGCAGGGGAGGCCGGCAGGTCTCCCCGTTTTTGCATATGGACCCCTGAGAAGAAGTTTGTCAGCAGAACTGACCGGGGCCCGGCGCGGCGGGCAGGGGAAAGGCCTTCCCTGCTGGATTGGGCACGGGCCCGAAAGATGGATCTGTCTGGGCAAATTCATCTGGCAGCAGTTTCTAAGTCCTGCCGGATCCACTCCAGAAATTCCAGGCAGTCATTTTTTATATGTTCCGGCGGATCCAGCATCAGGGCATTGGAAAAGGCCTCCCGGGCCCGGGACAGGAGCACAGCCATCTTTTTGGGCTCTGCCTTTAAACCGGAGTAATAGAGGGCGTAGCCCATGCGGTACTGCCATGGCCAGGTGCATCCGGAGCGGGACTTGATCTCTTCCAGCACCAGGATGGCCATGGAGTATTGGCCGGTGTTGTTGCAGGCCACCGCCAGCTCTCCCAAAAGCTCATCAGTCCGTTTGGAGGCGGGAAGGGCCAGGACGGCCTGGATAGTCTGTTGGTGCTCTCCGGCCTGGTACCACATGCTGATCTGATCTGTCAATGTTTTTGTCTCTGTGGGTGTCATAGAAGGGTCTTCCTCTCTGTGTTTGTCACAAGATATAGATGGTCTGCGGCAGCAGATAACCTATGAATCGTTATCACAAGCATACCACACAGGCGGGGGAGGACGGAAGGGGATATTTTTAAGTCTTTTTGGGGAAAAATGGTAAAAGTGTGTTGAAAACCTCAAAAGTATGGTAAAATATAAGAAGCAAACCTTTGTGCGCCCGGCAACAGACGTGCCGCTGTCCCCAAAAAGTATGGCGCACTTGACATACCTGAATGGATGCCGCCTAATGGGAGGCAGGACTTTCAAAAAATAAAACCTTGGAGGTGTCAAATGAGTCATCATGAGGAAGTCAGAATTGTCAACACCACAGGGAGGAACAACTGCGGCGGGCGCTGTGTGATTCACGCCTGCGTGAGGGATGGAAAGATTGAAAAACTTACCACGGACACAAGAGAGGACGCGGGGGAAGGCGTGCCTCTCACTGCCTGCGTCCGGGGGCTGAACTATCACAAGACGTTTCTGGGGGAGGACAGGCTGAAGTATCCTATGAGGCGGGTGGGAGAGCGTGGTGAGGGAAAGTTTGAGAGGATCACCTGGGAGGAGGCTGTGGATACCATTGCCTCGGAGTGGGTGCGGATCCGGGATGCCTACGGGCCAGGGTCCCGTTATGTGAACTACGCCACAGGCATCAGCGGGCTCATGAGCGCAAGAAGCCTGGCAAAGAGGCTTTTGAGCCTGGACGGGGGATTTCTGGACTATTACAATTCCTACAGCACCGCCTGCATCCGCCAGGCCACGGAGCTGATGTACGGCACAGACCAGACAGGCAGCAGCCTGGAGGAATGGCTCAACTCCAACTTGATCATCCTGTGGGGTCACAACCCGGCTGAGACCAAGTTTGACTGCGAGACCATGTACTACTTAAAAAAAGCCAGGGAAAAGAAGATCCCTATCGTGGTGGTGGACCCGAGAAAGAACGACACGGTTCTCGGGCTTGGAGCAAAATGGATTCCCATCCGCCCGGCGACCGACAGCGCCATGATGGATGCCATGGCCTATGTGATCGTGGAGGAGGGCCTCCAGGACCAGGAATTTCTGGACAGGTGCTGTGTGGGGTTTGACAAGGAGCACATGCCGGAGGGGATCGACCCGTCCCAGTGCTATCTGTCCTATCTCACAGGAGAGCAGGACGGAACACCCAAGACTCCCCAGTGGGCGGAGGGCATCACGGGGGTCAGCGCCCAGGTGATCCGCGAGCTGGCAGTGGGTTACGCCAGGGCAAAGCCCGGGGCCCTGATCCAGGGCTACGGGCCTCAGCGCCACGCCTGCGGCGAGCAGTCGGCCAGAGGGGGAATCCTGCTTGCCTGTCTCACGGGCAATGTGGGGGTCAGCGGCGGCTGGGCCAGCGGAACGGCGGATGTGAGCTGCCACAAGAATCCCCGTCTGCCGGAGGTGGACAACCCCTATGGACGGAGGATCCCTGTGTTTTTGTGGACCGAGGCCATTGTGCGGGGCCATGAGATGGATCAGCTGGACGGGGTGAAGTCGGATAGAGGGGATGAAGGCCAGGTCCGCCTTGACAGCGATATTAAGATGATCTTGAACCTGGCAGGAAACTGTCTTGTGAACCAGCACAGCGACATCAACCGGACCTCCCGGATCCTGAAGGACACGTCCAAATGCGAATTTATTGTCTGCAGTGACTTGTTCATGACCGCCAGCGCCAAATTCGCGGATATCCTTCTTCCGGGGGTGTCCATGTTTGAGTGCGAGAATATCACCATGCCCTGGAAGTACGGGGATTTCCTGGGCTTTAACAACAAGGTCATAGAGCCTCTGTATGAGGGCAGGTTTGAGTATGACTGGCTGCGGGAGGTGGCCGGGAAGATCGGCCTGGGCTGGGAATTTTCCCAGGGGAGAACTGCCGGAGAGTGGCTGGAATACGCCTATAACCGCCTGCGGGAGGAGGAGAGGGAACTGCCGGACTATGAGACTTTTAAGAGAGAGGGGATCTACCGGTACCAGCATAACCCGCGGGTCATTGCCTTTGAGAAGGAGAGGGAGAATCCGGAAAAATATCCCTTTCCCACAGCCAGCGGAAAGATCGAGATCTTCTCGGAGAAGGTCTGGAGGACAGAATACAGGGACTTTTTCCCGCCGATTCCCAGGTATGTGGAGCCACCAGAAGGGCCTTCGGATCCCCTGGCTCAAAAGTATCCCCTGCAGCTCATCGGATGGCACACCAAGCGCAGGTGCCACAGCATCCATGACAACAACCGGGCCATGGACGGGATCGACCCTCAGAGGCTGTGGATCAACCAGGAGGACGCTGCGGCCAGGGATTTGGAGGACGGGGAGACGGCCCTGGTGTGGAACGACAGGGGGCAGATGAAGGCGGCGGTGAAGGTGACGGACCGGATCATGAAGGGAGTGGTCGCCATCTCCCAGGGGGCCTGGTATAAGCCGGATGAGGATGGGACGGACAGGGCGGGCTCCATCAATGTGCTCACGTCCCTAAGGCCCACGCCCTACGCAAGAGGAAATCCCCAGCACACCAACTTGGTGGAGGTGAAGCGGGCCAGACAGGAGACAGGGGGATGACGGGCCCGGAGAAAAAGCCCTTTGTATTTGCGGTCAGCGGGTACAAGAATTCAGGGAAGACCACCCTGATCACTGCTCTGATTCCGGAGCTTGTCAGGCGGGGCTATAAGGTGGCCGTGATCAAGCACGACGGCCATGATTTTGAGAGCGATGTGCCGGGGACGGACAGCTACCGCTTTCAAAAGTCAGGGGCATACGGCACGGCCGTGTACTCCTCCAAGCGGCTGATGGTGACAAAGGAGTGGGAGGAGCCTGACGAGAAGGCGCTTTTGGAGGCTTTCGGGGAAGCGGACATTATCCTGATCGAGGGGCTGAAAAACAGCGCCTACCCCAAATATGTGTGCGACTATCCCCGTCAGATTCCCCTCTCCCCGAAGGAGCTGGCGGACCGGATTGAGGCCCTGAAAGCCGGCAGGGATCAGCCGCCCGGCCAGTGACCCCTCTGAGGGCAATGTCACGAAACCGTGTATTTTCTTAAAAATTCAAATATAATCTCCATGATTTCCGGCTGATAGAACTCATCCACGCCGTGGCGGCATCCCTCAAGGCGGTAATAGTCGCAGGGGACGCCGCAGGAAACCAGCTTGTCATAAAATTTGTCGCTCTGAGACACATGGACCTTCTCGTCGCCGGTCCCGTGAAAGATCAAAAACGGGGCCGTCTGGGGGCATACATGCTCAATGGGGCTGTACCTGCGCATATTTTCCAGTTTTTCGCTGTCCGGCCCCTCAACCTTCTGCATGTAGGCGATGTAATCGCTGGAATTTTCCTTGTGGCTGTTGAGGCGGTCAATCATGCTGGCGGAACCGTAAAAATCGATGGCCCCGTTGATGCGGACAGCCTGGTCTAAAAAATCTCCCTGGTCAAATTCCGTGTATTCTCCCAGAACTCCCATCATGCTGGCTATGACGGCGCCGGCGGATTCCCCCATGACAAAGATATTGTCAGGGTCTATGAGGTATTGCCTGGCGTGGGATTTTAAATAGCGGATTGCCGCCCTGGCGTCGATGATGCCCGCGGGGAGGGGGGCGTCGTTTGTGGTCCTGTACTCCACGCTTGCCACGATGAAGCCCTGCCTTGCCAGGGGAACAAGCTGGGGGAGCCAGATATCCTTGTCCACTACCTGGAAGGCGCCGCCGCAGAACCACACCACCAGGGGGAGGGGCGAGGCGTGGAGTTCCTTGTGCTTGGGGAGGAGCAGGCTCATTTTCAGAGGGCGCTCCGTCTCCCCGTACCAATAGGATTCCATCTTGTATGTAATATTGGTGATCAGTGATATGGATTCCTGCCGCACACTGACCTGGATCGTTGTCTTCATGATTTCACTTTTCCTCCTCAGCCTTTTACCGCTCCGGCTGTAAGTCCTTTAATAAAGTATTTCTGCAAGAAAATAAATAAAACAGAGATGGGGAGAGAGGCCAGGATGATCCCGGCAAAGGCATAGCCGTACTCGCTCACGTACTCTCCGAAAAAGGAATTGATGCCAACCATCAAAGTTGGCTTTCTGGCGCTGTTTAACAGAGTGCTGCTTAAAAGATAATCGTTCCATATGGTGATGCCGGAGCGGATGCAGCAGGTGGCTGTGATGGGGGCCAGCAGGGGCAAAAAGATCTGAAAATAGACCTGAAAAGTGGAGCACCCGTCGATGTAGGCCGCCTCCTCCAGCTCCATGGGCAGAGCCCCCATAAACCCGGCGTAGAGAAACGTGCAGAAGGGCAGATGCCACGCCGTGTGGATAAAGATGCAGCCCCACAGGGTGTTGTACAGGCGGATCTTTGTGGACAAAATCACCAGGGAGAGGAGGCAGCTGATAAAGGGGACCACCATAAGGGCCACGTTGGCAGAGTAGTATGCCCGGAAAAATCTCCCCTTGATTCTGGATAAGGCGAATCCGGCCATGGAGCTCACCGCGATCAGCAAAACCAGGGTCATGATTGTGATAAAGCCGGTGTTGAAAAGGGACTGGGCCAGCTTCATATTTTTCCATACATAAGAAAAATTTTCCAGGGTAAACCGCTCCCAGATGACTTTAAGAGGATATTTGACAATGTCCTTTCGAAGCCTGAAGGCGCTGATGACAAAATAGTAGACCGGCAGCCAGCAGACCACGGTGCAGGCCAAGAGGCACAGCTCGCTCAAAATCGTAAGCATCTTTTTCTTTTCCATTAATAAATATCCTCCCGTTTTTTTAATACAAAGAGCTGCAAAAGAGAGATCAAGGTGATCACAACCACCAAAAGCACGGACATGGCTGAGGCGATTCCGTATTTGTTGGTGTTGAAGGAGTAAAAATAGATCCTCTGGGTCAAAATGCGGGTGGAATAGCCGGGAAGCCCTTTGGACACGGTGTAGGGCAGTTCATAGGCCTTAAAGGCCGCTATGGAGGTGGTGATCACGTTGATGGTGATGGACGGGGCCATCAGGGGGATCACGATCATGGCTTTTTTCTGAAGCTCGCTGGCGCCGTCTAAATCCGCCGCCTCCAGCATATCTGTGGGAATATTCTGCAGGCCTGCCAGGAAGATGATGGCGCACATGCCGATCTGTCCCCAGACGCTGGCGATGACCACAGCCGCCATGGTCACGCCGTAGGTTTCCAGCCAGTTAACGCTCTTGATCCCCATCTGATTCAGGAGAAAATTCACCAGGCCTCCGTTGTAGTTGAACATGATCCGCCAGATAATGCCCACAATGGCTCCGCTCAACAGGCAGGGAAAGAACCAGAAAAAACGCAGCACAGTGCGGTTAATCCGCCATTTTCCCCTCTTGTCCAGGGCAAGGGCCACGAGAAACCCGCACAGCACAACCAGCCCCGTGACCCCGGCGGCGTAGATCACGGTGGCTTTGGCCATGTCCCAGAACCCCTCAGTGGAGGGCAGAAGCCTGTAGTTGTCAGCGCCCACAAAATTCATCTGGGACATGCCGTTCCAGTCAAAGAAGCTGTAGAAGATCACGCTGGCAAGAGGATAGACAATAAATACTGCCAGAAACGCGGACAGGGGCAGCAAAAACAGAACCCCTGTGAGCTGCTTCTTTTGCCCCCACGTCAGTTTGTGTTTTGACAAATGCTCTTTCATAACCGATACCTCTCGTCTTAAAGTTCCCTGCCGCCCCTCTGCGGCCGGCGGCATGAAAGCTTAGTAATGGTACTGGGACAAAAGCTGGGTCATAGATTTTACCGCGTCTTCTATGGAGGCGTTGCCGGAGTACACATCCCGAAGAGCGGTGCAGGCCCCGTCTTTAAATTCAGCTGTATAGAAATTATATCCCATCATTACAGAATTATGGCTGCTGACCTCGCCCACCAGGCCTTTGATGCCCTCGGGAAGCACGATCTGCTCGGAGGTCATGTTGGTGAGGACGGGAACCGTACCTCTGGCATTCTGAATGATCTTAAAGTTTTCCGGCTCAAAAACCCAGTTGAGGAACAGTTCGGCCGCTTCGCTGACTTTCGGGTCATCCTGCTTGGTCAGTCCGAACCCCACCTCCGTGGAAGTGCTGATCCACAAAGGCTTGCCAGGGTCATTGAAAGGCGGGAAAATAGCCAGACCGGAGTTTTCCACCCCTGTGCAGGATTCAATGGCCTCCAGGGCAGAGGCGGACACCCAGTTGCCGCCCAGGAGCATGGCGGCCCCGCCGTCAGCCATGATGGCAACCGCGTCATCCTGGGCAGTGGAAGCGCTGCCCTCCATGATGTAGGGGATCAGCTCATTCATCTTCCGGCAGATGTCCGGGTAGGCGGAAAAATCAAAGGTTCCGTTGGTCAAGGCCTCCTGATAGGCGGCTGCCTCCTCCTGAGAGCCAAGGCAGTTGGCAAGAAGCAGCTCATAAACCATATAGCAGATCGTGGCGTGGTCCCCGTTAAAGAGAAATGGCGCGTAATCGGTCTTCTCCTTGATGTCTTTGCAGCACTGGATAAACTGGTTCCAGTCGGAGGGCGGGTTATCCCACCCGGCTTCCCTTAAGGCCTCCATGTTTAAGTACAGGGCAGAGAAGGAGGCTCCCTGGGTAACGCCGTACTCCACGCCGTTGTAGGTAAAAGCCTCCCGGAATCTGTCCGGGACATTGGCCACACATTCCATCCCGGATAGATCCCGGACATATCCCTCATCAATCATATTCAGATAAATATCCGCGCTGGAGATCTTGATCACAGCGGGCAGGTCCTGGGCAGCGACCCGGGCGGAGATGAACGAGTCGATATTCTGCTGGGCGCCCACGGATTCTAGGGTGATCCAGGGGTACTGGCTCTCAAAGGACTCTTTCATGTGGTTCCAGGCATCTGCCCAGTTGGTATCCACGATCTGAACCTCCAGGACAACCTCCTCAGGGGCCTGGGAGCCTGCCCCGCCTTCTGCCTGGGATTGTCCGGCACCTTCGGCCGGGGCAGCGCCGGAGGTCTGGTCTGCTTTAGGATCCGTTGATTTGCCCGCGCATCCCCCAGAGGCGCACATCACGGCCGCTGACAGCAACAGTGCCATAAGTCTTCTTGTTTTTTTCATCAGAGTACCTTCCTTCCCTTTAAAATATTTTGAAATAAAAAACATTGTGAAATATAGTAACGTAACATTATTACATAACTATATTACATGATAATATGCCCACAATCAAGATAATAAACAGATAAATAAAGAACAAATTTCTGTACAAAATATACAAAAAGACTGGTGACTACACCAGCCTTTGCGAATATTTTTATATGTCTTCGTACAGAGAACTATGTTCCAAAAACTGTTTCTGCATAAGATAATGGGAGCCTACCAGACAGATGTCAAATAAGTCCTCCAGCTGGAAAACCAGCTGCGTCTGCTGCTTCACGTCCCGGAAGTAAAGAAAATCCTGAAAGTTTAAGTAGATCCTCTCCTCAAAGCACCTGTGGTATTGGCGGGGGAGGCCGTTGAATACCACGTATTGCGGATCAAAGCACACCGCCATATTCATGAGGGCAGCGAAAAACACGTCAGCCATATAGTCCACCAGTTTTTTCGCCTCCTGATTGCCGTGGTCAGCTGCCTGAAAAACAGACAGGCGGAGATCCTTCTTGATCTCGGAGTCGTCATGAAACTGCAAGATAGCGTCTCTCTGTTCCTGGGATAACTTGGAAAAAAGCTCCGCGATTTTTTCTTCTGAGATCAGGTGGCGGAAACTGGCCTTTTCCTCTCTGCCCGGCCCTTTGTAATTGGAAAAGTCGATGACCATATTTTCGATCTCCCCGCAGATGGGGCTGTCTGTGTAGGAAAAATGCCCCCGGTCAATCATCCGCATGGAGATGCCTGACCCCCAATACAGCACAAGGATCCTGGAGGAGGCCATCTGAGGGTTAGCCAGCACATGAGCAGAGACCAGGGCGATGAGATTCTCAATCCGGATGCGGGGAATCTCCGCCAGCCGCCCTTCCAGTATTTTCTTTAAGGGAATATCCTCTCCCCAGTGGGGACTGGTTGTGGTCTTTCTTATGATTCCCTCTTTGGAATCAATCAATCCGTTGTTTCCCACCAAAAATTCATGGATATTGTCAGGCGCTATCTGGTTGCGGGAGATCAGAGTCCGGATCCCCGTGACGATGATATCCACATAATCTTCCAGGGTGTAGGCCTCCTCGTGGGGAATCACACACCGGTCCACACATGTGCCCGAAAAGTCAAAGAGGGCGATGCATATCACAAGATTGTAAATCTGGAAAGAACACAGGAAATAGATCTTTGGATTAATGGCAAATATCTCCGGCCTCTTTCCGCCAAAGTCCGTGGAGCTGCCCTTGCCGCAGCTTACGACCAGCTGTTTGCTGGAAAAAAAGTCTAATTTCTTTTTCACGGTCTGGCGGCTGATCTTTAAGGCCGCGGAGATCTCGGCCACCGAATGGGGCTTTCCGTCTTTCATGAAATCAAGGATCAATTTTCGGTTTTCGATGTTTAAATCACGAGGCATAGCTTTTCCGTTAGTAGTTTTCATCAGGGTATCCTCCAACACTTTGTACTATATGTGACTTTTGGGATTGTGTCAACTGTTTGTTTTTTTGTTATAAACATAAAAATTACCGGAATAATATGACAGAAGTAATTTACCGCAGAACGAAAAAAGATGATAGATTATAGGAAACGAGGAAGGAGGTATCACATGAAGATTTTAGCAGTAACAGCCTGCACGGCAGGAATCGCCCACACCTACATCGCCAAGGAGAAGCTGGAGAACGCGGCCAGGGAGTTGGGAGATACGATTAAGGTGGAGACCCAGGGGTCCATCGGCGTGGAGAATGAGCTTACGCTGGAGGAGATCAGGGAGGCGGATGTCGTCCTGATCTCTGCGGATATCCGGGTCAATAAGGAGCGGTTTAAGGGAAAGCCGTTGGTGGACATCCCCATCAGCATGGTGATGAAATCTCCCAAAGGGGTGCTGGGAAAGATTCACGAGAAACTGGAAAAACAGGAATAGACCAAGAGAAAAGGGGAAAGCGGTATGGCAAAACAAGAAAAACGATTTATGAGGCATATTCTGACAGGCATTTCTTACATGATACCCATGGTTGTGGCCGGAGGAATTCTGGGGGCTTTGGCCAAGGCCTTCGGAGGCTGGGATATCGGCAATGCGGTGACGGCGGGCGCGACGCCGTTTTCCAATCTGAATCCCTTTACGTGGCTGGGCTTCTGGTGGGGCGTGAACAAATTAAGCTCCTATGCCATGGATTTCGCGGTGGCTGTCATGACCGCGGGGGCCGCCTATTCCATAGCGGGCAGGCCGGGCATTGTGCCGGGCATGATTATCGGATACTGCTCGGCCCAGTCAAAGGCGGGATTTTTGGGAGGCATCCTTATGGCCTTTATCATCGGAGCCGTGGTGAACTGGATGAAGGGCTGGAAGCTGCCAAAATGGTGCGAGGGGCTGAAATCCGTTATGATCATACCAGTGGGGGCTACATTTTTGTGCGGGATGATCTTCCTGTGCGTGTTTTCCATCCCATTATCTTTGCTCATGGACCGATTCTCCCAGTGGATAATCGATTTAAACGGCGGTGCCAAGGCGGTGATCGGAGCCGTCATCGGGGCTTGTCTTGGGTTTGATATGGGAGGCCCTGTTGGGAAGACGGCTTCCATGGCAGCCAATGCCCTGGGAGCGGATGGGATCAACGGGCCCATGTGCGCCAAGATCATCGGCGGCATGACTCCTCCCATAGGACTATTTATCACAACGCTGTTAAAGAAAGAAAAATTTACAAAGACCGAGCACGAGACGGCCAAGACCGCCTTTCCCATGGGCCTTTGTTTTATCACAGAGGGGGTTCTGCCCTTCGCGGCGGCGGACCCTTTGCGGTTTATCCCCTGCAGTATGCTGGGTTCCGCGGTAGCGGGCGCCATAGCCGTGGGCTCTGGCTGTGAGTCTGTGGCAGGGCACGGAGGGATCTTTGTGATTCCCATGATGAAAAATCCAATGATGTTCGTGGTGGCCCTGGTTATCGGCTCTCTGGTTACAGGGCTGACCTACGCTGTGCTGAGAAGGCCGCCGGCCGAGGAAGAGACACAAGAACAGGAGCTGGACTTTGATCTGGATATCAATATCGTATGAAGCAGGATAAAAACGCCTTTTATTATGAGAAAATATTCCGGCTCCTTTTAGAGGGAGAGGTATGTTCCATATCAAAAATCGGGGAACATGTGGGCTTGTCGGAAAAGACCGTTAGGCTTAAGGTGGATCAGATGAATGATTTCCTGAAAAAGCACGGCATGGGGCAGATTGAGAAACGACAGGGAACCGGAATCTGGCTGGCAGCAGACGAGAGGCAGAGGGAAGACTTAAAAAGATATTTGAACTGCACAGTAAGCTTAGAACCGGAGGCGGACAACCGGGGAAGACAGATCATAGGGAAACTTCTGAAATTAAAGCCCAATCAGACCGTCACCCTGGGAAGTTTGGCTGAGAGTCTGTATCTGAGCGCCCCTACGGCGGGAAGCATCTTAAAGGAGATCATGCCCTGGTTTGAGGAACGGAGGATCCAGGTGGTTTCTGTCCGAAGCAAAGGGCTCTGCCTTGTGGGGAGCGAATACGATTTGCGGGTATCGATCAAGGATTATATGCTGGAGATGATGCCGGAGGTGATGGAGGCGCTTTTTGGCACATTTACCCCAGGTGTTGACACGGACAGGGTCCGCAGGCTGGTTCTTGAGGCGGAAAACGCCTGGAGGATCGAGCTTGCCGACAGTTCCTTCAAGATGGTCTGGATCATGGCCTGTCTCAGCCTGGGGAGGAGGCAGTACGGCGGGAAGGAAGCGTTTTTTGCCAGTGAGGAGAATATCCAGCATTATAACGAATACGCCTTCGCTGAATCCATTTACCAGAAAATGGAAAGCGCTTTTCAGGTTAAAATCCCGGACAGTGATATCGGTCTTTTGGCCATGCTGCTTCTGTCGGCAAAAAGGCTCAAACATTTCGCGGGGATTCCGGAGACCGATTATGCCAGACAGTATGACAGAGATCTGAGGGATTTTGTCAACATGGTTATGGACACCATCGACGCTGTCCTGGATATTGACCTCTCAGAGGACGAGCTGCTGAGGGAGAGCCTGATTCTTCATCTGCGCTCAGCTATTTTCCGGATGAAATACTCCACTGCCCTTGGTGATAACATAAGCAGATACGTGAAAAATGAGTATAAGCAGACCTTTCTGGCGGCATGGTCCACCAGCAATCTGTTTGAGGAGTACTATGACGTTCAGGTGACAGAGGATGAGTTGGCCGGCATTGCCCTTTATATCCAGGCAGCTCTGATCCGGAAGAATAAGAACCGGCCCCTCACGGCCCTCCTGGTGAGCAGAGGGGGGCTGGCTGCCAGCCAGCTGAATATCGAGATGCTGAAATACCAGATTCCTGAGATAAGAGAGATCCAGACAATCAGTCTCCATGATTTCAAACCTGGTTCCAACGGCTGGGCAGATGTGATTATTAATACCACCGGAAGGGAGATCGACGATGACCGGGCAGTGGATGTGGAGGAGCAGGTGGCCGCGCAGGGAATCGAGGCCATACGGGGGAAAGTGAATCAGATTTTCTCCGGCAGAAAAGGTCAGGGCTTTGGTTTCAGCAGTCTCTGTCATCAGCTGTTTGAGCCGGACCTGATTCTGATTAAGCCTGGGGCAAACAATAAAGACCAGCTGATCACCATGATGGTAAAGAAGCTGGAGGACAAAGGCGATGTGACATCAGACTATCTGCCAAGCGTCTTTGAGCGTGAGAGGGCTACCACTACCAGCATCGGCAGAGGAATCGCCATCCCTCATGGAAATATGCGGGAGATCAATGAGCCGAGGATCGTCATAGCAATACTGGATTCGCCAATCAGGTGGCACGACGATTTGGTAGATGTGGTGTTTCTGCTGGCAGTAAAAATGACGTCAAAATTTGAGATACAGAGGACAAAACAATTTTACAGGGAATTTCTTCAGCTGACAGACAATGACGAAAATCTGAACACCATGAAAAACATGGGTTCAGCGCTGGAGATTTACCAGTATTTTATCAGATAGGGGAGAGACAGGGATGGCAGTAGAAGAGATTCTGGACAGGCGGGCCATAGATCTGAATATGGAGGCCAGGGACAAGGATCAGGTCATAAGACATCTGGCGGGGCTTTTGGACAGTGCGGGATATATCAAGGACCTGGAAGGTTATATTGAGGATGTATATGTGAGGGAGAAGGAGGGAATCACAGGGATCGGCGGTCATGTGGCCATCCCCCACGGTAAGTCCGACGCTGTAGGGAAGGTGGGGATCGCAGTGGGGAGGACCCGGGAGATGGTTCCTTGGGAATCTTATGACGGGGAGCCATCCAGGCTGTTCTTTTTGTTCGCGGTTCCCTCTGGCGGCGAAGGGGGAAAGGACCACCTGCGGCTCATCGCGGAGCTGGCGGGAAAGCTGGGGAGAGACAAAACCATGGATAGACTCCAGACAGCAGAAACTTATGAGGATTTACTGGAAGCATTTTTATGAAAAGAGAAGAACTATTAAAAAAGGTCCGGCAGGAATCAGCCGCCGCGCTGGAATCCATAAGGAAAATGTCCAGCCAGGAGCGGACACCGGAGAAAATTCTGCAAGCTCTTCAAAAGGCGGCAGCGGCAGAGCTGATGATACCGCTCACCCAGGAGACCTCCATCAGGAAGCTGGTGATCATGAGCATCCGGGGCCAGACAGGCCAAAGGCCGGATAAGGTTCAAAAATATGACTGTCATCAGACAAGCCTCCTGGCTCAAAAAAAGGTGCTGTTTATCATGTCTGTGGAGAAGGCGCTGGGGATCGTTCTGGAAACCCAGGAGGCGGCGGACATAGAGGATCTGAAAGAATTGTCAGAGGCAGTGGCCTCACACATAAACCAGGCTCAGGCCAGGGAGAGGGGGCGGATGGAGGCGGCGGGGAAGGCCAGGGGCGTACGAAAGGATTTTCCCATATTTTGCGGAAGAGAACAGACCTTGGTTTATCTTGACAACGGGGCCACCACCCAGAAGCCGGAGCAGGTAATAAGCCGCATGAGCCGGTACTATGCCGGCGAGAACGCCAACATACACAGGGGACTTTATCCATTAAGCAGCCAGGCGGAGGAATTATATGAATCTGCCAGGGACACGGTGAGGGCATGGATCGGGGCAGAGTCGGAGGAAGAGATCATATTTACCAAAGGATGTACGGAATCCGTGAACATAACTGCAGCCGGGCTCTTTGAGTCCTGGATCAGAAATGGAGACAATGTGATTGTCACAGAGCTTGAGCATCTGGCCAATTTTCTGCCCTGGAAGAGGCAGTGCGAGAAAAAGGGCGCGGATTTGCGGATCGCTGAGTGCGGCCGGGACGGCGCTCTGGAAGCGGAAGCTGTTTTGGGGCTTATGGACAAAAACACAAAGCTTATAGCCATAACCGCCATGTCCAATGTTACAGGCTTCCGCCCGGACTTAGAAAGGGTCATCGGGGAGGCCCATAATAACGGGACTATGGTCCTGGTAGACGGAGCCCAGGAGGCGGCCCACCGCCGGATGTCTGTGAGCAGGCTGGGATGTGACTTTCTGTGCTTTTCCGGGCACAAGGTCTATGGCCCCATGGGGATCGGGGTACTGTACGGAAAGAGACACTGCCTGGAGGTGTTGGAACCGTTTTTATATGGCGGAGGCATGACGGGCAGGAAGCCCTGGCGCTATGAGGCCGGGACTCAAAATATAGGCGGAGCATTAGGGCTGGCAGAGGCGCTCCGCTATCTGGAAAAAAATGATTTTGAAAAACTGACATTTCATGAGAGGGAGTTGTCGGTGTACTTGAAGGAGAGACTTAAGAAAATTCCGGGGATCCATCTGGTGGGGCCTGATCTTATTTCCCCTATCTTGTCCTTTGAAAGCAGTGTGCGCGGTTCCTATGATTTGGGAGCTTTTCTGGCAGCCAGGGGGATCGCTGTTCGGTGCGGGAGCCACTGCGCCTGGCCCCTTATGGAGAGGCTGGAACGAGAGAGTGTGTGCCGGATTTCCTTAGGGATATACAATACCAGAGAAGAGATGGACTATGTGGCGGACTGCCTTGAGGAAATACAGGGGAAAAGCCCGCGGACTTTTGAATAATGAGAGGAAAGAGGAGAGATCACATGAAATACGCTATGGATGTAAAAATAAATATAAAACCTGTTTTCAGCAACCTTGTACATACAGACTGGTGGGAGGGACCGTGCCGGGTAGGACCCCTGGAGGAGGGCACGCCGGAATATGAGCGGAGAGTGGGAAAGGAGCAGATCAAGATCTGGCACCAAGAACTGAGAAACAATCTGGACCTTTCCAGGTGCTGCCTGATGGAGCCTGCCTATCTGGAATTTGACGAAAGTTTTGTCATGAGAGATTCTGAATTTGACAAACTGATTCCGGAAAATCATAAGGTTGACCTTTATCTGATTACATACAGGGTGCCTGGGATCGAGAGGCTTGGCAGGCCGGTGTCCATGATTAACCTGGGGCCTACCCCCATCGACCTGGTGGGATATTACAGAGACATTGGCCTGGAAGCCTATATGGCCCACGACTATGAGGAGTACAACCAGCTGGTAAAATACCTGCAGGTCCGAAAAGCAGTGGCCCACACCAAGGTTTTGATCTTGTCCAACGGGGAACAGACGCCGGCATCGGTCAATACAAGCTGCTGCGATCTGGTGACTTTGTTTACAAGGTACGGTATCCGCAATAATCGGATAGATTTTCGTCAGGTGTTCCGGTATTTTGAGGAAACGCCGGCGGACGAGGCCATCCACAGGGAAGCCAGGGCCCTGTTGGACGGGGCAGTGAAAACGGAGATTGAGGAAGAATACCTGTGTAATGACCTGAGATATTTTCACAGCGTGCGGAAAATGATGGAGCAGTATGACTGCAACGCCTTCACCACTCCCTGCAAGGAGCTTTGTGCCAGCCGCCTTCCCCAGAAGTACAAATGCGTGCCCTGTATGACCCATTCCCTCAACAAGGATGACAGAATCCCGTCAGCCTGCGAGGAGGACTTGGCAGTGTGGCTGGCTATGACCATGATGATGTACCTGACCCGCCAGAGCGTGTTTATGGGAAATCCGGTTCTGGTGCTGGCGGGCAGCAAGACCTTAGAGCAGCTGGGAATGCCAAAGCTTCTGACTGAGCCCGGGCAGACCTTTGACCACGATGTCCTGGAGGTCCATCACGCCGTGCCTGTCCGGAAGATGAGGGGGTTCGACCAGCCGGGACAGAAGTATGAGATGGGACATTTTACAACCCAGGGATGGGGAGCCCACTACCATGTAGATATGGCGGAGGAGGAAGGCCAGGTGGTCACCTTTGGCCGCTTTAACCGGAGAGGCACGAAGATGATGGTGGCGGTGGGCCGCACTCTGGGATGCGAATTCCGCCCCGTATATTGCAGCCCCGCGGTCTACTATGAAGTGGAGGGCGGCGCCCGCCAGTTCCGCCAGGCCTTGGCAAAGGGAGGCTATGGACACCATCAGGCGGTTATTTACGGAAACCATGTGAAAGAGCTCCAGGAATTGGGGGAGATTGTGGGCTTTGAAGTGGAATATTTCCATTGAACAGTTGGACATAAAAGGGGAGGCAATTATGTATACAGATATTAAGACTATTTTGGAACATGCCAATAAAAATCATTACGCTGTGCTGGCGGCTTCTGCCTTTAACATGGAGCTGGCCAGGGGGCTCATCGGAGGAGCCGACCAGATGGACGCGCCTCTTATTATCCTGGTAGGGCAGGCCCAGATGACAAAACATGCCAGGCCGGAGATCTTTGTGCCAATGGTCAAAACCCTGGCAGAGGAGACCAGGGTGCCTGTGGCTATGATTCTGGACCACGGGCGGGACTGGGAGAAAATCACCTGGGCGTACCGGATGGGATTTTCTTCCATCATGATCGACGCTTCCGCCTATGGATTTGAGGAAAATGTAGCCAGGACAAAAAAGGTGGTGGAACTGTGCCATCCCCAGGGCCTGGCGGTGGAAGGGGAGCTGGGCCATGTGGGGCAGGCCGCCACCCTGGACGGATGCGACACAGCCCTTTATACAAAACCAGAGGAAGCTGTAAGATTTGTGGCAGAGACAGGGGTGGACAGCCTGGCTATAGCCTGCGGCACTGCCCACGGAAACTATCCCAAGGGGTTTGTCCCCACCCTTAATTTTGATGTCATCAGGCAGGTGAAGGCGGCCACTGGCATGCCTCTGGCTCTTCACGGCGGTTCCGGTTCCGGAGACGACAATATCAGAAAAGCGGTGGAGGCCGGGATCAATAAAGTCAACATCGCCACAGAGATTTTTAACTCCTGCCGGGATCACGCGAAAATCTGTCTTGAAAAAAATCCGGATCTGGATTATATGTCTTTGATGATGGAGGTGGAGGCGGCCTGCCAAGAGGCGGTAAAACATTTTATCAGTCTCACAGGCTCTGCTGGAAGGGGAAAAGACTTTGCTCCGAAGTACAGCTTCTGCCATGGTATTAGTAAAATTGATACAGGAGTTGGGGAATAGGGGATCCCTGGCTGGATGGGAGAGGACTGCCGGTATAGTTGGACTGGCAGTCCTTTTTTGATGCACACGGGGCGGAAAGGAAATGTGGCCGTTTGCGCGGCCCCACCCTGGCGCGGCGAGCAGGGGGAAGGACCTCCCCTACTCGATTGCTGGGACCAAAAGCAGGCTGCCGCGGTATCCCTTGAACTGGAATCTTTGGAATGCTATAATGGTGGTGATATGATATAAAGCAGATCCGGAATAAAAGAAAGGGCGTGGCATATGGCAAGGACAGTGGCAATGGGCTATCAGGATTTCGCGAAGATAAGGGAACGGTCTGTCTTTTATGTAGACAAAACGAATTTTATTAAGGAGTGGTGGGAGGGAAAGGATGAGGTGACACTGATTGCCCGCCCCAGACGTTTCGGCAAGACATTAAATCTGAGCATGGTGGAAAAATTCTTTTCTGTTCAGTATAAAGGGCGGGAAGATCTGTTTCAGGGGCTGGCCATATGGGAACATGAAAAATACAGGGAGCTTCAGGGAAGTTACCCTGTGATCAGCTTATCATTTGCCAATGTGAAAGAAAAAAGCTATGCCGCAACGATCCGAAGAATCAACCAGATATTGACAAATCTGTATTCTGGATATAGATTCCTCGTGAGTGACAGGGATTTTGATCATAAGGAACGGCGTTTTTTTGACTCGGTAGACGTAGATATGGATGAGTCCACGGCAACTATGGCGATTCATCAGTTGTCTTATTACCTGTCCCGTTATTATGGCAAAAAAGTAATTATTCTGTTGGATGAATATGACACGCCGATGCAGGAGGCCTATGTGAACGGCTATTGGCCCGAGCTGGTCTCATTTACCAGGAGCATGTTCAACTCTACATTTAAGACAAATCCCTATCTGGAGCGGGCGATCATGACAGGCATCACCAGGGTGAGTAAAGAATCTATTTTTTCAGATCTGAATAATCTGGAAGTCATAACCACAACCTCAAAAAAATATGAGGATTGTTTTGGCTTCACGGAAGAGGAGGTTTTTGCGGCACTAGATGAATTTGATCTCAGTGGCAAAAAACGGGAAGTAAAGAACTGGTATGATGGTTTTACTTTTGGGAATCGCACGGACATCTATAATCCATGGTCCATTTTAAATTATCTGGATAAAAAGAAGTTATCCACCTACTGGGCAAATTCCAGTTCTAACAGACTGGCCGGGGAGCTGATCCGTGAGGGAAGCAAAGAGATAAAGCAACTCATGGAAGACCTTCTGTCAGGGAAAACCATTGAAATGGAGATTGACGAGCAGATTGTCTATGATCAGTTGAAAACCAAACGGAATGCTGTCTGGAGCCTGCTCTTGGCCAGCGGGTATTTGAAGGTAGTGAATACGGAATTCGTGGAACAGGAAGGACGCACTTATTACGAATTGAAATTGACCAATAAAGAGGTAAAGGTCATGTTTGAGACCATGGTGCGGGACTGGTTCTCGGAGACAGAAGGGACTTATAATGATTTTATCAAGGCAATGCTTTTAGATGATATAGATGCCATGAACGAGTATATGAATAGGGTGACAATGACCATATTCAGTTATTTCGATACGAGGAAGAATCCTTCACAGGAAGAACCGGAGCGTTTTCACGGTGTGAAAGCGATCACTGAGCGTTCTACAGGACAGAACGCAAGTGCCTGCTTTTACCACGGTTTTGTGTTGGGACTGATGGTGGAATTGTCCGGACGGTATGTACTTACCTCCAACAGGGAGAGCGGTTTTGGCCGGTATGATGTTATGCTGGAGCCGCTGAACCCCCAAAGGGATGGGGGAATCATCATGGAGTTTAAAGTGTTTCAGCCGAGAAAGGAAAACTGTCTGGAGGATACGGTGGAAGCCGCGTTAAGGCAGATTGAAGAGAAAGAATACCAGACAGCACTTATTTCCAGGGGAATTCCGAAGGAGAGAATCCGGATGTACGGATTCGCGTTTCAGGGGAAAGAGGTTTTGATTGGGAACCGGGATGAGAGAGGAGCGCGCCAATGGGATTTGAAAAAGCCAATTTGAGAATTTTCCTAAATATTTAGAAGTAGAAAGAAGTGATTGGATGCCATCTAAAATATATTTATGGATTGAGGATAGAGAGGGAAAGGCAGGTTGCATATTTTGGAACAGCCTTTTGAGATATTTATTTCCGAATGTTATAGTTGAAAGTAAGAAAAACAGCAGCGGCCTTTTAAAAGCTGTTAAAAATTTAGACGATAGCGAGAGCAGATATGTGATTGTTTTTGACAATTCATTTGATAATACACAGGCAGTAAAGGAACAGAAATTGTTGAATCAATATGTGGATAAAAGAAAAAATGTAGTTTTGATGGATATTATTTGCTTTGAGTATATTCTGTTGGAATTCAAAGATCTGATTCATTGGATTTATGCGCCAGATGATGAATTTCTGAAAAGGAGAGAAAGGGCAATATCGGCGAGAGAGAGGCTGGTTAAATCCATAGGGAATGGGAATATGAATTATAAAGATATGAGGGAAATTGTAGAATATGATGAACATATTGATGAACATAATATAGAGCAGTTATCAGCAAAACTTCTATTTGATTTAACCAGGAATACAGGGTTTGAAGTTTCAAAAGGAAAAATCGGAGACTGTTGGGTTAAATCCTGCTGTGAATGGAAAAAACGGATAGATAATGATGTTTGCGGATTGGAGTATAGCGGCAGATTGACTGTGTATGATAAAATGAAAAATATATATGAGGGAACGTGTCTTAAGAAGCAGTTCCATGAAGCGGGATTGGAGGAAATCTTATGATTACGATCTTTAAAGATAAAAAGGATATACCTGAGGACATGGAATATGTGGAATTAAATGATATATTTTTTAATCAAAACACGGTGGCTTTCATTGATAAACAAGCTGAAAGGATCATTGAGACAATAGACAATGCTGAACTTATTGGAAAATATAAGATTTGTTCCAGGTTTAATGATGTCACATTAGATATAGACAGACTTTCAACGGGATGCAAAACAGTACTAAATGTACTATATTATCCGAATAAAGTATTTTGTCTGAAAGAATGTGGCAATAATGCGCTGGATATTTTATACCATTTTGAAACAGGATATGTGTTTAGCGAATATGCATTGATACCTTTTTCTATGGATTCTGTTATTGCGCGGAGTAAGTCGGGTAAAAAAGTAATCAATGATTATGAAAAGTTAAAGGAGTGGTGGGATATTGAAAAGTAGACCTCTTGTTATGGATCATTTTTCTACGGTGCATACTTCATTTATTCTGAACTTTAGATTTACTAACAACATAACCATTTTGATGGGCGATTCCGGTACAGGAAAAACAGCAGCCTTTTCATTTATTAGAGAATGTATGGCGGTCAATTCCAAGATCCTTTGCTTAAATTATCTTGATTACCAGAATGATATCAGAGATATGATAGGCAGGGCTAATGGTAAGCTGATTGTTATTGATAATGCGGATATTTTATTAAATGATGATACGAGAAAATATATCTCACTGGATGAAAAGAATCAATACCTGATTATTGGAAGAAATCCGAAGAATCTTTTTGCCACGAAGGAGAATTTATTTGAATTGGTGAGCAAGAAGGTGGGGGAGCAGACGGAATTTACGATAAAGGAATATTTATAACTCAGAACAGACACACAGCTTGAAAGATAAAAACGAAAAGGAGCGCGCCAATGAAATTGATTCATTTATCGGATCTTCATCTGGGAAAGCGTGTCAATGAATTTTCCATGATTGAGGACCAGGCTTATATCTTAAAGAAAATACTGGGCATTGTCAGGGATGAGGAGCCGGACGGTGTTTTGATCGCCGGGGATGTCTATGACAAATCTATCCCATCGGTGGAGGCGGTGGGGCTTTTTGATGATTTCCTGAGACACCTTGCCAGACAGAGGGTGCAGGTGTTTATCATCAGCGGAAATCATGATTCCCCGGAGCGGCTTGCCTTTGGGGCTGAACTGATCCAGCTAAGCGGCATCCACATCGCGCCGGCTTACAGCGGGAGGGTGGAGCCGGTTTCTTTGAAAGACGACTACGGGGCCGTACATATCTACATGCTCCCCTTTATCAAGCCGATTCATGTGCGCAGCGTTTTCCCGGAGGAGAAGGTGGAATCTTATACGGACGCGGTCCGCGGGGCGATTTCCCACATGGATATTCAGGAGTCGGAGAGAAATATCCTGGTGACCCACCAGTTTGTCACAGGGGCCCAGCGCTCGGAATCAGAGGACATCTCCGTAGGCGGCTCTGACAATGTGGACGTCTCTGTGTTTGACAGTTTTGACTACGTGGCCCTGGGGCATATCCACGGCCCCCAGAGCGTGGGAAGGGAGAGCGCACGGTACTGCGGCACGCCTTTAAAGTATTCTTTTTCCGAGGCAAATCATCACAAGTCGGTGACAATCCTGGAATTGAAGGAAAAGGGAAGTCTGGAGATCCGTACAGTAGAGCTGTCCCCTCTCCGGGATATGAGGGAACTGAGAGGCACCTACGAGGAGCTGACCAACAGGAAAAATTATGAGGGGACAAGGACCGACGATTATATCCGCATCACCCTCACCGACGAGGAGGATGTGGTGGATGCCATGGGAAAGCTGCGGGTTATTTACCCAAATCTGATGAAACTGGATTATGACAACAGGCGGACCAGGGAAAATCGGGAGCTGACAGGGGGCGAGGCCGAGGAGTCCAGGACTCCTTTAGAACTGATCATGGATTTTTATGAGCAGCAGAACAATCAGCCCATGAGCGGGAAGCAGGCAGCGTTGGTGTCAGAACTGATGGAGAAGATCTGGGAGGAGGAGCTATGAGACCGTTAAAACTTGTGATATCGGCATTTGGCCCTTACGCGGGGCGGACGGAGCTGGATTTTGAAAAGCTGGGTAAAAGCGGGCTGTACCTGATCGCCGGGGACACCGGGGCGGGGAAGACCACCATTTTCGACGCCATCACCTACGCGCTGTACGGGGAGGCCAGCGGGGATAAAAGGGAGACAACCATGCTCCGGTCCAAGTACGCCCAGCCGGGAACCCCCACGGAGGTGGAGCTGACATTTTCCCATGGGGGAAAGGAATATAGGATAAAGAGGAATCCAAAATACCAGCGTCCGGCAAAGCGGGGCAAGGGGATGACGAAAGTCGAGGCAGGCGTGGAACTGATCTGTCCTGACCGGCCTCCTCTGACAAAGATAAAGGAAGCGGACGAGGCGGTGGTGGAGATTCTGGGCATTGATCAGAATCAGTTTTCCCAGATCGTCATGCTGGCCCAGGGGGATTTCCGAAAGCTGCTTATGGCAGATACCAGGGAGCGGCAGGACATCTTCAGGAAGGTGTTTCGGACACAGTATTATCAGGAATTTCAGCAAAAGCTTAAGGAGCAGGCGGCAAAAGCTTCCGGGGAGTGCGAGGATGCGAAAAAGAGCGTGAGCCAGTATGTTAAGGACATATACTGCGACGAGGAGAATGAATATTTTCCCCAGGCAGATAAAGCCAGAAAGGGCGAACTCCCTATAAAGGACACCATGGAGCTTCTGGAAATTCTGGCAGAGCAGGATGCCCAGGAGGAGGAAGCTCTGAGCGGGGAATTGAGGCTTCTGGAGCAGAAGCTGACAGAGGTGAACGGGCGGATCATCAAGGCAAAAGAGCAGGAGAAGGACAGAGAGAATCTGGAAAAGGTCCGCCAGGAGGAGCAGGTCAACCTTGCGCTTCTGAAAGAGCGGAAAGAAGCATTTCAGAAGGAAGAGGAAAAGAAAGGCAGGCAGGAGGAGATCAAGAGGGAGTCTGCCCTGATGGAACAGGAACTGCCGGAGTATGACAGGCTTGGCCGGCTGGCGGAGGATATAGGAAAATTGGCCAGTGAGCTGGAAGACAGTGAAGAGAAGGCCGGGGCAGACCAGCAGAAGGCCAGAGAGCTGGGAGAGAAGCTGGAAGAACTGAAAAAAGAACAGGCCGGCCTGGCCGGCGCGGGAGAACAGAAAGAGAGGCTGAGCGGGCAAAAAGAGAAGGCCAGGCAGCACCTAAAAATCTGTCAGGACTTGGAAAAGGCCAGGCAGCGGGAGCAGGAGGCAACGGTTTCCCTGGACAAAGCCTGCCAGGATCTGCAGGTTCAGGAGGACAAAAAGGAGAGGCGGGAAGAGTTAAAGGGACAAGCCACACTCCTGGAACAGGACCTGCCAGAGTATGACAGGCTGGAGCGATTTGAAGAAGAGGCAGGGATTCTTAAAGGGCAGCTGGAGACGCTTAAAAAAGAAGAAGAGGAAAAAACCAGAGAGTCGAGAGAGATCCGCCAGCAGCTGGAAGACCACCGGAAAGAACAGGCCGCCTTGTCCCGTGCCGGCGAGGAGAAGGAAAGACTGATTCATCTGAGGGACAAGGCGGAGAAATATAAAGAAGATTGCGAAAGCCTGGAAAAAGTCCGGAAGCAGGAGCAGGAGGCAGCGGAAGGTCTGGAGCAGGCTAAAGGGGCATTTGAGGCAGAGCAGCAGAAGACGGAGCGAAAGGAGGAGATCGGGAAGATCCTTGCCCGTCTGGAGCAGGATCTGCCAAAGCACGACCGGCTGGACCACATAAGGACTCAGCTGGATGAGCTGGAAAAAAGCCTTAAGAGCAATGGGGAACAGGCCAAAGAGAAGAGCCAGGCAAGGGAGGAACTGGAGAAAGACTTGGAGGGGCTGAAAGAAAGGCAGGCTGCCCTGGCCGGGGCCGGGGAGAGAAAGGAAAGCCTGATGAGGCAGAAGGCCCAGGAGGAAAGCCGCCTGGACAGTTTAAAGAAGCTGGAGGGGGAGGTACAGGTTTACGAAACTCTCCAGACAGAGCTGAAAAAGAGCCAGGATCAGTACCAGAAGGCCCGGGAACAGGCGGAGGCATTGGAGGACATCTATTCCAGGCTGAACCGGGCATATTTAGATGGGCAGGCAGGGATACTGGCCAGGGGGCTGGAGGAGGGTCAGGCCTGCCCGGTGTGCGGCGCGACCCACCATCTCAAGCTGGCCCAGGTTCCGGAGGAGGTGCCTGGAGAAGAGGAACTGGACAAGGCCAAGAGAGATTCTGAAAAGGCATCCAAAAAGGCGGCGGACGCCAGCGCGGAGGCGGGAAAGATAAGCGGAAAGGCTTCTGAGCAGGAGGCCCGGCTTCTGGAGCTGCTGGAGACGCTGCTGGGGCATAAGGAACTTTCCAGGGCTGCGGAACAGGCCAGGGAGGAGAGCTTTTTGTCCAGGAAGAAGCTGGAGGAACTAGAAGAACAGATCCAGATGGAAGAGGATCAGATCAGGGAGAAAACGGTTCTGGATCAAAGGGTCAGGGAAAAAGAGGGGCAGGTAAAAATATTAGAGCCAGAGATCGCCGGATTGAGGAATCAGATTGCCGGGGCAGAGGCCCAGAAAAAGACCTTGTCAGAACAGGCGGAGGCTGACGTCAAGGAATTGTACTGCAAGAGCAAGAAAGAAACCCAGAGAAAGCAGAAGGAATTGGAGGAGGAGCTTGGGATTTTAAAGGAGCGGTATGATAAGGCGAAGCTGGCTTATGAAGAATGGGACCGCAAGAAGACGGAACTGGAAAACCGGATTCAATTTTATAAGGAACAGCTGGCGGGAACGGAATATTTTGAGAGGACAGAAGAACTGCTGCCAGGGTTAATCGGAGAGATCAGCGAGCTGAAAAGGCAGCAGGAAGAGGAAGAGAAAAAGATCGCGCGGAAAAGCGAACTGGATGGGCAGATTCCAGCGGAGGAACAGAGGGCCGAGGAAATAAACGGGGAATTGGAAAAGTTAAAAGAAAAAGCGGCTCAAGCGGAGAGGAAGAGAGAAAACCTGTCCGGACAGGTGGAAGCGCTGAAGAGAAAGCTGAAATACGGAGGAAGAAAAGAGGCAGAGGAAATACTGGGTCAGCAGAAGGGAGAGCTGAAAGCCCTGGAGGAGGCTTATGACGAGGCCCAAAAGGCACACAGCGCCCGCCAAAAGGACAAGGAAGCCCTGGGGATTCAGATCGATTCCTTAGAACGCCAGCTGGACGATCCCAAGTATGTGGAGGAAACGGAAGAACAGATATCTGTTTTGAGACAAAACATAGACCATTTAGAAGAGCAGATCTGCAGGGAAGAAGCAAACCTGGAACGCAAAGGGGAGCTGGATGAGAGGATTCCTGAGATGGAAAAGACCCTGGAACGGCTGGAAAAGGAAACCGGGGAATTAAAAGAAAGGATTCTGAAAGCCAGAGCTCAGAAAGAGTCTTGGGAAGAGCAAAAACAAGAACTGAAGAAAAAGCTTCGCTGTGAAGACAAAATTCAGGCCCAGGAGGCAGCAAAGATTTTGCTGGAGGAACTGAAAGCCCTTGAGGAGGCATATGAAGCCGCGGCCCAGGCTTATGACCTTTGTGTCAAAAGGAAAGCGGAGCTGGAAGGCCAGGCCAGGTCTCTCACAGAGCGGCTGGAACAGGCGGAACCCATCAGCGAATCAGAGGAGACGGAAAAGCAGGCCAAGCTCACAGAAAAAAAGGCAGAGGTCAAGGAAAAAGAACATGCAGTGCGTTTCAGGCGGCAGACCAACGAGAGCCTTTTGGAAAACATCCGAAAAAGGTCAAAGGATCTGGCGGCGTTGGAGGAGCGGTACGGGTGGCTCTCTAACCTCTCGGATACCATGAGCGGCGGTCTGAGGGACAAAGAGAAGATCATGCTGGAGACCTATGTTCAAATGTCTTACTTTGACCGCGTTATCCGCCGCGCCAACTTGAGGCTGATGATCATGTCCGGCGGACAGTATGAGTTCAAACGCCTCATCGGGGCAAGCAACTTGAGAAACCAGAGTGGGCTGGACTTAAATGTGGTGGACCACTATAACGGTACGGAGCGCAGCGTCAAGACCCTGTCCGGCGGTGAGTCCTTTATCGCCTCATTGTCCCTGGCCCTGGGACTGTCGGAGGAGATCCAGTCCAGCGCCGGGGGGATCCAGATGGACACCATGTTTGTGGATGAGGGGTTTGGGAGCTTAGACGAAAACGCCCTGGGACAGGCCTACAACGCCCTGGTGAGCCAGACCGACGGCAACCGCCTGGTGGGAATCATTTCCCATGTCAGCGAGCTGAAGGATAAGATCGATAAGAAGATCGTGGTGGTGAAGGAGAAGAGCGGGGGGAGCCGGGCGGAGGTTCAGGTGTAGTTACTTGATTAAGGAGGGACAGCCACTATCAAGGCTCTGGATTAATGGGAGAAGAGAAGGGAGGCGATAATATGGCAAGAACATTGGGAATAGGGAAACAGGATTTTGAAAAAGTGCGGAAAGAAGGTGCTTTTTATGTAGATAAAACAAAATTTATTCGGGAATGGTGGGAAAGCGAGGATGATGTGACACTGATAGCCCGTCCCCGGCGCTTTGGAAAAACCTTAAATATGAATATGTTGGAAAAGTTTTTTTCTGTTCAATATGCGGGGCGTAAAGATTTATTTCAGGGGTTAACAATATGGGATGATGAAAAATACAGGATACTCCAAGGGACCTATCCTGTTATTAGTTTATCCTTCGCCAATGTGAAAGAAAGAAGTTATGCAGCAACAGTTCATAGAATCAATCAGATACTGACGAATCTATATTCTGCAAATCGATTTCTTATGCATGATGGGAATTTGGACGATAAAGAACGGCGTTTTTTTGATTCTGTAGATGTAGATATGGATGAAACGACGGCAACAATGGCAGTACATCAATTATCTGGTTATCTATCACGTTATTATGGGAAAAAAGTGATTATCTTGTTGGATGAGTACGATACGCCGATGCAGGAAGCTTATGTTAATGGCTATTGGGACGAACTTGTATCTTTTACTAGAAGTATATTTAATGCATCTTTTAAGACTAATCCATATCTGGAGCGGGCAATAATGACAGGAATTACCAGGGTAAGCAAGGAATCAATATTTTCAGATTTAAACAATCTAGAAGTGGTTACTGCAACATCTGAAAAATATGCGGATTGTTTCGGATTTCGTGAAGAAGAAGTTTTCGCTGCATTGGATGAATATGGATTATCTTCGAAGAAACAGGAAGTGAAGAAGTGGTATGATGGGTTTACCTTTGGCAGACAAAATGATATTTATAACCCATGGTCAATATTAAATTATCTGGATAGAAGACAGATAGGAACTTATTGGGCAAATTCCAGTTCAAACAGTCTGGCAGGAAAGTTGATTCGAGAAGGAAGTCGAAATGTAAAGGAATGCTTTGAGTATCTTTTGCAGGGCAAGTCAATTATTGTAGAAATTGATGAGCAAATTGTTTATGATCAATTAGATGAAGATGAGTCAGCAATTTGGAGTTTACTGCTTGCCAGCGGTTATTTAAAAGTAAAAAACGTAAATACTTATGCAACAGATTTTGGGGAATGGAGGCAGGAGTATGAACTGGAATTAACTAATTTTGAAGTAGGGGCAATGTTCCGTCTGATGATCAGAAAGTGGTTTGGCCGTTCTGCGGGAGGTTATAATGATTTTATTAAAGCGTTATTGAACGACGATGTAAAGGGCATGAATGTTTACATGAATAAGGTAGCAATGGCGACATTCAGCTATTTTGATACTGGAAAAAGTCCTTCTGAAGAAGCACCTGAACGATTTTATCATGGTTTTGTATTGGGACTGATGGTAGAACTGGCGGATCGATATGTATTGACTTCTAACCGGGAAAGTGGTTTTGGGCGTTATGATGTCATGATGGAACCGAGAAGGCCAGAGGATGTTGGAATAATTATGGAATTTAAGGTACAGGACAAAGCAGAAGAGAAGGAGCTTTTCGATACAGCGAACGCGGCATTGAAGCAGATAAAAGAAAAGAAATATGAAACAGTATTGATGGAAAAAGGAATTTCCAGTGAGAAAATCCGCTGTTATGGCTTTGCTTTTTGCGGAAAGCAGGTATTGATTGGAAAAGGATAAACAGGGAATTTATCCGATAAGTGATTTTCGACAAACATATTCCATCCTTCCCCTGCATAAGATGTAAAAAACATTTTCAGGGGGAAGACCTTGAAGGAGTATATCGAGGAGCGTGCGGTGGCTATAGCCAATTATATCATAGACCACAATGCCACGGTGCGGCAGACTGCGAAAAAATTTGGAATCAGCAAGTCTACGGTGCATACTGTAGTAACAAAATGGACAGGAAAGAGAAACAGAGCAGGGTATGGAACCCTGCTCTGTTTGTGGGTATGTAGGAGACTATTTTGACTCGCCTTCGGTGTATGAGTGGAAGGCCGACAAACTCATTTTTAACATCCGGGGTCTTTTTTTGGCGATGGAAACTTTGACTTCCAGATGAATCTTGGTCTCTCCGTTTTTCTTTTTTTCCGTCTCTGTGATGAGGAGACCGGCCTGATTAAGAGCACGGGTGGCATTAAGCTGGCTGAGAGGGAACTCTCTTCCCTGCTGCCGAAAGTGCTGCCGAACTTTGGCATACACAGCGTCATTCTTCAGATAAAGGAAACCCTTCTCGGTGAAGCCGTCATAGGTTCCCGGCTGATTGGCATAGTTGGCCCGTGAGTCACTTACCAGAATGGTGTTTTGTGCAATCAGCTTGGCGAGAACAAATGCATACTGCTGTTCGTAGGAGTTTTCAGAAGCGTATTCCTGACTCTCTTGAACAGCATTGTAACAGGCGTCAATACAGGCGGCCAGAAGCTTTTGGATTTCTTGATTGCCCGGCGCAGCTGTATGAAAGAAGTCCCCCAGGATGTGGAAGACCAGAATCATCTGGACCAGCTGATCCGCAGGGCGCAAATCCTTAAAACTATTTTCATATTGACTTCGAAGTATGGGGTACTTCTCTCTTACATATGTCACGATGCGCAGATAATTTTTCTCCACATACTGGAGAAAGGCTGCGATAAACGTAGACCAGCGGAGTGGATTCCTTTGGAAATCCGAGAGAACTTCCTTGTCAAAAGTTTCTTTATTGACGCATAATATCATGCAGCGGAGCAACGTGGACATTTGTCCGGCAGTGTCCTCGCCGGTGATGATCACGGTTCCGGACGGGCGAGTCCCTTTAATGTCCTGAAGACCCGCATTGCTTCGGTTTTTGCCGATTCCGTCTCCGACATATCGAATGACGGTCTCCAACGTTTTTTGCATACCGGACCGTTCGCTGGACAATCCCGTTGCATAAAAATCGTCGATCAGGATAGGAGAACAGGGCAGTTCCTTGAGACGGATCTCGATGGACGTTGCCGTATCTTTAAAGCTGGCCGCCAGGTAGGGTGAATCGGAATTGTAAATGTTAAAGAAGACTTTGGCGGAGGCGGTCTTCAGGATTCCGGTCGGGCCATTGATAAACAGCGCGTAGTGCGGGGCGTAAGCGTTATTGGCCTCTGCGAACGGAACATGCAAAAAGCCGAGGAGGCAGCTGGCCGTCATCGGGGCCGTGACTTTTAAAGGCCCCAGATTCATCATGGCAAAAAGGGTGTCTGCGTAATTTAAAAATCGGGAGTCCGAAAGTACAGCTTTCCCGGTATGCATGACAAGCTCCTTGTTACATGATGGCCGTGCGTCATGAGCAAAAATCTTGTGACCTTGCCACGTTGTCCAACCCACTTGTGTCTGAACGGTCTCTGTCGGCAAATTTTTGAGAAACTGCCGGAAATACTCGCTAATGTGGGCCTCCGCTTTGACCACATCACTGTACACGATGGCGGAGGGATGGACCTTCTTTACGATCTTAGTGAGTTCGTCGATCTTACTGACATCGATGACAAACGTGTGTTGGTGGCCGTGCAGGAGCAAAAGAGATTCGACCGATGTTGACTCCAGGTTATCGCCTTTAAGATACCGAATAAACTTTTTAGGAATCATTCTAAAATTACACAGCAGCTCTCTGCGCTGATTCTCCTGATTGATGAAAAAAATTCCTTCATCGGTGGTAAAGAATCGTTGTCCGCCAGAATTGACAGGGGAAATAGGCGCTGATGCGGGCAGATTTCCTGTGTTTGGTGAGGAGGAATTCGGATTCGCTTGGATATCAAGCGTGTTGCGCATGGCGTCAAGAAGCTGTTCCTTGGTTGCATTTTCGGCTGGAATTGCTGTTTGAAAGCCGTTCGATAAGGTTTGTGGGGCACCTTGACTGTCAAGCACCGCAACTTCTCTGGGCCTCTCAGCGACATAGTATAAATGCGTTCCATCTGTTTGCATCACTGAGGAATAGGTGGTTTGGGTGTGATGCTCATAAGTCGTGGGCTCTGGCAAGACGGGCTGCTGTGTCAGCTCTTGTCTGGCATCTTTGATGAATGCCTGCGACGGCTTTTCCGGGTCAACCGTGATGAATGGGTTCATCAGGTTTGGTGAGCCGTCAGGGTTTACTGCCGAGGTGAAGGCCGGACGTAGAGATTTCTCTGTGTTTAAATTGTTGTTTTTGGGATTCGTGTTTAACATAAGTTCTCCTCCTTGTATGATAGGTTATATTATATATCATACAAGAAATAGAGAAATTTAAAAGGTCGATTTAATTGACAGGTAGTTGCGCATGTCCAAAATGTCCATCTTTTTGGAATATATAGGAAATACGGCTCTTTTTATGACAAGGTGGACATAAAATCTAATGATATCCTAAAAAGCCGATGCTCCCGGCTGCGGCTCTGTGAGCCTGACGGATTTTGAAAAAATGTCGTTACCCTTTACGGGGCAGTTTGCTTCGTAGTCAAAAGTCATTACTGTTCTTTCCCTCCTTCAAATCTGGGCGTTATATGGCGAATTGCGTTATACAGTTCGTTCAGTTCCGTAATTAGCCGGTTTATCACGGTATCCGCTGATTTCGCATTTACTTGAATAATATTGGATCTCAACCCCTTCTTTGTTCCTGGGAGCAGCGCAAAATAGCTAACTAAGTCTCCATCAAAAAAATTCAAATACCGCAGTATTCCTCTTATTACATCATTTTTTATCACGATATTTGTCATATCATAATCAGGGCGTTTATAAAAATTAACCGCATCAGTCAGTAAAACACTCAGCTGGTCATAAACAGATTGGTTATGCCGGATAGCATCCTTCAGCATATATTCTGCAAAAGGTCTGTTGTTTTGAAGGAGCCGCTCAATTAATTCGCCGATAAAAGGGAACAGAAACCTGTTTGAGAAACCAACTCTATCGGTAATTTCAAACTCTTCAGAAAAGTATTCCAAAATCCCGTTATCGGCATGAGTGAGTACATCCATGAGTTCTGCGTTATAATATTGCTCACAAGCAGTTGGGGCAGATGAAAAAGCGCTTATTTGGTATAAGGACGGGATTTCCCTTGCGTGAAGCTGATCCAGCATTTCAATGTCTCTATGCTGGATTGCCAATGCGGTCATATGTGTTCTTAACTCATCACGCATCTTTAGCTGCGCGTCCAGAACATTCAAATTCCGGGGATATGGGAATGTTTTCTTTTCTATACTGGTTCCGGCCCCAAATCCTGTAAAATAAGTAGAATGATTTTGCTCGTCCGGCCCTACAAACCAGATATACCCTTTACCCATCAGATACTTCAAAAGTTTGTAATTTCTGGCCTCAAGCGCATAATCAATGAAAGTTTTCCCAAACTCATCGGCGTTCAGAATTGGAGAATCCTCACGATTCACATATGTCTCCCACTCCTGCTCATCTTGAGAGAACGCAGCTGCATAATTTGTCAGACGGGTTGATGCAGGGGCGGGGCATTTCCCCGCACTTAAAATATCTTCACAGGATACCTCCAGCAACTGGCAGAACAGTGGGAGATCGTATAGCTGGATTCCTTTTTCTCCCTTCAGAATCTGTGACAGGCGGTTCGCCATCTTTCCTATTCTCTCGTTATCCGTCTGTTCTCCCTTGACAGCAAGATATTCTCGGCAAAATTGCCGACGGCTCCCAAAGCGTTTGTTGTTGTCTATACGGCTCATCAAATATTGTCCTATTTCTTTGTTATCAGCCAGTAGAAACATCATTGTCACCGTCCCTTCCGTCAATATCATATCATATTTCTCGAAATGGGAATAGCTCCAATCTTGCATATACAAATTGTATATATTCTGCTTGGACCTGATTTCGTATATGCTATTCGTATATACAGCATATAGCATAAAAGACCAGGATTTAGAGGGATAAAAATGTCCACCTCGTCGCAAAAACCCCGGTATTTCCTATGTATTCTGAAAAGGTGGACATTGTGGACATGGGATGAATCAGTCCATTTTCAGAACGAATTCCCATTAAAGTGGTGATAAAGTACTCTGGTTCAGCTATATATTATAAGGGTAAGGAAAAGG
Organism: uncultured Hungatella sp.; assembly: GCA_947066955.1. Taxonomy (GTDB): domain Bacteria; phylum Bacillota; class Clostridia; order Lachnospirales; family Lachnospiraceae; genus UBA3402. The sequence goes on from CAMTAF010000035.1 coordinate 32,681, forward strand.
TAATCAGAGAATTGTAGAAGAATTGAGAGGAGATGAGAGCATATGCGGGGCTTTATTGGAGATCAGTAAGATTGTAGGTGAGATGAAAGAGTAAAAAATTCCTTGAGACTATAAGAGGAATCGCATATAATAGGATTATAGAATAAAATTTGTTTATATGATATGGAGATGGAGAGATGGTTGCAGTTGAAGGTTTGTATGAGAATGGCAGAATTCGGTTATCCGAAACAGCACCAATGGAGACGGCAAGGGTTATTGTGATCTTTCCAGGAGACCGGAATGAGGAGAGCCATATATCAGATCAGACTGCAAGAGAGCTGTTTGACGAATTTACAGGGAGTATTCAAAGAACGATTGATGAAAAAAAGGAGCTCTTAGAGAGGTTAGATAAAAAATATGCGGGTATTGATTGATACCAATATAATTCTGGATTGGCTGATGACCCGGGAGCCATTCCAGGAAAAGGCAAAAAATATTATGGAAACATGCTTTTTCGGTGATATGGACGGATATGTAACAGCACATACGTTGTCGGATATTTTCTATATTTTACGGAAGGACTTTGATGTGGACAAGCGTAAAAAGCTGTTGCTGCTATTATGTGAACATCTGCAGATCATACCAGAAGATAAGAATGCCATAAGACAGGTTTTAGAATGTGAAAAGTGGAGGGATTTGGAGGACGGCCTGCAGATGCAGTGTGCTGCTAATGAAAAACTTGATTAACAGGATAGAGTCAACCGTCCGCCGGGTTTACGCGGGCCTATGCCGAAAAAGTGTTAGAACGCAGGGACATT
>CAMTAF010000036.1 GCA_947066955.1 uncultured Hungatella sp.
CCCTCTTTAATACTTTTATTTTATGTGAGGGTACGTCAAATAATGCTTCCACTGCGGCGGAAATTTCTGCCTGAATCTGAGGGCTTCCTCCTCCCGCAGCGCTGACAACCACTCCGCCGATCTGGGGCTTTAACTCTTTTTCCAGGAGAGGCCCGCTGCCATTGTTTTGTCCTGTGAGGACCGTGTCCTCTGTCACCTCCTGGCTGCGGATGTCCCGGGAACCTCCGTTTGAGTCTGTCTCCCTTGTGGCGGAATAGGAAGTGTCCCGGTCAGTCCTCCACACTTTTTCCTCCGAGCTTTTCAGGACAATCATCACCTCCACCTCCCCCACTCCGTCAACATGGCTCAGCAGCTCCTTGAGTCTGGCCTCCAGCTGCTGCTCGTAAGTGAGGGCCGTCTGAGCCGCCGCCGGCACGTTTGCGGCCTCCTCAAGGCCAACGCCTCCCTCTCCCCTCTCCCCCTGTCCCGAATTTCCTCCATTGCTGCTTTCCGCTCTGCCATCTGCCCCGGAATCAAAGCTGACTCCGGCGCTGCCTGCTGCCAGGCCGCTGCCGTAAGCTCCGGTTGCCTCCTCCCCTGACAGCCGCCGACTTTCCTGGCTTTTGCCTCTGGCCCCTGTGGGAAATGCCAGTATGAGAAAGATCAGGCCCACCGCCAGAACCATCAGCCACCGCTCTTTACTCCCCTTTATAGGTAATTTCCACTTTCCCGGCTTCCAATCCATAATAGCTTTCCACCTTTCGTCTCAGTTGCTCCACCTCCGACCGCTCCCCTGCCCCCCGGCTGCCCTCTGTTTCCGGCTCCCTCAGAGTCACTGTCACAGGCTCCACGGGATTTACCGCCTGTACCGCAGGGCCTGCCTCCTCTGCCTCCCCCTTCCCCCTCACCTCCATCCGGATCCCCACCACGGACCCCCAGTCTCCGCTCTCTTCATCCCGGTCCATCACAACCTGGATGTCCACGGGCACAAGCCCTTCCTCCTGGGTCATGGCATTGAGATCTGCCTCCACGGCCTGTTCGTAGCTGTCCATCACCTTGGCCAGCCTCTGTTTCTCGATCCCCAGGATTTCCCGGGAAAGATCTCTGGCATCCTGCTGGTAGGTGAAAGTCTCAAGGCTTCGGGTGATCTGCTCCTCTAAGTGGAATCCCTCTGTCAAAGGCTTTAACACCAGCAGAATCAGCACCATGCCTGCCGCCAGGCGGACGTAGCGGCCGTATTTCTTCCCCGGGAGAAGATTTTCCGCAGCTGTCACCAGCACAAGATAAAACAGAATATTCCCAACCCAATTTAAGATCTCTCCCACCCCGCGTTTTCCCTCCTCAAATATAATAAGTTACATTGGTTCCGGCGCAGACCACGGCCACGGTGATCACCAGCAGAAGGGCTGCCGCCATAACCGCCTGGACCATCATCTTCTGGCCTTTTGCCGCGGCATAGACGCAGGATACCAGCCTTTTGTCACACACAGGTTCCATGACCGCTGACACACACTGATACATTGCCATCAGAACTGCCAGCTTGATCACCGGCATGGCGATCAGAGCCATGAGGATAACCATGGCCGCCGCGCCTATGGTATTTTTGATCAGAACACCCGAGCCCACCAGAAGCTGGGTCACGGCCGCCGCCCCCTGACCTACGCCCGGTATCATGGACACCGCCTTTTGCACTGTCCCCTGTTTCAGAGAATCCACATAGGGGAGAATCAGGCTCTGGATCAGGTGAAAGCTGAGGGCCAGCCCGGGCAGCGCCTTCATCCCCCAGCCCGCGGCCTGTCCCACAAGTTCGGTAAATTTTGATAAAAATTCTTCTTTTACCAGATTTCCCGCCATCCCCAGAAGCACATAGATCCTGATTACAGGCAGAATCACCCTTCCCAGAAACCATTGCCCTGCCGCCATGAGCCACAGTGTAAATTCGTACATGGCCGCTGCCGACACACTGCCGCCGGCAAAGGCGACGGCGAGAAAATAGGACGGCATCAGCAATTTCATAAATCCTATGATTTTTTCCACCGTGTCTGCCGCCAGGGCCATGCTCTCCATCATGGAGGCGGCTAAAAATGTAAAAAGAAGAAGGTAAGTAATAAAAAAGCCGGTCTCCGAGATCTCACCGCTGCCAAATACAGAGGAGAAATTCGTAAACACGGCTCCTGTGAATCCAAGGGCCAGGATCTGTCCGATAAGGCGGCTGCCCACGGAAATCTCCGAAAACAGAGAATGCTTCAGGCTGTCCAGCAGCTTCCCGCAAAGGCCTGACAAATCTCCTTTTATCAGACAGTCCATGACAGCCTCCATAGTCAGTGACGGACCCGCGTCTCTCTGTTCCAGAAACCTGTCAACCTCGGAGAAATCCAGAGCTTCCAGCCCCATTAAGTCCTCTGTATTCCAGTCCTCTGTATTCCAGTCCTCCGGGTTCTCCTCCCGGGAAGCCGCCCATACTGTCTTTGATGTCAGGAGCATCACCAGGATGGCTAAAAGCCACACCGCGGCGGCTCCGCAGAGGATCCTCACCCACTTTTTCTTGTTTCTCACTCCCGGCTGCCAGTCCTTTTCCCAGGGCCCTCCGTATCCGTACAGCCGCCTCCCTCCTGTCCTTTGCCTCCGTCCCTGCTGCCAGGCTCTTTTCCTTTTCACGGCATGCCCCTGCTGCCATTTTCTCTGCCAGAACTCCCTGCCGCTCATGACATGAACACCTTGAGGGTTTCCATCAATGCCAGCAGAATGGGCATGCTCACAGCCAGCATGGACAGCTTGCCGAAAATCTCGATCTGCCCTCCCAGGGAGCCATACCCCGCGTCCTTGCAGATCCCTGAGGCAAATTCCACGATGTAGGTGATCCCGATCATTTTCATCAAAATCTCTAAGTAGACGCTGTCGATCCTGATATAGGACTGAACCTTCCGCATGGCGTCTATGACCGCCTCCAGCTTGGACAGGCTGTAAAAAAAGATCACCAGCCCGGCCCCCAGAACCAGATAGACCCCATACTCTCCTTTTACCGCTTTCAGCTCCACTGCCAGAAGGACCGAGACCAGCCCTATGACCGCGATGGATGCCACTGTCATATTTTTCCCCCTTCCTGCCCTGTCAGGGCTATAACGCGAACAGGCTTTTGATGGTATCAAATAATTCATAAATATAAGGCACCATCCAGAACAGAACCAGCACCAGCCCCGCCAGACTGGTCAAAAACGCCTGCTCCTCTCTCCCGCTGTGTTTGAGGACCTGGCAGATGACCGAGACCAAAATCCCCACCGCCGCGATCCGAAAGATCAGATTGACACCCATTGCCTTCCTCCTTTTTTAGGGTAACGGCACGCGCCGCCTACGGCGTCACCTGCCAATACGTCGGAAGGCATCCTAAAAACGCTGCGCGTTTGCCTTCCTCCTAGCACATCATGATGGAGAGGAACAGGCCGCCCATGATCCCCAGGCTGGTGTACAGGCGGCTCTGCTCCCGCTCATGTTCCCGGTAAAAACCAATGCTCATATCCAGCTGTTCCATATAGAGAGCCACTGTGTGTTCCTGCATCTCCAGGTCCAGATACCCCAGATGTTCTCCAAATGCCGTCAGTTCTTCCAGCTCCCTCTCTGACAGGAGCATGTCTTTCTTTCTCTTCTCTGTCTCCTCTCTCCAGATCACGCTGAAGGGCTCCCCCTGCTGCCGGCTGATCCGTTCTTCCACAGCCAGAAATAATTCCCCAAGGATTCCCTCTGATTTTTTTCCAACATGTCCGAAGGCCTCCCCCAGGGGAGCGTGGGTGTAGAGGATCTCGCCCCTGAGCATAATCACCATCTTTTTCAGCTGCTCCAACATTTTTAAATGTTCTTTCCACTGGGACGCTTTCCACAGCCCCAAAGCCCCGCAGGAGCATGTCACCAGAAAACTCCCTGTCAGTTTAAGCACCATAGGCAATCCTTTCCGGGCTGTACAGCAGACACCCTCTGGAATCAAAGATCTGGTCCACCTGCCCCGGCCCGCCGAGAACAATGTATCTCTCAAACATATGCTGCCGGACCATATTTTGCAGAACAGGCTTCTGGCGGATGTCATCCATGGAATTTCCGTGGACCGTGGCCACCAGCTTGCATCCGCAGCTCATAACGTACTCCACAGCCTCCATGTCCTGGCGGCTTCCGATCTCATCCACAGCGATCACCTGGGGGGACATGGTCCGGACCAGCATCATCATGCCCTTGGCCTTTGGACAGCAGTCCAGAATGTCGGTGCGGATCCCCAGGTCATTCTGGGGCGTTCCCTGGTGGCAGGCTCCCAGCTCCGACCGCTCGTCCACCACCCCCACAGTCACTCCCTTCCTTCCCTGACTTCCGGTGGAAAGCTGGCGGATCACGTCCCTCAAAAGCGTGGTCTTGCCGCATCTGGGCGGGGACACGATCAGGGTATGAGCCACCTGTCCCTTCTCATCATAGAGATAAGGCATCACCAGGTCCGCGCAGCCCAGGATCTGGTGGGACAGCCGGACGTTGATAAAAGATATGTACTTCATCCCCCTGATATCCTGGTTTTCTACCACGGTCTTGCCTGCCACCCCGATCCTGTGGCCCCCCTGGATGGTGATGAACCCCTGGCGCAGCTCTTCTTCAAAGGCATACAGAGAATAATTGCTGATGTATTCCATGGTCTCCTGAAGCTCCTGCCTGGTGACCATATGGGCCTCCTGCACCGCTGTCTTCAGCGCGCCGGTGCCGCTTACATAGTACTCCTCATTTTCCTGAACCAGAAGGAGCGGCGCCCCCACCCTCAGACGGATCTCCTGGACGTGCTCATAATCTGTCTGCGCCCGCTCCAGGATCCGGCGGATCTCTTTCGCAAAAATACGTATCACCTGATCTTTTCGCTCCATGTTTGTCCCCTCCTCGTATAGCAATGGAGCAGGGGAGGATTTCCCCCTACTCGCCGCGCCGGGGCAGGGCCGCGCAAGCGGCCACATTTTCTTTCCACCCCGTGCGCATTATAGGCACGCGCCGCCCTGTGTCCCATGACAGGGCGGTGCAAGGCATGACAGAAACTCTGCGCGTCTGCCTTACGCCTTTATCCAAAGTATATGTGGGACGGGGTTGGAAAATGCCTGTTATCACTTGTCGGAGGCTATGCTGGCGGAAATCAAGCGAATTTTGTAGAAATAAATGACCGGAAACCTGTTTTTAGGTTCCCGGTCGTTTTAATTATGCTGTCAGTTCTGTTTTCTATAGCTTCTTTTTCTCAATACTTTTCAAAAAGGTTTTCTTTAACTCTTGCGGCTTATAGAAAAAGTGTTCTTCCGATTTACTCAATCGTTTTTCATTTCGCTTAATCTTCAACAATTCCATAGAACAAATAAAATCTGCAGCCTCTCTTCTATCCACAATAATTGTCAAATAAGAAATCGGACATCTATTCACAAAGTTAAGCATTTTATACAGCAACTTTCTTCGCTCGTCTATAGAATATCTTGCAAACACTTCCTCTCGTCGAATAACCGGACCTGTATGTATATATTCTACATCAAATCCCGAACTACGGACACTTTCTTCCAACTTTGAAACCTGTTCTTCTATGCCATTATCCTGATTGTGAAAAACAAATGTTACCAAATAGTATGCTGGTCGCTCTTTTGTTTCTCCAAAATCTCCTGATTCATCAATGAATACACTCAGTTCTTTCATTATTCTATCCTTTATAAATAATAGAAATGGCGGGAAATTCTTCCCGCCTACGGTGGTCCAAAGAGCTTACGCCCAGACCAAAACTGTAACCTGTTACAATTTTATTCTATTCGTAGCATACCATATCTATACATGATTTGCAAGTATTTTTCCAACTAAATTCATTCAGAATGGCAGCTCTTAATTCATCTTCAAAATACATTGCACCATCTATTACCATAATGTCACAAGCCAAAACTGCAAGCACAACAAACGGGAAGCCGCAAATACTGGCTTCCCGCTGTTTTTATCTCATTTGAACTCTACTCTGTCCATACTCCCTGCTGGTCAACTGTATATCCGTCAGGTGTTGTCTCGGACCGATACATGGCTCCTGAGGGCTTTCCTGAATTCTCCTGTGCCTGGAATTCCCAGACACCGTCTTTCTGAATCCATCCTGTAGCCGTTGTGGGTGAAGTGTTAAGATAATACCATTTTCCTTCAACCTGGATCCAGCCGGTTGCCATCGCTCCATCCGCCTTCAGATAATACCAGAAATTATCCTGGTTTTCGAAATACCATCCGGTCCGCATATATCCGTCCCCGTCGAAGCTGTACCACTGGCCATTGATAAACTGCCAGCAATTTGCAGCGTATGTGCCGTTTGGCAGCTGATATCTCCACTGGCCGTTAACCTGGGTCCATCCGCTGGTACTCTTCGTATTACTTGAACCGCCATATCTTCTCTTTCTTGTGTAGGAAGGTTTCTCTGGCTCTGGATCTGGCTTCTCGGGCTCCTCCGGATCCGGCTTCTCGGGCTCCTCCGGATCTGGCTTGTCTGGCTCCTCCGGGTCTGGCTTCTCAGGTTCTTTTGCCGCCTCATTCGCCAGTACCACGGTTCCGGTTCTGGTGGGGAAGAACGTCAGGGTTCCTTCTTCCTTATCCACCTTAAACTGCAGCGGATACGGTTGTCCCTGTCCGTCGATCACGGCTGCCAGAATCTGCTCGTCGAGATCAAGGTTCTCTGGAATGTTTATGGTTACCATGTAAGGTATCTTCTGATTCAGAGCAGAGCGGTCCTCATCTTCCTTCTCCCAGAACAGCTGGAGGCGGAGTTTGCAGGCTCTCTCCTCATCCACGGCCTTTCCGTCGATCTTTGTGGTGGATTTTGAGTCAGCAGAAGATGTGGTGGTCTTCTTGATTGTGGTAAATCCGGCTGCTCTCAGCAACCCGCCGTTCTTCTTCAGAGCGTTTGTCGGTGTGGCGACGGTATCATCTGTCTCGGAATCCCCGCTGATCACCAGCACGGCTGTGGAAGGCGCTTCTTTGTAGTCAGGAGAAATATTCAGCACCATGCCCTGGGCCTTGGGATCTAATTTCTCCACGCTCTCTCCGTTCACTTCCAATCTTTCCGCTACAGGCGCCTCACCTGTCTCCCGAACCATCATGTACAGATCAGCCAGTTTCATGAGAGAATCCATGAGGTAATTGACCAGTCTGTCGCTGTCCGCGCTTTCTGCGGCAAGGATTGCGTTCCTTACAGCATCCTCAGCCTCAGGGCTGTCTGCTCCCAGATCCGCTATCACTTCCTCCGCGAACTCGATCTTTAACTCTAACTTCTTCATGTCCTCCGGCAGCTCTGTGGTAACCACATCTCCGCCCAGAGAGACGCTGGCATTCAGAGTCAATCCGGACTCTGTCTTTGCCGTCACGGTCAAAGCCAGATTCTTTTCTTCCTGATCCACTGACAAAACGCCTTCGCTGTCAATCATTGTCCCGGCTGCCAGAGTCTCGCTGCCGGTCACCGACCAGGTGATCTCTCCCGCGTTGCCTGCGTAATCTCTTACTTCAAAGATCCTGCTTTCTCCCGGCCTCATGGTTGCGGAAGCAGGATAGATGGAAGCGGGGAGCTGCAGTCTGGCCGTGGAGGAGGCGCCGTTGGTTCCCTCCATCTGGAATAACAGTTCCGCACTGCCGTCCTCTAAGATCTTGCAGAACACATTGTCATCCAGTTCTATATCGGAGGCTATGGGTCTGTGAAGGGTGACCCTGATGGTTCCTTTGTTCTTCATGGTTGGATCGGAAACAGCTACGGTCAGCTGTCCGTTTTCCTCTTCTTTGATCATGACAGAGGCTTTCTTGTCAGAGGTCACGTCTCCGACTGTGGTTTCCTCGTCTTCCCAGAAGTTAATTCCTGTGATGCCAAGCTCCTCATGGTAAACCGCCTGGGCTTTGCTGTTGTTCATGAGAACCACCACCTTGGGATTCTCGGCGTAATCTGCTGTCTCGTCTGCTGTCATTCCAGGAAGCAGGACATAGCCGTAAGAGGCGTCTGAGGGGGTTGCGCCGTGGTCAAACCACATCTCCATATAGTTTTCCGTGCTCTCCCCTTCAAAGGTTCCGATATCGCTCCAATTGCCTGTGGTCCTGGCTTTGCGAATATTCAGCTCTGTGTTCTCATATGGGAAATAGTATCCGGTTCCTTCGGTCTCATTGCCCTCCAAGTGGGCCCATACCACATTCTCCACCGGGGTACCTTTCACATCCGCGGTTCCTGCCACATAATCTGTCAGTTCTGTGTCAACCGCCTTAACCTCGACGGTTTCTCCGTTTATGGTCAGCTCATTGCTTCCGTCTTCTCTCAGCTTTTTGTTTTCTACGGTGGTCTCTATGGGAATATCCATACCCTTGTTGGTGATTCCTGTGCCCAGGCAGACGATCTCGTCGTCAAACATAAACCAGGACTTCTTGCCTCTTAAGTTGGGGGCATAAGAAACTTCCCTATTGTCAAGGCTTCTTCCCTTTCCGCCAATCTCACCGCTGAAAGCCATTCCGCTGATACCATAGTTGCCTATGGTGCTTCCGCCTACCCAGCTTTCCTGAGACCGGAAATCGCCTTCCTGGAGATAACCGGAGCTGTCTGGCGTACCGTTTCCAATATTCATCGGCACCACTGTTGTGCCGGCCAGCCTGAATGGATTCACTGTATTCCAGAAATTATCCGTATACTGGTTATCATCATCATAAATGTAGGTCATGCCATTGCCCTGATGCCAGCCGAATTTATTCTCGCCGTTCATAATCTCTGTGTTCTGTATTCTCTCCGAATACATGGATAAAGCAAACAGGTAATCATCCCGTCTGTGGACGGCCCGATCCATAAGCGGAAATGATTTGTGCATATCCGGCACATAGCTCTCAATAGAACTATCCTCAAGAATCTCCTGAGCTTTCCGCTTAATAGGCATATTCGCCACACCCTTGAGACTGTCTATAAATTCCGGATCTGACTCTATCCAGTATTTCATTGCGGATAATACACTCTCCTGGGCTTCCGGGCTGAGATTATCTACCATCTGAAGGATAATCGCCATGGAGTCCCGCCCTGCCTGCTGATTGCTGAAAGCTGGTCTTGACACGGAGCGGCCTTTTAAGCTGTCCAGCATCATGCCTCTGTACATAGAATTTCCATAACCTTCAACAATGTAGTATTCCAGGTTCTGGCGCACTTCGTCTGGATACTGCCATGGAGTCCCGCCGATAAGGGATGGGATCTTCACTCCGCCCTTCATGAACTCAATTCCATAAGAGCCGATGTACGGCACATGGCTGTGATCCAGATAGGAACCGTCTGAGTAAAAACCGCTGGTATATCCGTCAATAGGAATCTGTGTGCTGTCTTCCACCTCCTGAAGCACAAAGGTCTGAGAAGACGCAAGCATCCCAAGGTAAACCAGCTCATTGTCCTCTCTCAGTGCTCCCAGTCCTACGGACGTGGTGGAACAGTCGATTATATTAGCTCCTTGAGCCAATCTGTATCCTTTTGCATGAGTACTTCCTGTTCCGATGGCTCCTTCATGGTATGGATCCGGCTGGAAAAAGTACAGGCCTTCTGTGTAAGCCATGATCTGCTCCTCTGTCAACTCATCATAGAGCAGGATCAGAACAGGGATCAGATCCTTCGGTATACCGATCTCCCATGTCCACCAGTTGTCTGTCTGGCTCTTTGGCGTATAACATACAGAGCACAGATAATCCAGAATATGGATCATATCCTGAAACAGCTCCTTGTTGCCATAATATTGGCTTCCCTCTGTTTTATATGCTTTTGCCATGGCAAGGACCTTCTGAAATGCGGGACGGAATTCCACCGCGTCATCCTTGAACTCCATATTCGGATTTTCTTTCCCTGCAGTTTCCTTGCTGGTATCCCATGGGGCATCAGGACAGGAATCCTGGCCTTTGAAAAAATAGGCCTCCCAGAATTCTCCGGCTTTCTGGTCTATGTCCGCCAGAATCTCATCGCCGCCCTCTGCGTTGCCGATATTGCTTCCGATAAGAGATTCTTCCCAAGCCTGGCGGATTTTTCCATAATCCTCTTCTGTAACTTCGGGGAGTTTATCGGGATCTTCATAACGGATAACCACAGGATATACTTTCTCCTTGCCGTCTTGATCCTGAGCTACCAGCACGAACTCTCCTTTTTCCAGGGCTGTCAGAAAAGCGTCCCCGTTTGGCAGTGTCTCCACTGTGATCAGGTGCTCGGCTGAAGTATCTCCTGCCTTCCTGGTGCCGTCTACTTCTCCCTCTTTCAGTTCTTTTTTGATCTTGCTGCTTCCTACATTGCGAAGATAGGTTCCATCCTTTTTAATAAACTTGGTACTCCATGTTACCCTGTCGGACAATTCAGCCGGCTTCGGTACGGTCAGCTCATCTCCTCTTGTTAAGGTAATCGCATCACCATTTACATATTCTGCCCTGTAATCGGTTGCCTCCACAGCAGCCAGAGAACCTGACGTCCCCCCTCCTAGGACAGGAGCCGCCGCCGCGCTCACAGAATTCCCCAGAACCATCACCACGGCCATGGCCGCGCTGATCTTCCGGCGCAATCTCTTTTGAACATACATGATCCATTCCCTCCTTTTTTATGTATCGGCACGCGCCGCTTCGCGTTTGCCTTCCTCCTACCACGACAGAACCGTCATGTGGTCTGTCTCCTGACTCAGATCCATGACCATGGTTCTGCCAAGGCCAAATCCGCCCCTGATGCCGTTGTAATCAGCCTGATTTCCCACCTCCTGATGCATCAATACGAAACCGATCCTTCTGGTTCCTGTCTCGATCACATATCCTTCTGCCTCCAGAGGACTCAGCTCTTTGCCGCTGACCCCGTTGCACACAGTCTCCCCAGTGACTTTCACCGGTTGATCCTGCCGGCATCTCACAAGAAACGTGGTCAGCGTCCTGGCGGCTTTCCCGCCCACAACCAGCTCTCCAGTCTGCCCAAGCTGATTGTAATGCCGGGAAATGGGAGCTGTCCCAAGCTCCATGGCGGCTTCCTTTCCATCTGCGAAAGCTCTCATGGCAAAGCCGCATCTCTGGCCCTTGCCCCGCACTTCCTCTTCTGTCCCGGACAATTGGATGGTCTCCCCGAAATGAAAGCTCTGGATAATCTCCTTTGGCATATTTCCCAAAAAGGTATCGCTGACAGCCAGGATATCCCATCCCACTGCCACGATCCGCCGTCTTACCAGGATCCCCTGATCCCCGTAGCCCCCGTGGGATCCTTCCACATACAGGTATTCGCCTTTCTGGCATACCCGGTTGGGCAGACACTGGGGCAGGGACTCGTAGGTCCAGGTATCTTTGCTGTCCGCGTATTCCAGACCTCTGATCATAGGCACATTGTGGGCCCGGGCCGCCTTCAGCCTGTATCGGATGGGGACATCCGTGTAGGTATAGCGCCCGCTGTCCGTGAGCACCTCCTCCCCGTTCATCCAAAATCCGATGTGCAGTTTGTCCTGGTGTCCGTGTCCCCCTCCTAATGGCCCGTTGACAAAATACAGCCAGTTAGCCTCCTCTCCCCAGCTGTCCCGGGCTGCCACCTGGCCGGAATCAGGCAGTTCCACGAGGCCCGGCCTGACTTCCGAAGGTTTTAAATTCCGGTAATTTTCAAACCCCTCAGGGCCGAAAAGCCAGATGCTCTCGTAATCCAGGTTCTCAAAGCCGCCGGCCTTCAGCCTGCCGCTTCCCAGAAGCAGGGCTGCCTGGCTTAACAGATCCCTCACATCCGTGTCATCGGAATCCCCGGTCATAGGCTGGCGTTTCGCCGGAGTCATAAGGTTCATGGTGGTCATGGCCATCTTCTCGATGATTTCCGTTTCTTCCCTGGAAAATGGCTCATCCCCCCAGATCCCGGCAACCCGCAGCACCTCCAGGTAGGCCATCAGCACCTCATTGTGATACATAGGAGAAGCCTCCCAGTGCATCCCGTCGTCCATCACCTGGACTTGAAGCCCGTGTTTTAGATACCAGCGGGACCGCTCCACATACTCTTTATTATCCAGAAGAAAGCCCAGCACATACAGCCCGGCAAACTCCATGACACCCCAGTTGCTCTTCCTGGAAAACCCGGTCTTGGGATTGTCAAACAGCCTCTTTGCGTGAACCTCCATGGCCTCCAGAAAGGCTGCCGCCACTTCCTCCGTCACCGCGGGGCTGTCCGCGCACAGGGCCATAGCCCGCACCCAGTAATCCGCCCGGAGGCCTGCCTCCAGGGTTCTCCAGGCCAGGCTCTCATTCTCTTCGGTCCATGGCACTCTCTTTACCCAGTCCAGAAGCTGATCCGCCAGCTCCTTGGCGTATTTTTCTTCCCCTGTGAGGCCGTAAGCCTGCCCAAGGCAGATCCAGTACCGGTGCCGGCACATCTGATAGGCAAACTCCGGATCATTTCGGAACACGTATTTCCAGCCAATCTCCTGCGAAAAATGGACAGGCTCCTGCGTCTGTTCCATATCCCAGGGAAGCTGGAATAAAAATGTGTGGTCCAGCACCTCGTCTGCCGTCTTCATAGTGAGGGCGCATTCATCGGGCCAGTACGTTCTGCTCAACTCTGCCCGCTGTTTTCTCTGAGCGGCATCTACTCCCATCTTTTCCCGAAATCTGTTCCACTGCGCTCTCTGTCTCTCATCTAACATGGTCACTCCCCCTCTCGCTTTTTATTCCACAAAAACGGGTCATCTAACATGTCCAGATATCCTTTTAACAGTTCGCGGAACTCCACAACCCTGGGATCCTCACAGTCTCTTTCGATGACCAGGGGATGGAGCTGCCATGGATCCTGTCTGTCGTCATACAGGTATTCCTCCTGCTTCTCATCCGGCATATAGCCGTTGGTGATCACATAGGTGCAGTCCGGCGTCTTGATTCCCCTCCAACCGCAGGCCTTGTGGGTCAGGCCCAGTTTCGCGTAAGCGGATACGCTTTCCGCGCTTCCCGGGTAGGAACAGAGAAACATATGGTCCGGCGCCTGCTCCTTCTGCCCCAGCAGGGAGGCGGCATGGCTGATGCCCTCACAAGTGTCAGGCACAGGCAGGCCCAGATATTCCAGCAGGGTAGGCATATGGTCGGGGCTGGCAAAGATCACATCATTCCTGCCGGGCGCGATTCTATTTTTCTGCCTCATCAGCAGCGGAATATGGATGGACTCCTCGTACCACACATTCTTGCTCATCAGCCCGTGGGACCCCAGCATCTCCCCGTGGTCCGCCGACAGCACGACCAGGGTGTTCTCCTCCATCTGATTTTCCCGCAGATAGGCTAAAATCCGCCCAAACTGCTCATCGATCCCATTGACGGCGGCAAAATACTGCCTCGCGATCACCTCCATCTCCGGCGTCCGCTTCCAGTCCGGCACATTGGGCCGCCATTGAATCTCCAGGTCACGGAATTTTTCATAATATTTCTCAGGCACCAGCTTATAGGGCAGGTGGGGAGGATTGTAGGATAAAAACAGGGCAAAGGGCTTCTCGCTCTCCCTGTGGGCTTCCAGATACTCCAGGGCTTTGTCCGTCTCATACTCCGCCGACCATTTCCCCGGACGGATCTGCTTTGGCGAGTCCGCCCAGTAGTGGGGATTTAAGTGGTCGTCGCAGGCCCCGTAGGAGAGCCAGTAGTCAAATCCCTGGCGCCGCTCCCCCGGAGGCGTGTAGGCATCCCAGTTCTTGGCCCCGGATTCGGGACAGCTGGTAAAGTTGAGTTCCGACGCGTCCAGGTGCCATTTTCCGATGTAGGCTGTGTCGTATCCCCCGCCCTTTAACACATTGCCGATGCAGGTCTCCTGAGGCTTCAGCATCAGCTTCTCCTCCAGGCCGATCTTGCAGTTGGTCCACAGACCGATGGAAAAAGGATACTTGCCTGTCATCAGACTGCCCCTGTGGGGAGTACAGAGGGGAAAGGTGCTGTAAGCGTGATCAAAGCAAAGGCTTTCCCCTGCAAATTCATCCATGTTGGGGGTGACCGCCTGGTCCTCATGGACACAGCCCATGGCGTGGTAGCGCCATTGGTCCGCGAAGATATAGATTAAATTCGTCTTCATGGCAGTTCCTTTCCTGTTACCAGTACATATTCCAGTCCGACAGCATCCTGGTCAGGGCTTCCATATAGAAGTAATCGCCCCAGGTGTTGCACTCGTCCACACCCCTGTCTTTACAGGTATTCTCTTTGGAATCTCTGGCATAAGTTCCATGAAGCAAAATACCGTTGGATTTCTCTAAGTCCCTGTTCCCGCACCGGCTGATCAGGGCAGCCATGATCCGGTCCGCCGCGGCCCGGTACTTTTTGGCCTCTTCCTCATCTAAGTACTTGATCATCTCCAGAATCCCGCACACCGCCACTGCCGCGGCAGAGGAATCCCTGGGTTCCTCACTTCCTGTGTCGAAATCAAAATCCCAGTAGGGAATCAGATCCTCGGGAAGATGCTTAATGAAGAAATCGGTGACTCTGCGGAACAGGTCAAGATAGGACCGGTCTTTCAGGTAATGGTAGCTTAAGGCGATCCCGTAGATTCCCCACGCCTGCCCTCTTGCCCAGGCCGAATTGTTCCGGTTCCCCTGGTGAGTCACGCCGTAAGCCGGCTCTCCTGTGTCCATGTTGATAAAATAAGTGTGGTATGTGGAATCGTCCTCCCTGAGAACGCACTTCATAGCGGTTTTTATATGGTTCTCCGCCATCTGGGCATAGCGCTTCTCCCCTGTCACCTCACTGGCCCAGTAGAGGATGGGGAGGTTCAGCAGGCAGTCAATGATCAGCCTGTACTCGGAAGGCTCTCCCACATTGCCCCATGCCTGCAAAAACTGTCCCTTCTCCCGGTACCTTTCCGCCAGGTGATCCGCGGCCAGCAGCGCCGCTTCCTTTCCCTTCTGGCTGCCTGCCAGCTTGTAGGCAGCAACGCAGGAAAGGCTGAAGAGAAATCCCATGTCATGGTGGTTCACATCGATTTTATTTTTAATCCGGTCAAGGAAGCTGTCCACCTGAACCAGGGCCGCGTCTTTAAAAGCCTCATCCTTTGTATGCTCATAGGCCAGCCAGATGGACCCTGTCCAGAATCCTGTGGTCCACTCTACATTCTCCGTGGCCTGGTAAAACCCGTCGAAGCTGTTGGAAGACGGAAACTTTTTCGTAAACACCGGCAAATCTGCCCGGACAATCCTCACAGCCTCATCCATGGCCTCTCTGGCCATCTTCTCATCTGCTGCCGGATATTTCATCATTGACTCGAAAGTCTGAGCCATAATTTATCACTTCCTCCTTTTGGTAAATGTTATCCCTTGATGCCGCTGGCAGCCACGCCTTCTACGAAGAACCGCTGGCAGCTTAAGAACACGATCACAATGGGAATCAGGGAGCACACCGACGCTGCCATGATCCACGCATAGTCGGCTCCGTACTGGGAGATAAACATGCGGATACCAAGCTGGACGGTCTTCAGCTCTTTGGTCTTTAAGTAGATCAACGGGCCCATAAAGTCATTCCACACATTGGTGAAGGTGAAGATGGTCAGGGTCGCCATAGCCGGTTTTCCCAGAGGGAAGACAATCTTGCGGAAAATGCCGAATTCATTGAGGCCGTCGATCCTCGCTGCCTCGCAAAGCTCATCGGGGATGCTTATGTAAAACTGCCTGATGAGGAACACTCCAAAGGCGGAGAAGGCCTGCATGAGGATCAATCCGATATGAGTATCGTTAAGCCCCATCTTGGACACCAGGATAAACTGGGGGACCATGTACACCTGCCAGGGAACCGCTATGGTGGTTACATACATAAGGAAGATCAGGTCTCTTCCCACAAATCTGCACTTGGTAAATCCGTATGCCGCAAAACAGCTGGTGCACAGCTGGATCACCGTGGTGATGATGGTCAGCTTGGCGGTATTTTTAAAGAAAATAATCAGGGGAAGCTTCTTCCAGATGACGCTGTAGTTTTCCGGGTGCATGGTCTCCGGCCACCATCTCATGGGAATGGAAAATACATCCTTATTCAGTTTCAGGGATGAGATTACCATCCAGTAAAAGGGAACCAACATGGTCACCGCCAGGCAGGTCAAGAGAACATACAGGATGATCTTTGTTACTTTTCTCTTTGTATTCATTACGTCTTCCCTCCTATAAGTCCTTGGACCATTTCTTCTCTCCGCTGAACTGGATCAAAGTGATGGCTAACACAATAGCAAACAGCACAATGGCGCCTGCGCTGGCAGGGCCGAACTCCCAGCTGGTAAATGCCTTTTCATAGATATAGTTGACCAGGGTCTTGGTAGCGTTTCCGGGACCGCCTCCTGTCATGACATACACCAGGTCAAAGACCTTGAAGCACTGGATAGTCAGCATGATCAGCACGAAGAACGTGGTGGGGGTCAGCATGGGCACGGTGATATACAAAAGCTTCTGCCACCCGTTGGCGCCGTCGATACTTGCAGCTTCGTACAAAGAGTTGGAGATCCCCTGAAGGGCGGCTAAATACACGATCATGTAGTAACCCATGTACTTCCACACGCTGACGATGGACACGGCCACCATGGCCCAGTCCTTATCCACAACCCATCTGGGGGGATTGGCGACGCCGAAAAATTTTAAGATCTCATTGACAGGGCCGAAGTCCGGCTGAAACAGCATGTTCCACACAGCGCCTACTGCCACGATGGAGGCGATGTAGGGAAAATAAAAGGCTGTACGGAAGACAGCCACGCCCTTGATCTTATTGTTTAAGAGCACTGCCAGGAGAAGGGCCAGGATCAGGGTGGGCACAACGGTCATCAGGGCGTAGCTTACCGTATGGACCAGGGTTCCCCGGAAGATTCTGTCTCCGAAAATATCCGCAAAGTTTGCCAGTCCCACAAACGTCATAGGCCTCTGGGAACCATCCCAGCTCATAACGCTCAGCACGAAAGAGAATATTACAGGGATAAACACAAATATGGTGTAGCCGATCAGGTTTGGAAGGATAAACGCGTATCCTGTCATATTATTCCGGATTTTCCGCCTCTGCTTGGAAGTCAAAAAACCGTTCTTCCCGTTGTTCATATACACAACCTCCGATTTTAATATACTCTCGGAATCTCCTTTCATTTCTGCGGGATTCCGAGAGTATTTTTTACAAGGTTTACAAGGAGCCTATTCGCTTCTGATGTTTAGTTCCAGCCTTTGATCTCCGCCACTCTCTCCGTCAGCTCCGCGATTCCCTCATCCACGCTGTAGGAGTGGATCATGATCATCTCATGAACCTCGTTGAGCACGGTGCGGATCTCCTCGATCTGGGGATCCAGAGGACGGTCGAAGGAATAGTGCACATATTCCAGAGCCTCCACATTGCTCTCTCCCTCCGGGAAAAGCTCCGCGCTGGCGATGGTCTGAAGAGCTGCCTCAGATGGAATGCCGGTGAACACGCCCTGCTCTGCCAGGATCTCCGCCGCCTCCTCAGAGGATGCGAATTTTATAAAATCCCATGCCAAGTCGGGCTGGTCCGTGAACGCGCTGATGGCCACGGGGGTCAGGGCTCCTACGGTGTAGCCGGTCTCTGTGTCAGACGGATGAGGAATTCTCGCAACGCCCCAGTTGAAGTCTGTCTCGCCCTCCTGCTGGGACTGCATCATGGTAGCGATAAACCAGGTTCCCATGGGCATCATGGCGCACTGCTGATTCTTAAATACAGAAGAGTAGTGGATATTCGCTGTCTTTAAGGTGGAGTAGTCCTGAATATATCCCGCATCCTGAAGAGCCAGGGCTTCCTCATACCAGTGCTTCATAAAACTGTAGTCTTTTTCCACAACCGTGTGCTTCCCATCCTGAACAGCCCAGTTGGTCACCAGAGCCTGCCAGGTGTGATTATGAGAACCGTATACCTTGCTGCTTCCCTCGCCGCTTGTCATCTTGGCGGCCAGGTCATAATACTCCTCCCATGTCATGTCGTTGGAAGGATACTCCACGCCTGCGGCGTCAAACAAATCCTTATTATAGTAGAGAACATACCAGTCGTTTCTGTACGGAAGAGCATAGGCTTTCCCGTTGTACATCAGCTGCTCCGCTGCCCCTTTGTAGATGGACATATCAAAGTTGTCTTTCGCGATAAAGTCGTCGATAGGCATCAGCTGCTCTTTGTCTGCCATCTGGAGCATGGAACCCATATCCTTAACCCAGATCACATCCGGATCCGGCTGCGCGGCGGAAAGGCTGATTCCCAGGGAATTGTTGTACTCATCCGCGGAAGTGTCGATAATCTTGATCTCCACGTTGGGATTCTTCTCTTCATATGCGTCAATAATAGCCTGGAACTGGGGGCTTGACTCGTTATCCCATGTGGTCACGGACAGTACCTGCTTGCCGCCGGAAGCTCCCGCCTGAGCCTGGCCGGAACCGGAATCCTGGCCGGAAGACGCCGCCGTGGTGGGCGCTGCCCCTCCCTGGCTCTCCGCCGGTGCCGTACTGCCGCCCCCGCAGGCTACCAATGTGCCGCAGGCCGCTGCCATAACTACTGCCATCAATTGTCTTTTTCTCATGATTTTTTCCTCCTCCTTTTTTGATCGATTCGATCTCAGATAGGTATAGTTTAGCAAAAATCCTCTTTTATCTGAATCTACTATTTTCGGATTAAGATTCCTTTTTTTGGGATTTTGAAAATAGCCAAAATAAAAACATACATTTTTTTCATATTCTGTTACT
This sequence comes from uncultured Hungatella sp., assembly GCA_947066955.1. GTDB lineage: Bacteria > Bacillota > Clostridia > Lachnospirales > Lachnospiraceae > UBA3402. The sequence continues at coordinate 18,645 of CAMTAF010000036.1, forward strand.
TTTTATATATAATGTATAATTTTATTCTTGTAAATACAAAATTAATTGTGTATGATAGAGAAAGAGAGGAGGCGTCCCATGAAAAAAATACCAATTACGTTTCGAAAACGGATGATTCTTTACAACCTTTTGATTATCACCTGCATCGCCTTTATCATCAGTATTTACACTTACTCCTCCTACAAAGAAGACGTGGTCGCCAATGAAATCGCCAGCTCTGTCAGCCGGCTTCACTCCCTCTCCTTCCGGCTTGAGACCGCCTGTGACGAGATGATCAATATTGTCCAGAACTGCGCCGGGCGGAAATCCCTCTTTCTCACCTCCATTCTCTCCGGAAGCGATGTCCGCGTCAGCAAGCAGTCGGAGCTCTACGCCGCCCAGGTCTTACGAGACCTCTGCGCCATCTCCGGATATAATCAGTACATATACAAGATTACGGTATATGAGAAAGACTCTCTGTTTATTCAGGCCGGAACTTCCTCCGGCAGCTACAATGACGCCGACTGCCTCATGGATACCCCCTGGTTTGAGGAGCTGCTGAATAAAGACATCCAGGAATACACCCTGACCATAAAGGATAACCCCTTTTCCATCAACACCATAGCCAACCCCCAGCTTCTGCCGCTGATCAGGCCTCTTCAGTATTCCAAAAAAGACCGTCCTGCCGACGCCTGGGTCTGCCTGGCCATCTCTCCGAAGCTGTTCCGGGATGCCATAGAACTGCTGCCTGAGGATAAATCCGTCTTTGTGATGACAGATGATCTGTCCGTGGTAGGCGACATGAATATGGATTCCTTTTCCATGGAAGAGTTTCCCGGCCTTCTGGCCTCCCTGACCTCCCAGACCGGCAGTCTGAGAACCCGCCTTTCCGGCACAGACTGCATTCTCACATGGGAGCGCCAGCCCGTCAGCGGCCTGATCCTCTGCGAGGTCCTTCCTCTGGATCAGATGCCCCTGAATCCCAGAGCCATATACGCCACCGTGGGGCTGGTTTTTCTGTCCAGCATCGCCATCGGTTTTATCCTGTCCCTTTTATTTACAAGGTATTTAACCCGCCCCATCACCCGCCTGACCAACCACATGGAAGTGATTTCGGCCGGGGATTTCAGGCCAAACCCTGACATTGAAACCAATGATGAGCTGGGGGTCATCGGCCGTCAGATCAATCAGATGTCCTCCCATGTCTCGGAGCTGATGGAAAACCGCATACGCGACGAGCAGGAAAAGCTGGGGCTGGAGATCAAGATGCTCCAGGCACAGATCAACCCCCATTTTCTCTACAACACCCTTGACTCCATCAAATGGATCGCCACCATGCAGCACAACGCGGGGATTGTAAAAGTGGTCTCTGCCCTTTCCTCCCTGCTGAAAAATATGGCCAAGGGCTTCAACGAAAAGGTGACGGTCCGCCAGGAACTGGACTTTCTCGACAGCTATGTTACTATCGAGAAGGTCCGCTACATAGAACTTTTTGATGTGGATATCTCCGTGGATGATCCGTCTCTCTATGACGCGGGGATCATTAAGCTGACGCTCCAGCCTCTGGTGGAGAACAGTATTTTCTCCGGCATTGAACCCAGCGGAAATCCGGGGCTTATCCAAATCCGCGTTTTCTCGGAAGACCAGGTGCTTTACGTGCAGGTTCGGGACAACGGCATCGGCATGTCGGAGGAAAATATCGCCCGCATGCTCACCGACACCTCCCGGGTCACCAAGCACTATATGAGCGGGATCGGCCTCCCCAATGTGGACCGGCGGATCAAGCTTGTGTACGGAGATCAGTATGGCCTCCGTATTGACAGCCAGGTGGGAGTCTACACCTGCGTCACCGTATCCCTTCCTCTGGAATTTGTCCACGATCAACAATACAACTGACAGGAGCTTGCTATGTACCGAGTAATTTTGATTGATGATGAACCTTTGATCCTTACCGGCATCGCGTCTTTAATCTGCTGGGAGGACTACGACTGCGCCATTGTAGGAAAGGCCACTAACGGCCAGACGGCCATTGATTTAATCCTGGAGACAAAGCCGGATATCGTCATAACCGACATCCGCATGCCCGTCATGAACGGCCTGGAGGTAATCGAAGCCTGCAAGGAAAGGAACCTGGAATTCGCCTTTATCTGCCTTACGAATCTGGAGGATTTTCAGCTGGCCAAGCAGGCCCTCCACTTAGGCGCCATCGACTACCTGGTTAAGCTGGATCTAAAACCCCAGGAACTGATTCAGGCGCTGGACAGGGCCAAGGAGCATTGTTCCCGCATGGAAAGCCATCACAATAAAGAACTGTACAATCTTCTCCTGGAGGACAATAAAAAGCAGCTGGAGCACAATTACTTTTCCCAGCTGATCCTGAATCCTCCGGAGACGGACTTTCCTGTTAATCTGGAAATCGCGGCCAGCTACCCTTGCGCCTACCTGATCCTGTTCCAGATGAAGCCCGAGGAAATCCTTTTCGGACAGACGGAAAATTACGATTTCCCCTTTATTTCCAGCCAGCTCCAGGATGTGGTCTCGGGCATCGGGGCCCGCTATTTTTCCGGCCACGCCATACTGGAGCCCCAGAAGGACACCCGCCTTATGGTGGTCTGCCCAAAAGCAGAGAGCGGCAATGAAAAATCCCTGGCTGACTTCTGCGCCAAAGTGAACATGGCCTTAAGCACCTATTTTGCCCTCACCGCCCTTTTTGGCATCAGCCTGAAAAAGACGGATCTCTCACAGCTTCCCCAGGCTTTTGCCGAGGCCCGGAGCGCCCTGGACCACTGCTACTATAACTCTGCCTCCCGGGTCACATTTTACAGAGATCACGGGACCTGTCCGGGACAGGCCGAGGAGCGGGAATTTAATATCAACTTTCTGAAGAAGTCCATGTCCGCCGCTGTCCAGGAGAACGACAGCCAGGCCCTGAGAAAGATTTTCCAGGAGCTGACGGAACTGTTTGCCCAGTACAAGCCCAACAAACCCCAGGCATTAAGCGCCTGCATTAATATCTACGCCTATCTCCGGGACCAGCTGCAAAATGACATCGCGGAGAGCGCCGAATTTCCCTACAGCATCAACATCGCCGAGCAGCTGGCCCGGCTTGGCAGCCTGGATGATATCCTGGTCTGGCTGGACAGCTTCCGGGAAAAAGTCTGCGCCCTCCTGGCAGACAGAAGAGAGCGGCGCTCAGACAAGCTGGTGTATCTGGCAAAGCGCTATATCCATGACCACTATAAGGAGAAGCTGACCTTGTCGGATATCGCCAACTATCTCAAGATCAGCTCCGGGCACTTGAGCAGCACTTTCAGCCGGTATATGAACCAGACCGTGTCCGACTACATCGCAGAGGTAAAGATTGAGCAGGCCAAAGAGCTGATTGAGTCGGGACAGTACTTAATCTATGAGATCGCGGATCAGCTGGGATTCGAGAGCGCTTATTATTTCAGCAAAGTATTTAAAAAGGTGACAGGCATGTCGCCGAAAAGCTATAAATATCAACAGAGCTTAAAACGCTCTGATTCACCGAAAGGAGATTTATCTGATGAGCAAAAAAGTGATTCTTCTGATGACTGATACCACCCGGGCCGATATGCTGGGATGCTATGGCAACCCGGACATGTACACCCCTAACTTAGACCGGCTGGCCGCTGAGGGCATCCGCTTCAGCCAGGCCTACACTACCCAGCCCGTGTGCCAGCCGGCCCGCTCTGCCATTTTCACCGGAAGCTACCCCCACTCCTGCGCCGGATGGTCCAACTGCATGGGACTGTCCGACAATGTCCAGAATATGGGGCGGCGCCTGACGGACTTGGGCGTCCGCACCGCTTACATCGGAAAATGGCATCTGGACGGAGGGGACTACTTCGGCCTGGGCCGCCCTGCGGATGGCTGGGATCCGGATTACTGGTACGATATGCGCAATTACCTGGATGAATTGACCCCGCAAGAGCGCCTTCTCTCCCGCCAGGCCCAAACCATGGAACAGTCTGACATCAGCGAAGAATTTACCTACGGCCACCGCTGCTCCGACAGAGCCATCCGTTTTTTGGAAGAACATCAGGATTGCTCTGAGGATTACTTCCTGGTGGTCTCCTACGATGAGCCTCACGACCCCTGTCTCTGCCCCAAACGGTTCTGGTCCAGGTACGAAAACTACCAGTTCCCCCGGAGCCGGAATCTGGGAGACACCCTGGCAGACAAGCCGGAGCACCACAGAATCTGGGCAGGGGAGAATTACATGAAAGCCGCCTCCCCGGACTTTTCCATGAATTTCAAGTACTTTCTCGGGTGCAACAGCTTCGCGGACTATGAGATGGGACGGGTGCTGGAGGCTGTTGACCGGTATGCCCGGGACGCGGTGGTGATCTACACCTCAGACCACGGCGATATGCTTTACTCCCACTCCCTGACCCAGAAAGGGCCTGCCATGTACCAGGAGATCACCCACATCCCCCTTATTATACGAGGATTCGGGCAAAACCAGGTTGACTCCAACCCTGTGTCCCATATCAATCTGGCTCCCACGATTTTCGATATCTTCCAGGCGCCGAAGCCTAAGGTTTTTGAGGGGAAAAGCATCTTCGAAGAATTGAAGACAGGAAAAAGAACCAATGACTATGTGTTTATGGAATTCGGCCGGTATGAGGTTGACCACGACGGCTTTGGCGGCTATCAGCCTGTGCGCTGTGTCTTTGACGGCCGGTATAAGCTGGTTATCAACCTGATGACATCCGATGAGCTCTATGACCTGAAAGAAGATCCCGAGGAGATGAACAACCGGATCCTGGACCCTGATTTTCCCGCATCGGAGAAGCGGCGCCTCCACAAAGCCCTCCTGGACAACATGTATGACACCAGGGATCCCTTCCGGGGGTACTACTGGGAAAACCGTCCCTGGAACAGTTTTCCTGAAGACAAAACCTGGGACAGCCGCCTCATGACAAGGCAGCGAGAAAATGAGGAGTATGAGCCCCGCCAGCTGGACTACGGCACCGGGCTGCCTATAACAGAGGCGTTCCGGAAGAAGGGGCAGTGCACTTCCCAGTAAAGTTCAGGGGCCGCGCACTGGGGCGGCGTTCTGCTTTGCCGCCTGCCTGCCCGAAGAGGCCCACGCGTGAACCACCCCCATGAAAGATGCGCTGTCATGGGGGTGTCGTAAAGAATCCGAGATTACTTCATCTTTCTTTGGCGCCTGAAGAATTCTGTAATAATATTGCGTCCTCATCCGGAACACGAAGAAGCATTCTCTCTTTTTATAGTTTCTGTATTTCCTTCAATGCTTTTTGGATATCCTTATAAACCAACGACTGCATGCTATTATCATAAAAAGATGTATCTGCCTTCTGCAGCGCCGAACAAATGTCATTTCTCAACTCCGGCTTATCCCTTGCGATCATGGGCAGCAGCTTGATACACTGTCTTGCCGTAATCGGCTTAACATCCGTTATATGTTTCAAATATTGGTCAATAATCTCGTCTATCTTATTATCCATATCCCATCTCGCATTATAGGCAAGCAAAGTAAGCCCTCTGGTACGGATATAGGAATTATCACTGTCAAGCATATCTCCCAATCTGTCCATATAAGCATAAACGCAATTCGTTTTTTCACTTTCTTTTTGTAACTCTTGCAATGCTTTGTACGCGACATTATTGTTTTTATCAGACAACAACTCAAACGTTTCTGCTATATTAACTGGCATACTTTTCTCCCTTGCAATTTCGGATTAGTCCCCTTTCTAAAAACCGGAGGTTATCGCTTACCCTCTTTCCATGCACCACAAAAAAGTCTTTCGCGCCAAATCCTCTGCCACCGGCTCCTCCTATTGATCTGACGGAGGATATCGTAAGTTTACTTGTAAAAGCTAATTCTCAGCTCGCCGTTTTGGAAAGTGTCGCTGCCGGTATTCTGGTACAAACATCCGACACCAGCAGGAATCGTACCTTTGCCTATGAAACATATCTGGATATCTTGCGCAGAGGAACTTGAAATCACAGAGGGTTACTTGTGATACGGCTGATGGTTCAATATCCTGTAAGCCCGGTAGATCTGTTCCAGGAGGATCACCCTCATAAGCTGGTGGGGAAATGTCATCCTGGAAAAGCTTAAGTGGTAATCCGCCCGGTCCATAACCTGTCCCGACAGTCCCAGGGAACCTCCGATGACAAACATCACATGGTCCGCGCCTTTCACCCCAAGGTTCCCCATCTTGTCCGCCAGTTCCTCAGAGTCCAGCATCCGCCCTTCTATGGCCAAAGCGATGACATAGGCCTTGTCCTTTATGTGGGACAGAATCCTCTGGCCTTCCCTCTCCCTGATCTGGTCCTCCAGGGCGGGGCCGGCTCCGTCAGGCGTCTTCTCGTCCGCCACCTGGATGATCTCCAGCTTGCAGTACCTTCCCAGACGCTTCTGGTACTCTTTTACGGCCTCCTCAAAAAAACGTTCCTTGATCTTTCCCACCGCGATCACCGTGATCTTCATGCCTCAAACTCCAGGATCATGTCATACCACACGGCCCCGCCGTGAACCGACAGGGACAGGCCCAATTTTCTGTAGCCGAACCTCTCATAGAATCCGATCAGCGGGTCCTTGCAGGTCAGGATCAGCCCCTTTCTCCCCTTTCTGCGGGCATCCTGGATCAGATGCTCCATCAGCTGCCCGGCAATGCCCTGGTGCTGCCACTCCGGCGCCACATCCAGACCGAAAATGCTCTGGTACATCCCCATGGGCCGGTGAAGGGAAGCATCTTCAAACATCTCATCCCGAATGGTCCTCTCATCCGTGGCCGCGCCGTTGATAAATCCAACGATCAGCCCGTCCCTCTCTGCCACAAAAAAGCAATCCGGAAAGGTCTGGAGCCTGGCCTTTAAGGCCTCCCGCCCCGCAGCTTCCGCAGGGGGAAAGCACAGGGCCTCCACCTGGGTGAGCCTCTCCAAATCTTCCATAACCGCCTGCCTGATCCTATCCGCCATCTGCATGTCCTCCTAATCATGTACTCGTCCAGGGTACCGATCCGCGTGCGCATCGGCGCATTTATGTATCGCTCAAAGCCCTGAGCCTCTCCAGTATCTTTTCCCTGTACTCCTTGTGGTGAGGCATGCCCCCTCCCAGGCCTCCCAGCTTTGGAAGCTGGATTTTGAGAAAGCTGCCATCCCCTAATGTGATGGAGCAGTTGACTGCGCCCATAATAGCATTTTTTATCTCGCAGTTTTTGATCTCGGCCAGGGGAAAGCAGGTGCCCACATCCTCGGCCACGGTCTTTCTCAGATCCGGAATATGATAGAATTCATTTAGATACCTGCGCTCTTCACACTCCGCCACTACCAGATAACCCCCGGTGATGCCCATATACACGTCAAACCTGGAGGTCTTCTTTTTGTTGATCTGGAGTGTGATAGCGTGTATGCCTGCCAGAAGGGCTTCCCCCTGAGGAAGGCATCTCCCCAAAACCTCCAGCATATTATTTTCATCAAAAATACCAGCCATTCGTTTTTCCTCTCACCCTTGAGCCCGAAAATAATAGCCCACTCCCCATTTTGTGTGGACGAACCGGGGCGCGCTGGGGCTGGGCTCGATCTTCTCCCTCAGCCTTCTGACATGGACATCCACGGTCCGCACGTCCCCGGAATCCATGGCCTTGTTGCCCCACACATAACCTAAGAGGGACTCCCTGCTGTAGACCTTGTTAGGGTTGCAGGCCAGAAGCTCCAGAAGGTCGAACTCCTTGGCCGTCAGGTTGATCTCCTTCTCCCCCACAAACACCCTTCTCCCGTCCCTGTCCAGCTTTAAGCTGCCTGCCGTGATGGTCCGGCTTTCCGAAGCCTTGGACCGGCTCTTCTGCTTGGAATTGCGGCGCAGGATAGCCTTGATTCGGGCCTTCACCTCCAGGATGTTAAAGGGCTTGGTGATATAGTCGTCCGCCCCGTACTCCAGCCCCAGGATCTTATCCATGTCTCCGCCCTTGGCAGTGACCATGATGATGGGAACCTCTGAAAATTCCCGGATGGTCTGGCACACCTCGTAGCCGTCTGCCTTTGGGAGCATCACATCCAGGAGGATCACATCATACTCTGTCTCTTTCGCCTTGCTGATGGCCTCCTCCCCGTCATATGCGCAGTCAACTTCCATCCCATCCTGCTCCAGGCTGAAACGGATTCCTTTGACGATCAATTTTTCGTCATCTACAACCAAAACCTTTGCCATGTCCCCACCTCTTCCTGCTCCTCTGTCCTAGGATCTGTCTGTCCTCTGCCGTATCTCACAGCCAATCTCGGCTGTTGCTCTTTATACTGTGATATCGTCTTTTATCTTCTGAAAAGCGGCCTCCTTGATCCCGGGTATATTCATGACCTCCTCAATGCTCTTAAAAGGTCCCTGTTCCTCCCGGTAGCGGATGATCGACTCCGCTTTGGCTTCGCCGATTCCCTTAAGGCTCATCAGCTCTTCCTTGCCGGCCGTGTTGAGATTGATCTTCTGCTGCGGCGCCTGCTGCCCCAGGGTTCCCCCTGCCGCTGGGTTCGGCATCTGAATCCATGTTCCTTCTCCGTCTGCCTCCTCCTTTGACGGCACCGTGATCTTCATCCCGTCCGCCGTCTCCTGGGCCATGTTCAGACAGTCCGCCGCTGCCTCCTGTGTAAATCCGCCTGCCATCTCCACTGCCTGAAAGATCCTGCTTCCCGGCTCTAACTGGTAGACCCCGGGATTGCGCACCTCTCCGCAGATATGTACATAGAAACGGACCGATTCGGTCTGCCGAGACGGCGACTCTTCCGGGACTCTTTCCTCCTGTTCTGCGGCGGATTGTGTCCCTGCCTCACTCTCAGCTGATATCAGTCCGTTTTCTCCTTTTGTCCCTTCCTCCGGCTCACCGGTGTCAAGCTCCACGGTCAGGATCTGGCTTTCTGGATCTGCCTTTCCGGTTCTGCCGCAACTATAACATATGCCTGCAGCCAACATGCATATGACTGTCAACAGGTACCGAATCTTCTTTTTTTTCATGGTATTCCTCCTAGTATAATAGGTATCGGCACGCGCCGCCTGCGGCGCCTGTCATGTTGTCGGAGAATACCATCTTCAGCCTGACTCTATTCTACCCAAATCCCGGTCCAAATACAAGCACATTTTATGTCAATATCGAAAAATGACAATTCCCGCGATAGCCACTGCCGCGCCGATCAGCTTCTTCCACTCCAGCCCTGCTTTCTCCACTCCGAAAAGGCCAAAGACCTCAATCCCATAAGCCACAATGATCTGCGCCACCACAATCAAAAGGGCGGAGCGGGCCGGGCCTAAGCTTCCCACGCTTTTTATCACCGTGTACGTGATCAGGGCTCCTATGACACCTCCCGTCAGCATGTACCAGGGCTGCACCTGGCCGAGGCCGCCAATCTGCTCCCTCCCCGTGCACAGCCACATTGCCAGGCAGGTGAGGAAGGCCGTAAGCTGCACCCACCCCGAAGACACCCAGATGCTGGTCTGCTTTGTCACCTCTGTGTTAAAAACTCCCTGAATGCTCATCAGCGCACCGGAAACCAGTGCGATCACAATACCCCACATGTCTTTCGTCTCCTTTTTTCGTAAAATGCTTGTCTCTCAGATATGTAGTTTATTGTTCCTGCCTTCTGCTGATTTTATACATGGAGAAAAGGAGAGCGGGGCCCCTGCGCATAAAAATGAGCAGAGTCCGAAGATATTCTCCGGAAGCCCTGCACATAGAATCTTTTGTGAAACTGTCTGCCTGTCAGGCAGTGCCTATCCGCTTTCCGGCGCGGCCAATCAGCGCGCACTCACAGCCGCCAGAACCAGATGTCTGGCCAGAACCGCCGTGGTCACGGCCCCAACTCCGCCGGGCACAGGGGTGGCCATGGAGGCCTTTTGTTCAATGGATTCAAAATCTACGTCTCCGCACAGTTTTCCCTCATCATCCACATTGATTCCCACGTCGATCACCACGGCCCCGTCGCCTACATAGCTGCCATCCAGCATCTTCGCCCGGCCCGCGGCAGCTACCAGAATCTCTCCCATCCGACAGGTTCCCGCAAGATCCGCGGTCTTTGTGTGACACACGGTCACGGTGGCATTTTCCTTCATGAGAAGCATGGCAAGGGGCTTTCCCACCACCATGCTTCTGCCCACGATCACTGCCCGCTTTCCGGCTATGGGAATGTTGTTGGCTTTTAAAACCTCCACCACAGCCTCGGCGGTGCAGGGGGCAAACCCTGTGGCATCCCCGGCAAACACTTTTGCGATATTGGCCGGGGATATGCCGTCAAGATCCTTACGCGGATCTATAAGTTTCTCTATGTCCGCCTCGCAGATATGCTTTGGCAGAGGGCGCAGAAGAAGGATCCCCGACACCTCCGGATCTCTGTTGATCTTCTGGAATTCCTCTTGAAATTCCTGATTGCTTATATCCTCCGGAAACGGGAAGGACTTTGCCTCCAGGCCGAAGGAAGCCATCTTTTTTATGGCTCCCCTCTCATAAGACAGATCGTCCGGCCTCTCTCCCACACGGACAATGGCCAGCCGGGGAATCTTCCCATCCAATCCCTTCATCATTTCCTGAACCTGTTCTTTGATCCTGGCAGAAACCTCTGCCCCTTTTAATACGATCATGCTTCTCATTTCCTTTCAAAGTATCGGCACGCACCGCTTTCGCGGCACCTGCCAACTCGTCGGAAGGCATCCTAAAAACGCTTCGCGTTTGCCTTCCTCCTTTCAAAGTATCGGCACGCGCCGCTTTCGCGGCACCTGCCAACTCGTCGGAAGGCATCCTAAAAACGCTTCGCGTTTACCTTCCTCCTTTCAGACGTCCCAGCACGCTGCCATAGATCTCATCTGCCAGAGCCAGTCCTTCCTCCATGGCCTTCCCGGCCCTGGCGTCGATCTCACCGGCTTTCTCTCTGTTCTTCATGGATTTTGTGTTGATGTACACGTTCATCACTGCGCCGGTCACCGCGGTCCTGGCAAACTGCGCTGCCACTCCCACATCGCTCACCGCCATGACGCTGCCCTTTTTCTCCAGTTCTTTTAAAATGGCAAGAATCTCCGCCGCCAGCTCCATGATCCTGACGGGAACCAGGCTGGCCGCAAGAAGGTTCTCCTCCATGACCTGGGCTTTCCTGGCTTTCTCCTCCTCGGTTCCTGCGGGAAGGCCGTAGGCCGCCGCCAGAGGGGCAAAGGCCCTGGCATCCTCGTCGGCCAGGCAGACCATCTCCCTCTGCAGCTCTTCCAGACGCTTCATCATGGATCTTACCTCTGCCTCCACGTCCGCATACTTTTTCTTTCCCACAGTCAGGTTCCCCACCATAAGGCCCAGGGCTGTGCCCAGAGCCCCTGCCAGGGCGGAGGCTCCTCCTCCGCCGGGCGTGGGCTGTTTTGAGGACAGAACTGTCAGGAATTCGTCTATTGTCTGCTGCTCTATCATATCAATTTCTCCTTTTTCCAAGGTAGCGGCACGCGCCGCTTCGCGTCACCTGCCAGTTCGTCGGACGGCATCTTAAAAACGCTTCGCGTTTGCCGTCCTCCTACGGTAGCCTGTAGCCGTAGGCTTCCAGGACTTTTAGGGGGAATTCCACTCTGACGGTCTTCAATGGATCCACGACCTGGCACACGGCCATGTTGGACAGCAGGGACATGAGCATTCCTGCCTCTAAGTCATCTTTCCCCGCAGCCCTCTTTACAAACTCCTTCATGGCTTTTGCCGCCATGTCCCCGGCGCCGTCCAGGGTAGCTGCCGACTGGATGGTCATCACATCCCCCCGGCAATACAAAAAAGGAGTGGGCAGCTGACAGCCCTTTACCACTGTCACCTTTACCGTCACCTCGCCTCCTGTCTCCAGGCCACAGATCATCACTTCCCCGTCGCCCATAAGCCCGTGGAGATCCCCTATGGACAGAAGGGCGCCAGGGACATTTACCGGGAGATACAGGATGGAGCCCTTGACGATCTTTTTGCAGTCCATATTGCCGCCGTGGCTCTCCGGCGTGTCCGTGGTGATCCCGTCCTCAGCCGGAGCGGTGCCGATAACTCCGATCATGGTGTCCAGTTCCAGGGTCACCTTGTCGTCGAACACGGTCCTGCCGTCTTTCAGTTCAAATATCCTTGCGGTCCTGTCGCGGAAATCCTCGCGGAACACCCCTGCTGTGGGCGAGGATCTCATAACTCCCCAGGACCTGGGCACGATATCCAGGATCTCCACCTTGAGAATATCCCCCGGCTGGGCGTCCTCCACATACAGGGGACCTGTGGCCGGATTCTCCAGCGGATCCTCCTTGTCGCCCAGCGGCCTCTCCTCGCTGACCACGGCGTCGTCATAACAGTCCCTGGTTTCAAAAACCACGGTCTCTCCGCTCCGACAAACAGCAGCGGGCTTTGCCTTTTTATCCAGAATATCCGACACCTTGTCTCTTTTGATCACGATCATAGCATTTTCCCCTTTCTTTTTATTCTTTATACCTCAAAATCTTTCCGATCAGCTGGAAGCTGGACCAGATGGACAGAGCATAGCCGATAATCAGATTCAGGGCAAAACCGCCCCAGCAGTCTGCCTTTGTCATCAGTGTCCCAAAATTCCCGATCACGTAGAGAACCGTGTCCAGGCTGGCCTCCCACTGGAAAAATGCCCGGCAGATGGTAACCACGTAATCCAGCACATTGGCAAAAAACACCATACACGCGGCAATAATCAGGGATATCACCGCCCCTTTCTTGTCCAGCCTTCCGGACAGCTTCTCATAGCCGAGAAGGGCGAACTTCAGCATGACAAAGCCCGCGATTCCGGCGATAAACCCCATCAGGCTGATGCCCAGCCACAAAAGCACGCCGATGAGAGAGCCTCCCACAGCTCCCAGAATCCCCAGGAACATATTGCTCTTCTTTAAAGGGATCAGCCTCACGCCGCCTGCATAATAGGACTGACTGCCGCCTTCCAGGTCCTGACCTCCTGCGGCTCTCCAGCCCTCCTCTGCCTCCTGGTCTCCGAAGAAGGTCTGACCGCCCGTTCCCCCCATGTCCTGGTTCTCTCCGGTCTGGTACGTTTCGCCGCCTTCCGCCCACCTGTACCGGTCATCCTGCTGAGGGCTGCTCTGCCAAGCGGCCATGCGGCGCATATTTTCCCTTTCCCTCTGCTCATCCGCAATCACCTTCTGCCTGTTCTTGATATTGATCACCAGGCACAGGATGCCCAGAGCCGTGAACACAGCCCCTAATATGGCAAAACCGCCTCCCGCGTCAAAGTCCGCCCTCCCCACAGGCTTGCCGGTGGTGTCTAAAAGGCTGACTCCCATGTAATCCTCAAAATTATTGTCTGTGACAAATTCTTCATCATAGAGAAGGTTCAGACACTCAATGGCAAACTCCCGGATATCATCCTCAATGGGAATCGCCACCCCTCTCACGTCCATGGGCTCCGGCTCCTGAGCTCCGTCCTCATATACGTAGTCCGTATAAGGCTGAAATTCCTCCCCCAAGTCTCCTTTCATCTTGATGATAAAAGGACGCCAGCCCTGGTCAAATGCAAAATAATAGTGGTAAGTCTCCTTAAAATCTGCTGCGAACTCCTCTGTCAGCCCGGTGATCTCCACGGTCTTCCAGGAAATCCTGCCGTTTTTTTCACTGTCAGCCCAGGGATCAAAAGCCTCCTCCCTCTTCTGGGCCGCCGCGGCCTGTCCCACGGCGTCCATATAGAAAAAAAGGCCTGTCAGAGCAAAAATCAGCCCTACTGCCAGCACAAACACCGAGGCGGCGATCCCTGTGACGGTCCTACGTTTTTCCTTTTGATAATTCACTGCTTTTAATTTATTCATAAGTATATCCTCTCCTCATGATATTAGTATAATTCACCTGTGGAAAATCTGTCAATACATATGTTGCTCCGCGGGCCTGTGCAATCGAGTAGGAGAGACCTTTCCCCCTACTCGCTGCGCCAGAGCGGGGCCGCGCAAGCGGCCACATTTCCTTTCCGCCCCGTGTGCAATCGAGTAGGGGAGGCCTTTCCCCTACTCGCTGCGCCGGGCCCCGGCCAGCTTTGCTGGCAAAACTCCTCTCGGGGCCCGTGCGGAATCGAGTAGGGGAGACCTTTCCCCCTACTCGCTGCGCCGGGGCGGGGCCGCGCCAGCGGCCACATTTCCTTTCCGCCCCGTGCGCAATTAAGTAGGGGAGATTTTCTCT
>CAMTAF010000037.1 GCA_947066955.1 uncultured Hungatella sp.
TAAGTATATTAAATATATCAATTGCACAAAAAAAATGCAATCATTTCTTAATGAATAGACAGTAAAGTCAGAGAGCATAGGCAAAAACCATAAAGAAAAAAATGTTAATAAAATAACTATTATAAATTTATACAAAAATCTTGACAAGATAACTTTGATGATATAAAATAAAACTAATATGATATATCAGTTGAATATCAAAATAAGTTCATAAGATATATCATATGCAGTGACAAACTTTGCAGGCATCAGTGCGGTCCTGCCAGGGAGGAAAGTGAGCAAGGCATGAATCCGACTTTGAAAAAAATATGGAATCTTATTTCCTGGACAGTGGTGACAGCCATGGTGATCTTGGCAGTCCTATTAGCGGGAGTGCGTCTGATAAACATTACACCCTATGTTGTGCTCAGCGGGAGCATGGAGCCGGTTTATCCCGTGGGCTCCATGATCTATATCAAGGCAGCAGAGCCAGAAGAGGTGGAGGCGGGGGAGGTCATTACCTTTTCCGTTGATGGGGGATTGATTGCGACCCACCGTGTTATAGAGATCAATGAGCAGGAGCGGTGTTTTATTACAAAAGGGGATGCCAACGATGTTGCGGATGCGCCGGTTCCTTTTGACCGGATGATCGGAAAAGCTCTTTTCTGTATCCCCAGACTTGGGAGACTATCAGACTGGATCGCGCAGCCGCCGGGAATGTACATAGTTGTCTGCTTTGTTCTGGCGGCGCTGGTGATGATGTTTTTGCCTGATCTTTTGGATGCGGCTGATGCGGCGGATAAGAGAGATCAGGAGAAAAAATAATATATTGTAGGAGGAAGAGGTATGAAACCATCCAAAAAATTTCTCGCCGTGGCCCTGTCCGCGGCAGCAGTGACCAGCATTACCGCGGCCGGAACCCTGGCTTATCTGACCAGCCAGGACACATCGGTGAACACCTTCACGGTAGGAAAGGTAGCCATCACTTTAGACGAGGCCAAGGTTGGGCCGGACGGCAAAGCCCTCACAGGCGCTGACGCGGAGAGGGTGAAGGAGAATGAATATCAAAACATCATTCCCGGAGCGATTCTTGACAAGGATCCCACAGTGACTGTTAAGGCTGACAGTGCTGACTGTTATGTCTTTGTGGCGGTTCGGAATTATCTTACAGATCCGTTGGCAAAGAAAGAGTATGCTTATTATCTTTATGATGAGGATGACTGGAATTACAGCTACTTTATTCCCTATGATTCCGGATATCCTAACCATATCACCAGAGATATTTCCAGGATTGATATCTATCAATATAAGGGGGAGGCGGCTAACAGCGAGGGCGTGATTGAGTCCAGCAATGAGGATATATCACTGGGTTCCCTCTTCTATGACGGGGAGATGTATGTAGAAGGATTTGCGGAGTCAGCGGATCTGGAAAATATGATGGGAAATAAAGTGGTCGTGAAAGCTTATGCGGTTCAGGCTGACAACCTGGAAACAGACGACGGAAAGACAGGTCTTGAGGCGGCCGACGCAATGGCGATGGACTTCTTTGCTGATGACGAGAATTGGAAATAGAGATAATGAGTACGCTGTTGCCCGCGCGGCACCGCTTAGCTGTGGTGCGGTGTGGGCAATTGTGGTATATTTTGCTTTCTGAACATAAAAGAGGAAAACAAAATGAAGAAAAGAATCATAATTTTTGTGGTAGCAGTCTTGGCGCTGACGGGCGCGCTGACAGGAGGAACCCTGGCCTACTTTACCGACATGACAGACACGTCGGCAGACACTTTTACAGTGGGAAAGGTTGATATTGAACTGACAGAAGGCAGAGGGGCAGAAGGCGGCAGCGCCAGGGAGTTTCAGATGGTGCCGGGAAATGAGATCAGGAGAGATCCCGCAGTGACGGTTTTGAAGGGCAGCCAGGACTGTTGGCTGTTTGTGAAATTCGAGAAAACGGACAATCTCAAAGAGTTTATTGAATACGAGGCAGCAGAAGGGTGGCAGAGGCTTTTTTCAGAGGACGGGGTGTATTACAGGCTGGTGACTGCGGCTGATGAGGAGAAAACCTTCGAGGTGCTCAAAGACAGCTGCTTTTTTGTGAGGGCTGATATTACAGAGGAACAGATGGATGAGATCGCAGACCGGAAGGCAGAGGTTCCGGCGCTGACATTTACCGCATACGCTGTGCAGAAAGCCTATATGGACAGCGCGGAGACGGCATGGAGCCAGATCGGGTCCGCGCTGGAGCCATAGCAGGCAGATTTTTCCAAAGACAACGAGAGGGTTATGGTCTGGGAGACTGTCAGAAGGAGAGAGATGAGCATATGAAAAAGAAAACAATCATTGCCCTGGGGACTCTGCTGTTCTGCGCGTTTACAGGCGTGTATGGTTCCTATGCGTATTTTACAGCTGAGGAGGAGACTGTAAATATCATCACTGCGGGAAATTTAAAGATCGCCCTGGCAGAGACAGTGGTTGCGGAGGATGGCTGTCAGTTGGAGACCGCTGTCCTTCTGAATGAGGTGATGCCTGGGAAAAGGATTTCCAGAATTGTTCAGGTGGAGAACACAGGGGATAATCCGGCCTACGTCCGCATCTGTGTGGATAAAAACATTTCACTGGCAAAAGGAGTGGCCGGCCAGCCTGACCCTGACCTGGTGAGGTACAATCTGAATACAGAGTATTGGATTGAGGGGGATGACGGTTACTATTATTATCGGGCCAGCCTGGGGGCGGGGGAACTGACGGAACCATTGTTTGAGGAGATAATGTTTGACGGCGCTATGGGAAATATGTACCAGAACAGTGTGGTGGAGTTTGGAATCAGGGCTCAGGCCACTCAGGTGGCCCATAACGGAGAAAACGTTATGGAGGCCAGGGGCTGGCCGGACAAAGATGCACAGTGAGGAGGGGGAACTAGGCCATGAAAGTTAATCTCAAAAGGCAGGCCGGAGCATTTTGGCTGAGTGTTATGGCGGTCATAAGCATGATGCCCCATCTAATGGCGACAGCGGCTGTCAGCGGGAGCGGCAGGCCGTCCATGGCGACGCCGTCGAATGCGGCTTCTGTGTCAGACGCGGAGAAGTCTTTCGAGACAGCAGTGTTTACCGACGCGGGACCATTTCTTCCCCCAGCGCAGGTCAGCCGGCCTGTTTCACAGCCAGATGCCCTGTGGGAAAAGAGGGGCCTGATTCTGGATCAGACAGTTGAGGAAGATCCTCAAAAGCCAGGAGAATACCGGGTTCGCCTGGAGGCTTACGCCGCCAGTCCGGTGACAGACTTAGCAGAGGCTTTTCCGGTAGATATTGTGTTGGTGCTGGACCAGTCCGACTCCATGGCATGTGACTTTGAAGGAAATTTCCCGGAGGCGGATGAAGAGCGAAAACAATATGGGGTGAAAGGGATTGTCCATAAGTTTATAGAGACAGTGGGGGAAAAATATAATACGGCAGGTTTTGACCACAGGATCGCCATAATGACCTTTGATTCCAGGGCGTCTGTTGTGAAAGGATGGACCTTTGTGGACGAAGCGGGGAAAGAGGATCTCCAGAGCGCAGTAGATGAACTGCCAGATGCGCCGTCAGGGGCCAGGGATATTGGCGAGGGGATGGCTGCGGCAGCAGACCTTTTGGAGAACGGTTATGATTATGGCGGCGGGAATCTGCTCCGGCAGAAAGCAGTGATCGTAGTTGCGGATGGTGTTCCCACAAAAAACAGGGATTTTGACGCACA
The DNA here is from genome assembly GCA_947066955.1 of uncultured Hungatella sp. Lineage (GTDB taxonomy): Bacteria > Bacillota > Clostridia > Lachnospirales > Lachnospiraceae > UBA3402. The sequence continues at coordinate 3,709 of CAMTAF010000037.1, forward strand.
GATTGCCGCAGACGCGCTCAGGAGCGCCGAAGGGTTAAAAGACAGCGGAGCCACAATCTATTCTGTAGGGATATTCAATGGCGCGGACCCATTTTCAGATATACAGGCAGCCAATGGTTTCTTAAATGATCTGTCAACAAACTCCCAGGTCGGGGAGCATTATTACTTGACAGCTGACCATTGGGATGCGTTAGATGAGATTTTTACGAAAATCGGTGAAAATATTTCCGCCGCTGATGGGGATCTGGACGAGGAGACCGTAGTCGATGAGGTGCTCTCCCCCTGCTTTGAGCTTGCGGATGAGACAGAGATTTCTGTGAAAACAGCGGATTACACAGGTGGAGGAAGCTTTGGCCGCGAGGAGATCTCAGAACTTGCGGCAATATCTGGAGAGTGCGAGGATGGCAGACAGCATGTGGCGGTCAAAGGTTTTTACTTTGGCCCTATGGCCGAAGAGCCGGTCCGGGGGAAAAAGCTGATCGTTGAGTTCAACATAAGACCCAGGGAGGGCTTTCTGGGTGGAGACGGGGTTCCGGTCAGCAGTGAGGAATCAGGAGTGTATATCCAAAAGGATGGGGAACCTCAGCTTGTAGAAAGATTTGAGGCAGCGGAGGTGGATGTCCCCATTCCTGATATAACAGTGGAAGCAGCTGAAAAAAATGCATATCTTATGGGAGTTCTCACAGATGAGGATTATAGAGATGGGGCTGTCATCAGGTGCGGCGGTGTCCCGATCTACGGCCAGGGGGTGGAGGACCTAGAAGAATGGCAGCATGAATATATCCGCCTTCCCCGTAGCTCTGACTTAGAAGTGGACCGCCCGCCGGGAGATCTGGTAAATGATACCGTGTACACCTTATCATGCACAATAGGGTCTCAAAAGTCAGGCCAGAGCGCTCCGGCAAAGGTGCAGGTATATAAGCCCAGGATCACCTTGGGGGACAGCCATGTTTTCCGCGGGGAGGAGCTTCCCGAAGCTTATGATGTCAATGCCAACATACGCCAGGTCAGCTGGGAACATCAGGGCGCCGCTAAAACGGATTCTACAGCAATGTCAGGCAGTGAACCGGAATTCTCCTGGATCTGTGAGTATGACCCCTCGAAGGTAATGGATGGGAAAGTGAGTGCCAGGGGAGAGATTGGGGTAAAGGTGATAGGAGTTGCGGTAAAATCGCAAGAGGCGAAAGCTCCGGAATCTCTCATAGAGCATGTAACCCTGGTTCACGAGGGTTGTGAAAATGCCCGGGGAGATGAGATGGAGGATTATCCCGATGATCATTTTCTGCTTCACATAAGGACCGGCTCTCTTACCGTTAAAAGCATACTGGAGGACAGCGGGAGCAGTGAGAAGCTGCTGACATTTACCATCAAGAAAGACGGAGTTCCCTACACCTCCTGCGCGGTACCTGGAAACGGGGAGATTACCATATCAGAGTTACCTTTGGGAAATTATGAGATCTGCCAGGAGACGGGAAAGGGCACACTGGGCTGGAGGCTTGGTGCTCCGGAGTACTCTGTGAAGCAGGCGGAGCTGACCCAGGAGAACACGGATATTCTTTTCACATGTACCAACAGGGGTGTCAACAGAAAGTGGCTGAGCGGCATTTTCAAGGCAGCTAATAAAATGATGGGAGGAGGACAGTGATGGGAGACAAGAGAAATGCAGGCAGATTCGCTGTTTTTCTGGTGGGCGCGCTGATGCTGAGTGTGTGCGCTGTTGGAGGAACCACGGCTTATATCACTGTGAGAACAGATCCCATAGAGAACCGCTTTCAGGCAGCCGAGGTCAGCTGTGAAGTGGAAGAGGAATTGTACAGAGACATGACCACGGCCATTGCGGTAAAAAACACCGGCACAACCCCTGTCTATGTTCGGGTAAAGCTGGTGAGCTACCGGGTCAACGAGGAGGGCCGGCAGATTGGAGGCTGGGCGGAAATCCCGGCATTTGGGCTGGGGGATGGCTGGAGAGAGGGCGGGAATGATACCTATTATTATCAGTACCCCATCCCGGGGCCCCAGAGCGGCTATGTGAACAGAACGGAGAATATGATTGCCCAGGGAAGCGGGATCCGTCTGAAGGAATATTCTGAGGAGGAAGGCGGAGGCAGACAGGTGGTTGAGATGATCGGGGAAGCAATCCAAAGCAGCCCCCAGGAGGCGGTAAGAGACGCGTGGCCGGAAGAGATTGTGGAATGGCTGTCACCGGTACAGACGGAGAGTAGGGGGCTGGGATGGGAAGAAAAATAAACGGTTTTGCGGCCTGCTTGCTGGCGGGGATCATGGCGGCGATGACAATGCTGACGGTTTTTGCGGCAGACAGTTCCGTGTCCTATGAGGGCGGAGCGGAGAAATTTGTCTTTGTGCCGGGAGACGGGAATCTGTTTCCCGATTTTACGGGAGTTATGCCAGGGGACAGTCTGAGCCAGAGGATCACTGTGCGGAATTTGGCAGATGCCAGCGGCGGCGTGAACCTGTATCTGCGCGCGGCAGGTACAGACGAGACGACAGAGGGCTTTCTGAAGCAGTTGACGCTGACGGTTCGCCTTGGGGGGCAGGTCCTGTGGGAGGATGCGGCGGATAAAGCGGGAGGGATTACAGAAAATACGTTCCTGGGATCTTTTGCCGGAGGGGAGGAGATTTCTCTGGAGGTGATTCTGACTGTCCCTATTGAAATGGACAACCGTTTTCAGGATGCGGCCGGGAAGCTGACCTGGGTATTTACGGCAGAGGAGATGGATTCCCCGCTGGACCCGCCCGGCGGCGGAGGGGGAGATGGATCTGGAGACAGCGGAAATCTCCCAGGAGGCGAAAAAGATATTGAGGGCAGAGACGGTTTGACCGCAGACGGAAAAAATCTGTCTGAGTTTGCCGGGGAGCCCACACCGCTGGCTGGAATCCTTCCAGAGGGAATCTCAGAACAGATGACGGAAGAGATCCTCAACCTGCTGGTTCCTCTAGGGCTGTTGCCGGAGACAGGGGATGTGGCCGGGCTGGGATCTTGGATGGCCCTGGTGTCATTTGTCTGCTGTGGTCTGGCAGCGCTTTTTCTGGTCATAAAGAAGCACAACCGTTATTGACAATTGGAAATCATACAGATACAATAATATCAACCTGATATATCATTTATATGTCTATGGAAAATTTGCGGAATTACCGATATAGGAAGGGTTGGCTTTATCCAAAAGATTGGCGAATGAGGGAGGACAAGGATGAAGGTTTATTGTATCAAAGAGCCGGGAAAAATGGTTGTGGAGGAGCGGGGGATGCCGTCTGATCTTGGATCTGATGAGATCCTGATGAAGACAAGAATCGTGGGGATCTGCGGTTCCGACATGCACATTTTTCACGGGACGAACCCATTTGCCACTTACCCAAGGGTGTGGGGGCATGAGTTTGCGGGGGAAGTGGTGAAAACCGGAGAGAATGTGACAGACCTTTTGGAAGGCGACCATGTGGTGGGAGAACCCTTTGTAAGCTGTAAAACCTGTTATGCCTGCCGCCATGGCAGAGGGAATGTCTGTGAGGACTTAAAGGTCTACGGAGTTCATCTGGACGGAGGATGCCAGGAATATCTGGTGATGAAGAGGGAAAAAGTTCACCTGGTGCCCAAGGAGATTTCCTGGAGTCTGGCAGCGCTGGCGGAACCCCTGACCATAGGCTTTCAGTCAGTGACCAGAGGCCGGATGGAAAAAGGGGACCTGGTGTTGATTATGGGGGCCGGGCCCATCGGCCTTACGGTCCTCATGGCCGTGAAGGCGGCCGGAGCCACAGCCATGATTACGGATCTGTACGATGAGAAGCTGGAATATGCCAGACAGTTCGGAGCCGATGTGACGATCAATGTACAGGACCGGGATCTTCTTTCTTATATAGAAGAGGAGAAGGAAAGGCCCAATGTGATCTTTGACTGCGTGTGCACCAAGACCAGCCTGGAGGAGGCGGTGGACATGGTGTCAGCAGCAGGAAGAGTGGTGGAGCTGGGCTTTGGCAATATCAAGTCCGAGATCTCCCATGCCACTCTGATGAAAAAAGAAGTGGATGTATGCGGTACCCGCCTGCAGTCAGGAAAGTTTCCCGAGGCCATCCAATATATCCAGAAGCACCAGGATCTTCTCGCTGGATTTGTGACCCAGCAGTTCCCGGTGGATCAGCTTATGGAGGCATTTAATTTTGTGGAAAAAAATCCCGGACTGGTTCGCAAGGCCCAAATCCTGCTGAGTCAGGATTAAAAATCGGCGGAGCGCTGAGATCCCGTCATAGAAAGCGCATTCATGTGGAGAGTGATGCTTTCGATGGCGGGATTTTGTTTCCATTTCAAAGGTTACTCCACCACCTGCCACCCAAGCCCGGTGATCTCCTCCGCCTCCCGTATAAGGTCCTGGCGCACATCCTCGGCGGGAAGTTCACAAACCTTGATCTGGATCACCCTCCGCTGAGGCAGGTAGGAGGGATTTTGCCGCAGGGCAACGCCGTATTTGCCGCAGAGAAGCTGGGCGATGTCAAAGATCTCCTTCTGATTGACGGAGTCGGAGACCCGGATGCGCCATCCCGTCTCCTGGGATAAGTGTTCCAGGAGTTTGCCGCAGCGCCTTCCCACCTCCGGGGAGAGGAAAGACAGCTCTAAGTACTTGCCGTCCGGGTCGGTCTTGATGCTTTTTTTGTACACCCGGTGCTTCTGATCCTGAAAGGCCTGATCGATCAGGTATTGAACCATGTTCTGTTCCATGGGCGCCTGGCTTTGGCCGTCTCTGCCTGGCAGAAACATGGAGTCTGATCTGTCTGCCGACCGGTCATTAGCGCGTCCCAAGCCAGTCTGATCTGTCCCGCCCGCCTCTGTCCCGGACAGCTGAAGGCTCCAGCCAGTGGTCTTTTCAAATATCTCCCGGCTGTTTGGGTCTTCTTTCTCACCTGACCGCAGCTGGACGCTGTAGGTCTTTTTCTCAACAAAATAGGAGGTTTTGCCAACCCTTGCGCCGAAGAGCCTGGCCAGTAGCAGGGAAGCGGCGGCGTGGTTCATGGACGGGGAGATCCGGATCAGCCACCCGGTCTTGTCCTGAAACGCGTCAGCCATGCTCCGGAAGGCCTCAGAGTCGATCACGTCGGGAAAATCAAAGTTCAGCACAGCCTCCCGCTGTTCCCTGTGAAAGCTGATCTTTTTCCAGGACAGGCCGGAAAAAATTTTTTTGATCTCCTCCTCCAGCTCCTGAGGGGTCAGCTCTTTAGGAGACAGATTCTGGCGGACTTCCTCCTGGCTGTTGGCGTGAAACAGAAATAAGCGCCTGGGGTTGGGGGAAAAATAGGGGCTTTTCAGCAGCCTGTCCTGGAGGGCGGACAGTTCCTCCCCCTGATCCCGGGCCTGTTTTCCTGACCAGATAAAATCAATCTGCTGGCAGGTTAAGTCTTTCATGGGATAGTGCTCCAGAACATAGGCCCACAGCTGGGGTTCTCCCGAATCGTCCAGGGGAACCTGCCGGCCCATGGACCAGGGGAGGGCGTGGGAGAGCTGTTTTCTCTTATTGGTGTAATTCAGCTCATAGGTTCCCCCGCATTCGGGAAGGTAGACCCTCCTCCGGTAATCCTGTCCCAGCTCCCTGCCCAGTCCCTGGATCACTTCCCGGTCTCCGTGGACCAGGAACAGATCTCTGGGGGACAGGCGTTCCAAAAGTCCCAGGATCTCGTCCTTGTCCCCGTGGGCGGAGAGCCCTGCCCGGTGAATCCGGCATCGGACGGGAACCGTGGTCTGATCCAGGGTGATGGCCCGGTCTTCATCTTCCCCCTTCTCCAGCAGGTTCGTCAGCTGCCGGCCGGGGGATTCCTCGTCCTGGTATCCGGTGACGATGATGCAGCCATTTTCCATGGGCGCGATTTTTTTGGCGTACTGGACGCTGGGGCCTCCTCCCAGCATGCCGGAGCTGGCTACAAATACTGCGGGCCCTTTTTGAGCTGCAAGTTCGTCCCGGTTCTGGTCCGGTTTCACCGCTGTGATCTCTTTTGTGTAAAACGGCGGATTCCCCTTTAATATGGACCGCCCCAGATTGCTTCTGAGATAAGTGGGATTGCGCTCATACATGGAGTTGATGTCCCGTACCATTCCGTCCACGTACACGGGGACAGGGGGAATCCGGCTGTTCTGGATCGCTGCTTTCAGGAGCAGGATGACCTCCTGAGACCGTCCCAGGGCAAAGGCCGGGATGAGCACCTTGTCTCCCCGCCGGACACATTCTCCCACCAGATCCACCAGTTTTCCCTCCTCCACCTGGCGGTTGGAGTGAAGGCGGTCGCCGTAGGTGGTCTCCACAATGGCCACATCGGGCCTCAGCTTTGGAATATGGATCCCCTCAATGGTTTTCTGGGGAAAAGAACAGAAATCCCCGGAGTAAAACACAGACCCCTCCCCTGTCTCCAGGTAGATGCAGGCCGCCCCGGCAATGTGCCCTGCCGGATACAAGGTCAAGGTCATCTGGTCAAACAGGGAAAACGGGCTTCGGAAATTGAGAGGATGGATCCGGTTTAACATGGCCGTCACATCTTCCTGGGCATAGTGGGGGATCTCCCCCTCCCACCGGTTCATGATTTTTAAACTGTCGGACAGAAGAACCCGGGTTAAGTCCGCTGTCATGGCAGTCATATAGACAGGCGCCTGGGGATAGGCTTTGCTGATCACCGGCAGGGTTCCGATGTGGTCCATGTGGGCGTGGCTTATGAGGATGGCGTCAACACCCCCGGACTGCTGGATCGCGCGAAAATCCGGGATGGGATCCCGGCCTCCTCCCTGTCGGATGCCGCAGTCCAAAAGAATCCCTTTTCCGCCGGTTCTGAGATAGATGCAGCTGCCGCCGATCTCCATGGCTCCGCCTGCAAATGTTAATTCCATAATACAATTCTCCTTATATTCTTCGGCCCTGTTGCTGTCGCCGGAAAATCTGTTTTCCGATAAGAGGACGCCGTTCCCCCAGAGCCCTCAGGTTATAACAGCGCCTCACAATGATTATACGCTTTTTATGCATATGGAGTCAAATGGCATTCCAGAAAAAAAGCATGATTTTATAGATTATTACTGAATGTATATTTTCAAAATCAGACATATTGACCATAAAAGAGGCGGAGAAATCAGAAATTCCACATTGAAATGGAAAAATAGGATATTGAGTTATGAATTTTTATGTGGTATAATGAGCATTAGTCACAATATGACTAACCTAATAAGCGCGCGTATATTAGGAAATGAATATTTAGGAGGGGTTGCCATGAAAGATAAACTGATGAACGGTTTTCTTCTGTTCGCGACTAAGATTCAGAATCAGAGACACATTAATGCGATCAAGAACGGATTCACAAACCTGATGCCTATCATCATTGTGGGTTCCGTCTGTACCTTGATCTCCAACGTTGTATGTAATACCACAGAGGGCTATGTCAGCCTTGCCAATCTTCCGGGTATGTCCTGGCTGGGCTCTTTGAAGCCGATTTTCGATGCCGCCAACTATGGTACCATGAACATGATGGCCATCGGCGTCTGTATTTTGGTAGCTATGGAACTGGGTGCGACCTTGGGGCAGCAGAGTGACCTGGCGATACCGGTTACGGCTCTGGCCTGCTATATCTCCGTAGTTGACACAAGCAATGGCCTGGGCGCCAGCGTTACCGCTGCGGCAGGTCTGTTCGTAGCGCTGATGGTTTCCCTGGTTTCCACCGAGCTTTACTGCAAGCTTACTTCCAGCGGCAAGCTGTCCATACACATGCCGGACAGCGTTCCGTCCAACGTGGCCAAGTCCTTCAGCATTTTGCTTCCCGCCGCGGTTACGGTTTTTGCCATCTCCACATTCGGGTTTGCGTTTAAGGCGATCACCGGCATGATGGTTCCGGAAGCGATCATCCGATTCATCCAGACCCCGCTCAGCGGCATCATGACTCATCCTCTGGGTGTTCTCGTTATCGCGTTTATGTGCTCTCTGCTGTGGGTATTCGGTATTCATGGCCCCAACACCCTGAACGGTATTTACGAACCCATCTTCCTGGCAGCTTATGCCGAGAACGAGGCGGCTTACGCGGCAGGGCTGGCTGCTCCCAACATCGTCTGCTCACCGTTCTGGAGCACGTTCTTCTCCCTTACGGGAAGCGGTATCACAGGCGGACTGCTGATCGCGATCTTCCTGTTCTCCAAGAGAGAAGATTTCAGGGCTATTGCCAAGCTGGCTCTTCCCTGCGGTATTTTCAATATCAATGAGCCGTTGATTTTCGGTATCCCCATTGTTATGAACCCGATCCTGATGATCCCGTTCATGATTGCCCCGCTGGTTTCTGTGGGAACCGGCTACCTTCTGACAGCCATCGGATTCTGCCCGAGACTGGTGGTGAACGCTCCCTGGACCACGCCTCCGTTCCTGTGCGGGTTCCTGGCAGGCGGCGGAAGCATCACAGCCGGACTGTCACAGATTATCGTTATCCTTCTGGCCGCGGTTATCTACACTCCGTTTGTCATCATGCTGAACAATCAGCAGGCGCCGGAAGAAGAGTAATCGCAGCGGTTCAAGGGATTACATAAGCAGTTTTGGAGGAGATTTGGGATGAGTTCCAAGATCAGCAAGAAGAAAAAGTCTTTGGCAGAAAAAGAGGCTGAGAGGGCAGAGCTTCGGGAAAAGAATAAGCAGCTGTCGGATCAGCTGGCTGCGATGCCGGGAAACGGGAGTATGTTGGAACGATTTACCAAGTGGCGCATGATCTCTTACGTGTGTCTGATACTCCTTCCGCCATATGGGTTATACAGGCTCTGGTCAAAAGAATCTACATTCGTATATTCTGAGAGAGTGGTTTGGACTTTTATGATGGTTGTTTATATGCTGCAGCTTACACGGCTTTTTCTGTTTTCGTAGACAGCATATATTTGCAGTGAGATATTATAAGATATAAAAAAGGAGCGCTGTTTTTGCAGGTGTATGTTCACCTGCAAGGGCAGGGCTCCTTTTTCATGCACATGGGCCTGCTCGATTGCGCAGGCCCGTGCAGCGGAAGTTTGCCGCTAAAGCGGCCCTGCCCGATTTCCTTCCGTATAATTCCCCGCCCTTCCGCATAAACATAGAAACAATCAAGTGTAAAGAGGTTTTTTATGAACAGAAAAGCGCGTAAAATATCCCGTTTCCCAAGAGGCCTTGTTCTGGCGTGTCTTCTTTTGGCAATTTTCTTTGCTGCGGGATGCAAGGTGAGCAAAGATGACGGCAGGAAAGAGCGGGATCTGGAATTTACGGTAGTGGGGGATTCGGATGTGCCCCAGGAGCTTAAGGAGATCATCTCAGAGAAAATGTCCCAGTCTTTTAAGCTGACGTTCAGCGACGAGCAGAACCTGTACATAGTGGTGGGCTACGGCCCCCAGTCCACAGGGGGGTACAGCATCAGCGTAAAGCAGCTGTACCTGACCAGCAATTCCATTGTCATTGACACAGAGCTTTTGGGGCCGGAGAAGGGGGAGAACCCGGCGCCGGAGACTTCGTACCCCTATGTGGTGGTAAAGACAGAGAACCTGGAAAATCCTGTCATTTTTCAATAGGATGCAGAAAGTCCCTTTTCCTTCCATGCCGCATATGGTATTATGAAGACAAATTTCCCCTGCGCCCGATTTCGCGGGGGATGGAGAGAAATTTATGATTTTAAAAGATATCTGGCAGGATGTGAAGGCAGTGGAGGCCAGGGACCCGGCTGCCAGAAACGCCCTGGAGGTCCTTCTCCTGTATCAGGGGATTCACGCGGTGATCTGGCACCGGCTGGCTCACTGGTTTTATAAGCGCCGTCTGTATTTCCTTGCCCGCCTGATCTCTCAGACGGCCCGTTTTTTTACTCAGATTGAGATTCATCCCGGGGCTGTCCTTGGAAAAGGTGTCCTCATCGACCACGGCGGAGGTGTGGTCATCGGCGAGACAGCGGTGGTGGGGGATTTCTGCACCATTTACCAGGGAGTCACCCTGGGCGGGGTGGGGACGGAGCGGGGCAAACGCCATCCGACTCTGGGTAATTATGTGACCGTAGGAGCCGGGGCCAAAATACTCGGCTCCTTTGAAGTGGGAGACCATTGCACAATCGCCGCAAACGCGGTATTATTAAAACCTCTGGAGGACAACATCACGGCCGCGGGAGTGCCGGCCAGGGTGGTGAAGAAGGACGGGGTGGCTGTGCCCAGGCAGAGCAGAGGGGCAGGGCCGGAGGAGATTTACAGAAAACTGGAAGACCGCCTTGACCAGATTGAGGCGGAGATGGAGAATATAAAGCAACAGATATGAGACAGATGGGCCATGTCCGCGCACTGAGGACAGACAGAGGGAAGGAACCATACTATGAACCAAAGCGAAACCATTTTCCGGACAGCAAAAGATATTGAGCGGAGTATCATCAAACAGTACCGAAAGACCATCTGGCGCCCCTTTGTCAGCGCCCTCAACGAGTATGATATGATCCGACCGGGGGACAAGATCGCGGTGTGCATCTCCGGCGGCAAGGACTCCTTTTTGCTGGCCAAATGCATGCAGGAGATCCTCCGCCACGGAAAGATGACATTCGGTCTGGAGTTTCTGGTCATGGACCCGGGATATCACCCGGCCAACAGGAAGATGATCGAGGAAAATGCCTGCCGCATGGATATCCCTGTGAAGATCTTTGAGTCGGACATTTTTGACGTGGTGGTGGATGTGGAGGAATCCCCCTGCTATCTCTGCGCCCGGATGCGCAGGGGATGGCTGTACGCCAAGGCTAAGGAACTGGGATGCAACAAGATCGCCCTGGGCCACCATTTTGACGACGTGATCGAGACTATCCTCATGAGCATGCTCTACGGCGCTCAAGTCAACACCATGATGCCCAAACTCCACAGCACCAATTTCCCGGGGATGGAGCTGATCCGTCCCCTGTATCTGGTGAGGGAGGCGGACATCCTGTCGTGGAAGGAGGACAACGGACTTGGCTTCCTTCAGTGCGCATGCAGGTTTACGGAGCGGATCGACAAAGAAAAGGCCCTGGAGGAGGAGGTCCATTCTTCCAAACGCCAGGAAGTCAAGGAGCTGATCCGGGAGCTGGAGAAGGTGAACCCGGGGGTGGCGAAAAATATTTTCAGAAGCGTGGAGAATGTGAACCTGGACGCCTGCATCGGGTATGTGAAAGGCGGCGAGAGGCATCATTTTTTGGAGACATATGGGTCTTGAGAACCTATTGTGCAGCGACAGATACCCGGCAGTTTGCAAAAATGTAAGAATGTTTCCCTCCCCACCCACATACACTTACTATAAAAGCGGATAGAAAGACAGGTAGGTGTGTTTATGTTGGAGCTGGTGAAACAAAATATACATATGAACCGATTTAAGAGCAACGCGGCCACCCAGGTGACTCTTGACGACGATTTTATCGTGCCGGACACCATGGACGACATGGCCCGTATTATCCTGAGTTCCGGGGACATTCAGATAGAGTCTGTGAAAAACCAGAGCGAGCGGGTGCTTGTGAAGGGGAAACTGAATTTTCAAGTGCTCTACCGGAAGGCAGAGGGAGGCCTTCAGACCATGGCAGGCAGCATCCCCTTTGAGGAGCCGGTAAATGTGTCGGGGCTGGATGAGAAGGACTATCTGGGAATCAGCTGGGATCTGGAGGACTTAACCGCGGGCATGATCAATTCCAGAAAGATCAGCGTGAAGGCCATCGTGACCCTGGTAGTCCGTGTGGAGGCCCTCTATGACGCGGAGGCTGCAGTGGATGTGGTGGAGACCGGAGCAGGCAGCCGGGATCCGGGAGGCTGGGGCGCGGGCCGGGATGAGAACGGCTGGAATCCGGGAAGAGACGGCGGCGGCTGGGGCCAGGACGACGGGGGCTGGAATCCGGGAAGGGACGACAGCGGATGGAACCCAGGGGCAGAGGACAATGGCTGGAGCGGCGCAGGGTCCGACGACAACAGCGGCTGGGGCGGCGCGGCCAGGAGCCGGGAGTCCGGCGGGCTGCCTGGGGGCCGTGAGGCGGGAACTCCCGGGGACAGGGGCAGAGATGTCAATGACAGGGTAGCGGACATGGAGATCCTGCGGAGGCAGGCGGATGTGGCGGTGATCGCCGTGCGCCGCAAGGACACCTATCGGATAAAAGAGGACATCTCCCTGTCCGGGAGTAAACCCAGCATTGAGCAGATCCTGTGGAATGAGATCCGCTTAAGAGGAGTGACCACCAAACCCCTGGATGGACGGGTCCACATCGAGGGGGAGGTGATGATCTTTGCCATCTACACCGGGGAGGGGGAGAGCGCCCCGATCCAATGGCTGGAGGAGAGCATCCCCTTTGCCGGGGAGGTGGACCTTCCGGAGGCAGTGGAGGGTATGGTTCCGTCTATTTCCGTCCGCCTGGTGCACCGGGAGCTGGAGTCTAAGCCGGATTATGACGGGGAGATGCGGGACTTAGAGCTGGACGCGGTTCTGGAACTGGATATGAAGCTGTATGAGGAGAAGAAGATCGAGCTTCTGGGAGATTTTTATTCCAATGACCGGGAACTGGAACTGGAATCCGGGGAGGTGTGTTTTGACCGTCTTCTCAGCAAGAACACGGGAAAATGCAGGATCGCGGAGAAGCTGGACTTAAACTCCGGCGACCGGATCCTCCAGATCTGCCACAATGACGGGATCATTAAGATCGACGATATTGAGATAAAGGACGAAGCCCTGCACATCGACGGCGTGCTGGAGGTGTCTCTTCTGTATCTCACCTCTGACGACGGGGAGCCGGTGAAGGCGGAGACCGAGGCCGTGCCCTTCCACTACGAGGCCGAGGCCCCGGGTATTACCCCGGACAGCGTGTACCAGCTGAACACAAGCCTGGAGCAGATGACGGCAGTGATGGCCGGCGGCGGCGCCGTGGAGGTGAAGGCGGTGCTGAATCTGGATATCCTGGTGCTTCAGCCTGTGAAGGAGCCGGTGATTCTGGGGGTGAAGGAGATGCCCCTTGACTTAGAAAAGCTTCAGGAACTTCCCGGCATCACGGGATACATCGTGCAGCCAGGGGACTGTCTGTGGGACATTGCCAAGAGGTTTCACACCACGAGAAAACAGGTGATGGAGTCCAACGGCCTCTCGGGAGACCAGATCAAGCCAGGAGACCGGCTGATCCTGGTGAAAGAGATCGCGGGGGCGTAAATGAGTCAGGAATGCCGACAACACATGCCGGGCGCGGACAGAAGGCCGCGGGGCCGGAGAGGCCGGGAACCTGTCAAACCGTTGCGGTCCGGGCGTCAAAATACCGGAAAAACATGGATGCACAAAAATCCGTTTTGAGGATATAATACAGTATAGAGTTTATGGATGAACGGCGTCATATCCGCATCCAGCTGGTGCTTCAAATAGATCCGGGGCAACCTGGGGCAGCAAGTGCGTATTGCAAGCGCAGTTGCTGCGTACATAACCGTACACAATATAGGAGCGCCGGCAAAAAACTACGAAAGAGGTGCCGTTAATGAACTACACGTATATTTTGCAGTGCCGGGATCAGACCCTCTACTGCGGCTGGACCAACCGGCTGGAGGAGCGGGTCAAAGCCCACAACCAGGGCAAGGGCGCCAGGTACACCAGGAGCCGCAGGCCGGTGGAGCTGGTGTACTATGAGGAATTTTCCACAAAACAGGAAGCCATGAAGAGGGAATCTGCCATCAAGCGCCTCTCCAGAGCCGAAAAATTAAAGCTGATCCAGGCGTCATCCCGAGAACCCCTGTGAACTGAGCCCCCACAGTTCGCGGAGGTTCTTTCTTTATGTGCGCGGGCCCCGAAAGGAGGTTTCATTGCGCACATTTTCCTAGGAAACCGCAAAACAAAGGGAAAATACTGTAAAAATTTCACTTGTGTTTTTTGTATACAAAGTATATAATATACTGTATACAAAATACTAAATACTAAATACAAAAAGGAGAGAGGTATGATAAGGCATCTTGGGCTGAAGGCTTATGGTAAGATCAATCTGGGTCTGGATGTGCTCCGCCGGAGGGAGGATGGGTACCACGAAGTCCGCATGATCATGCAGACCGTGAGGCTCTACGACAGGATCGACCTGATATACCGGGAGGAACCGGGAATCAGGGTTGAGACGAATCTCTATTACCTTCCCGGCAATGAGAACAATCTGGTGTATCAGGCGGCCAGGCTTTTGATGGAAGAGTTTGGGGTGAAACAGGGGATTTATATTAAGTTAAAAAAATTTATTCCCGTGGCGGCGGGCATGGCCGGGGGGAGCAGCGACGCGGCGGCAGTGCTTTTTGGGGTTAACAAGATGTTTGGCCTGGGATTGTCTCAGCAGCAGCTTATGGAGCAGGGCGTGAAGCTGGGGGCGGATGTGCCCTACTGCGTCATGAGGGGAACCGCCCTGTCCGAGGGCATCGGGGAGAAGCTTACGCCTCTGCCGCCCATGCCTCAGTGCCAGGTTCTCATCGCCAAGCCGGGAATCAGCGTGTCCACCAGGTCCGTGTATGAGAATCTCCGCGCCAATGATCTGAGGCCGGAGCAGCATCCGGATATCGACGCTGTGGCGGAGGCCATAAGGCAGGGAGATATCTGCAAAATCGCGGGTCATCTGGGCAATGTGCTGGAGACGGTGACCATACCGGCCCATCCGGTGATCGGCCAGATCAAAGAGATCATGATGGAGCGGGGAGCGGCGGGAAGCCTTATGAGCGGAAGCGGTCCTACGGTGTTCGGCTTGTTCACCAATCCCAGGGCAGCCTCCGAGGCCTACGAGTACCTGCGCTACGGAAGGGGCGCGGATATGGCGAGGCAGGTTTATCTTACCAGTTTTTATAATAGAAGAGAGTAGGGAAAGTGCCATGAAAGATCACAATTTAAAGGTAAATATGAATGAATATCTGCCCCTGAGGGATGTGGTATTCAACACCCTGCGCCAGGCGATTCTCAAGGGAGAGCTGGAGCCCGGGGAGAGGCTTATGGAGATCCAGCTGGCGGACCGGCTGGGGGTGAGCCGCACCCCCATAAGAGAGGCCATAAGAAAGCTGGAGCTGGAAGGCCTGGTGCTGATGATTCCCCGAAAAGGCGCGGAGGTGGCCAAGATCTCGGAGAAGAGCTTAAGGGATGTGCTGGAGGTCCGCCGCTCCATGGAGGAGCTGGCCATTGAGCTGGCCTGTCAGAGGATGACGGAGGAGCAGATCGATGAGCTGGATCAGGCGAGAAAGGCATTTTCCGACGCAGTGGCCCGCAAGGATATGATGCTCATGGCGGAGACCGACGAGGCCTACCACGACATCATCTACAAGGGAACCTGCAACAGCCGGCTGGTGCAGATCATCAACAACCTGCGGGAGCAGATGTACCGCTACCGCTTAGAGTACATCAAGGATGCGGACAAGCATCCCATCCTTCTCATTGAGCATGAGAATATTTTCAGGGCAGTGAAAGCCCGCCATGTGGCGGAGGCCAAGGCAGCCATGCGGGAGCACATCGACAACCAGGAGATCACGGTTTCCAAAAATATAAAGGAAAAGGAAGAATCTAACTGAAATGTTAGGAAAATATTAAAAAATAATAACTCCATTGACAGGGTGACAAGTTGTCATTATAATGAATGACAGGTTGTCACTTTTGTGTTTACCTGTTATTCGGAAAGGGGGGATGAGAATGCCAAGCCAGCGTTTTTACAGACTTCCGGAGGAGAAGCAGGCCATCATCTGGAAAGCGTCCATGAAGGAATTTATTTCCGTTCCCTATGAAAAGGTCTCCATCAACAAGATCATCAGGGATGCGGGAATATCCAGAGGCAGCTTCTATACATATTTTGAAGACAAAAAGGATCTCCTGTCGTTTCTATTGGAGGATACCAAAAGGAAATGGGGAGCTTTCTGCAAGAACCGTCTGGAAGATACGGAAGGTGATCTGTGTTCCGCTATGGAGGCGCTCATGGAGTACGGGATCGAATTTTGCAAGAGCAATAATCTGCTCCGGCTCCACAGAAATCTGGTTATGTACCCAGATACAGTGTTGGCAGAGTTCGATGAAAAAGACTTTTGTCTTGAAGAGGCCACAGGGGAGGATTTTTTCAAAAAGATTGACCGCTCTCTTTTAAAGGATGAGACGGACCGGGGCATCCTTCTTCTCGTAAAGCTGTGCACCGTATGCATGATGGCTGCCTTTACAGAATATTATAGATACCCGGAAAAAGAAGAGATCATCAAGCAAGAATACAAAAAAGCACTGAGGATACTGTGTTATGGAGCCTATAAGGACTCCGCAAAAAATCAGATGGAGGAGAAAGTCAATGAGTAGAGGAGCAAAGATTGCGGCAGCAGTGGTTGTCGTTGCGGCAGTGGGAGCTTTTGTGGGGATCCGTTTCAAGACCCCGGAAAGCGCGCCGGAGGCGGTGGCGCCGCCCATGGTCAGAGTCCAGCAGCCAATAACCGGAGATATTGAATTATTCCGAAGCATGACAGGGACCGTGGAGGCGTCGGACTCCGTGTATGTGATCCCTATGGCGGCAGGGGAGATCACGGCTGTCTATGTGAAGAACGGGGACTATGTGGAAGAGGGGCAGCTTCTGTGCGAGATCGACACCAAGCAGGTGGATGCAGCAAGGCTTCAGCTGGAGGCCGCCCAGATCGCTCTCCAGGATGCCAACAAGAACCTGGAGCGGATGAATGTGCTCTACGCCAGCGGGGATATTTCCGCCCAGGCATTTGAGCAGGTTCAAAGCGGCGCCAAGTCCGCCAAGATCCAGTACGATTCCGCCAAGCTGGCCTACGATTACCAGATCGAATTCAGCAGCGTCACCGCCACCATTGCCGGCAAGATCGAGTCCAGCACCATGGAGGTCCACGGCATGGCCACTCAGTCCAACCCTCTGTGCGTCATCTCCAGCGAGGGTACCAAGGTAGTGACTTTTTCCGTTCCCGAGGCCATCCTGCCCCATGTGAAAGAGGGGGAGACGGTTAAGATCGAGAAGGCGGGAAGCGAGTATCAGGGAACCGTGACAGAGGTGAACACCATGGTGGATCCGGTTACAGGCCTGTTTAAAGTGAAGGCTTCCCTGGGCGAAGGGGAAGCCCTGCCAAACGGTTCGGTGGTAAAGCTTTATATCACCTCCGACAAGGCAGAGGGCGTGCTCACGGTTCCCGTTGACTCGGTCTACTATGATAATGGAAACCCCTATGTCTATATCTACAATGACGGGATTGTACACCGGGCGGATATCCAGACCGGCATCAGCGATTCGGATAACATACAGGTTCTCTCCGGAGTGTCGGCCGCGGATCAGGTGATCACCACCTGGAGCCCGGAGCTGTACGAAGGGGCGCCTGCGGTTTTGGCTGAATAGAGGAGGCGGGTTGTATGAATATAACGAAAACTGTCCTTAAAAGGCCTGTGACCACGGTGATGGTGGTGCTGTGCCTTATTGTATTCGGCCTCACCTCCGTGCTGTCCTCCAAATTGGAGCTGACACCGTCCATGGATATGCCCATGCTGGTAGTATTTACCATCTATCCCGGGGCCAGCCCGGATGATGTGAACGAACTGGTGACCCGCCCCGTTGAGGATGAGACGGGAACACTGACAGGAATCAAAGGAGTCACCAGCGTGTCCAGCGAGAATTCTTCCATCGTTCTTCTGGAATACGAGTACGGCACGGATATCGACGATGCCTACGATGATTTAAAAAAGAAGATGGATGTCCTTCAGGCCGGTTTCCCCGACGATGTCCAGGATCCGGTGATCATAGAGATGAACATCAACGACATGGCCAGCATCACTCTGGCAGTGAACAATGACACCCGGGAGAATCTGTACAATTATGTCAATGACACCATTGTGCCGGAATTTGAAAAACTGTCCTCAGTGGCCAGCGTGGACATCAGCGGCGGCCGCCAGGAGTATGTGAAGATCGAGCTGATCCCGGAAAAGCTGACTCAGTACCGTCTCAGCATGAACGCCGTGGCTTCTGCCATCAGCAGCGCGGACTTTTCCTTCCCTGTGGGGGATACTCAGGTAGGCGGCCAGAGACTTTCCGTATCAGCCGGAGTGGATTACGATACTGTGGAGAGTTTAAAGAGCATCCCCATCACCCTGGGGAACGGCAATATTATTTACCTGGAGGATGTGGCCAATGTATACACTACCCTGGAGGAGGCGGCGGGAATCGGCCGCTACAACGGCAGGGACACCATTGCCATGGGCATCAAGAAGCAGCAGAGCAGCAGCGACGTGGAAGTGTCGCGGAATGTTATGAGGGTCATCGACCAGCTGAGGGCAGGTGACCCTAATCTGGAGATCGTGGTAGTGGATGACAACAGCGAGATGATCAAATCTTCTCTGAACTCGGTGCTGCAGACCATGGCCATGGCGGTGGTGGTATCTATGGTGATCATTTTCCTGTTCTTCGGAGACTTAAAGGCTTCTCTGATTGTAGGAACCTCCATCCCCATCTCCATCCTGGCGGCCCTGATCTCCATGAGCGCTATGGGATTTTCCTTAAACGTGATTACCCTGAGCAGCCTGGTTCTGGGCGTGGGCATGATGGTGGATAACTCCATCGTTGTGCTGGAGAGCTGTTTCCGCTCCACAAAAGGGGTGGGATTCAGAGAATACACGGAAGCTGCCTTAAAAGGAAGCAATATTGTGCTCAAGTCTATTATAGGCGGAACCCTGACCACCTGCGTGGTGTTTCTGCCCATGGCATTTCAGGAGGGACTGTCGGGGCAGATGTTTAAGCCTCTGGGCTTTACCATCGTGTTCTGTATGCTGGCATCTCTGGTGTCGGCCATGACCATTGTGCCTCTGTGCTACACCATATACCGGCCAAAGGAGAGGGAGCGAGCTCCCCTGTCCGGGATGATAACAGGGCTTCAGAACGGTTACCGGAGCATTATGAAAACCATCCTGCCCAAGAGAAAAACCGTTATCTTTACCTCAGTGGCGCTTTTGGCCGTGTCCATTGTCCTTGCCACCAGGCTGGGGATGGAACTGATCTCCTCCCCGGACCAGGACGCGGTGAACATCTCCGTGGAGACCAGGCCGGGGCTTAAGATCGAGAGGGTGGATGAGATCCTTAGGAAGGCGGAGGAGATTGTCACGTCGGAGGAGAATCAGGCTTATGTGGATTCTTATATGCTCTCCTTCGGCTCCTCGGGCTTAAGCATGAGCGGCGGCTCCGGGGCCACACTGACCGCCTATTTAAAAGACGATTGTCCCCTGGAGACAGACCAGGTGATCAAGCTGTGGAAGCCGGCATTTGCCAATATCCCTGACTGCGATATTACCCTGAGCGCCAGCAGCATGATGGGCGCCATGATGACCGTCTCTGACGGCTTTGAGGTGATTTTAAAGAGCACCCAGTACGACAGTTTAAAGGAAGTGTCCGACAGTATTGTAAAACAGCTGACAGACCGGCCGGAGGTTACCAGGATCCATTCCAGCCTGGAGAACGCGGCGCCTCTGATCAAGATCAACATTGACCCGGTTAAAGCGTCCGCAGAGGGCCTGTCCCCGGTTCAGGTGGCAGGGATGATCAATACCATGCTCAGCGGGACCGAGGCGACCACCCTGGATGTAAACGGCAATGAGGTGAGAGTCATGGTGGAGTACCCGGACGATGAGTACGCTTCTTTAGATCAGGTCAGGGGTATCATGATTCCCACGGCCACAGGGGCCTCCGTGGCACTGTCGGATATCGGCGAGGTGGTGTTCCAGGACAGCCCATTGAGTATTATGAGGTCTGACAAGGAGTACCAGGTTACCATTACCGGAGATTACACCGACATGGTGGATACAGAGGATGACCGGGCAGTGGATGACATGAAGAAGCTGCTTATGAGGGAAGTGGTGACGCCCACGATGAACGCGGACATTTCCGTGGCCCAGAATGCCCTTGACGAGAGCATGGTCGAAGAGCTGGGAGGCCTTCTGGAGGCAGTGCTCATCGCGGTGTTCCTGGTGTTTGTGGTGATGGCGGCCCAGTTTGAGTCGCCCAAGTTTTCCGTCATGGTTATGACCACCATCCCATTTGCCCTGATCGGCTCCTTCTCACTGCTGTTTGTGGCCGATGTGCCCATCAGCATGCCCAGCATGCTTGGATTCCTGATGCTGGTGGGAACGGTTGTGAACAACGGTATCCTCTATGTGGATACAGTAAATCAGTACCGTCAGGACATGGATATGGAGACCGCTTTGGTGGAAGCGGGAGCCACCCGTTTAAGACCTATCCTTATGACCACGCTCACCACCATCGTGGCCATGATCCCCATGTGTCTGGCTTACGGCGACGCCGGAGAGATGATGCAGGGCCTGGCCCTGGTAGACGTAGGAGGACTGGTGGCCTCCACCATATTGGCACTGTTGATGCTGCCGGCATACTATTCCGTCATGAGCCGAAAAAAGAAAAGAATGCCGGTATTGGAAGACTAAAGGAGGAAGGCAAAATGCGCAGCATTTTTTAGGATGCCTTCCGACGACCTGGCAGGTGCCGCGGAAGCGGCGCGTGCCGATACCTTGGAAAAAGGAGGAAGGAAATATATGAGACATGGATACATAGCGCCCCTTATGTCCCTTTGGGCGGCGGCAGCTCTGGCTGTGGGCCTTCCGGGCCAGGCCCTGGCTGCCAGCCCGGAGTTTGCCAGAACCGAGGAGGAGTGGGCCAGGCTTCAGGACAATGTTTTGGAGTATGAGGAGATCGAGGATCTGGTTCATGAGTATAATACCACTGTGCTCAACAATGAGCAGCAGTACAGGAGGGACGGAAAGAAGACGGCGGAGGACATGGTGGACGATCTGCTGAAGCAGGCTGACGATTATTGGGAGGCAGCCGCGGAGGCGGAGGATGACATAAACACTGTCTTAAACGAGATCAACGCCCGCCAGGCAGAGTCCAATGCGGAGAACAATGTGGACGACAGCACCACCCGATATATCCAGTATGCCCTGGCAGAGAAAAACGTGGTGATTCAGGCCCAGACGGCCATGAACACTTACTATAAGCTTCAGTACCAGCTGGAGTCCCTCAGGAAGAACCGGGAGCTTCTGGAGACGGTTCTCGCTTCCACCCAGGGGCGGCAGAGCCTGGGCATGGCCACCGCCGCGGAGGTGCTGACGGCCCAGCAGAACTTACAGAGCGCGGATGCTCAGATTATCGCTATGGAGAGCCAGATTGAGGCCACCAGGCAAAACCTGATCATCACCCTGGGATGGGGCCAGGGGGCCTCCCCTGAGATCCGTCCCATGCCGGAGGCAGATATAGAGAGGATCGCTGCCATGGATGTGGAGGCAGATACGAAGAAAGCCCTGGAGGCAGACTATACCCTGCGGCTCCACCAGCAGAACCTGGAGAACTCCACCAATGACGAGAACCGCCGGATCTACACCCAGTCCGTGGAGGATGACAAGCAGCAGATCGCCATGGCTGTCAGCGATTCTTACCAGAAAGTGATACAGGCCAGGAACAGCCTGGACGAGGCGGTCACCAACCTGGAAGTGGAAGAGAAAGCCTGGAATACCACGGACACCAAGTTCCAGTTAGGAACCGCCAGCCGCTTAGAGCATCTCCAGGCAGAGGCAGCCATGGTGACAGCCCGGCAGGATGTGGAAGTGAAGAAGCTGGAGCTGTTCCAGGCCATGGAAACCTATGACTGGGTGGTAAAGGGAGTGAGATCATGAGACCCGGCAAAAAGATAACGGCCTTCGGCCTGGCCTGCCTCATGGCAGTGTCCATCCCCTTTGGCGCCATGGCGCAGGAGAGGCCGGAGTCCATAGATGAGGAGACCTGGGAGAGACTAAAGGACAATGTGCTGGAGTATGACGAGATCGGGAATCTGGTGGAATACTATAACCCTACCTATCAGCAGGCTCTCCAGAATATCCAGATCAATATCCAGCCCTACGAGGATGCGGCCCAGCAGCTGAGAGGCGCTGCCAAGGAGCTGATCGAGGACGCCAAAAGCGAAAAAGAGGACGACAATATTATGATGTCCATGACATACCGGGGCTATGCCAAGGCATATCAGGAGACAGCCAAGACCTTTGAGAAGGTGTCAAAAAGGATAAAAAGCTCAACCCGGAGCACCTTAAACAGCGCCAGGAAGCAGCTGACCTCAGGGGTTCAGCAGCTGATTCTGGGCTATTATCAGGCCCTTGCCTCCAAAGAGCTGGTGGACACGGCGGCAGAGCTGTCCCAGGCAGCTTACGATTCCACTCTGACTCAGAGGAACTTAGGGATGGCCACGGACGCGGACGTACAGTCGGCATTAAAGGCCCTCCAATCCGCCCAGGCCCAGCAGCAGAGCCTGACCGATACCCTCACAAGCCTGAAGAGAAATCTTCAGTTTATGACAGGCTGGTCCTATGACGCGGATGTTGAGATCGGAACGCCGCCTGCGCCGGATCTGGCCAGGATCGATGCCATGAATCCGGAGCAGGATCTGACTGCGGCTATCGGCAACAACTACACGCTGCTGGGGCAGAGAAGGGTCTCGGCCAAAAGCACGGCGGATCTTGACGCCAAGATGAGAACCTTAGAGGAGTCAGAGGCCAAGATCAAGACCCAGCTGGACACTCTGTACCAGGAGGTTCTGCAAAATAAGGCCGCCTACGAGGCCTCCCTCCTGGCCCTGGAGAGCGCCAATCTGACCATGGATGGCAATGAAAAGAAATACTCTATGGGGATGCTGGGAAAGCTGGAGTATCTTCAGCTGAAGCTGGCCTATCTGCAGCAGAAGATGAGCGCGGATGCCGCCTCCCTGAGCCTGGTCCAGGCCATTGAAAGCTACAGCTGGGCCGTGGAGGGGCTGGCGGACATCAGCTGACAGGCATCAGTAAGTCTGGGCCCCGGGCATGAGAATTTCCAAAAATTTCAGACGGATCCGGATCCGCGTGTCCGGGTCCATGACGGCCGAGAAGTCTTCTTCAGAAAGAAGGCTTCTCAGCTCTTTTCTGGACAATTCCGGGACGATTCCGTGGGTGCTGTCCACGAAGCACAGAGCCGGGTAGAGGACGCACCACCAGTTCCGTCCCCGCCCCTCTCCCAGAACCACCTGCACGGTATCGTAGGTACCGCAGGGGAGGGTCAGGTCACCGTAGGCCTTTGTGGGAAAATAGGCCTGTGTCACACAGATGCTGGCGCGCTGGTCACATCCCAGGCTTTGGAGGAAATCATCGGCGCGGCTTTCCAGCTCTTTTTGATTTTCCTCTATATAAGTACAAAATTCTTCTTTCGAGTCCGCGCCGCAGTTTTCAAGCACCTCCAGGAGCATGACCCTCACCTGATTCTTCACCACCTGGTCCTGGCGGGTATTGGAGTTGGCGATTACGTGAAAGCGCAGAATCCGGGGCGCGATCCGGTCTGCCAAGCTGCCATCCTGACAATATCCCCATAAGATAGAGCAGAGGAATGCCAGGAGAAAACAGGAGGCGGACATAAGCAGTGTTTTTTGATATTTCATGAATGGTTCCTCTCTTTTTTTCATAATTTTGTCATTTGTAATTATTTCCAGATATGATATAATTAAACAAAAAATAAGGAGACTGTTATCTTATGAAAGAAACTGTAGTGGTCTTATTTGGCGGCCAGTCGTCAGAACATGTGGTGTCCTGCATGTCGGCGGTCAATGTGATCGAACAGATCAATCAGGAAGAATATGAGCTGGCGCTTATTGGGATCACCCAGGAGGGGCGCTGGCTTTTGGTAGATTCCATAGAAGATGTCCGCCGGGATACCTGGCGGGAGAGCAAGGTGAGGGCGGTTCTGTCCCCCGACGCCACGGACCGCTGTGTCCTGGTGTGGAGAGAAGAGAACAAGGTGGAGAAGATCCATGTGGATGTGGTATTTCCGGTGCTCCACGGGCTCTGGGGGGAGGATGGCACGGTCCAGGGACTTTTGGAGCTGGCCAGGATTCCCTATGTGGGATGCGGAGTGCTCTCCTCGGCGGTGTCTATGGATAAGCTGTACACCAAGGTCATCGTGGAGCGGCTGGGGATCCGCCAGGCAGATTATGTGCCGGTGGCACGGGTCCGGCTGAAAGACATGGACCTTGTGGCGGATGAGGTGGAGGGCAGGCTGTCCTACCCGGTGTTTGTGAAGCCGTCAAACGCGGGGTCCTCCAGGGGAGTTACCAAGGCGGAGAACAGGGCCGGACTTAAGGAGGCCTTAAAAGAGGCTGCCCGCCATGACAGCAAGATCCTGGTGGAGGAAGCCATCACGGGCCATGAGGTGGAAACCGCGGTCTTTGGAGGCGGCAGGGAGGAGATCCAGGTATCGGGAGTGGGAGAGATTCTGGCAGGCGCCGAGTTCTATGATTTTGATGCCAAATATTACAGCCAGGAGTCGAAAACCGTGGTGGATCCCGTGCTCCCAGGCAGAGCGGCAGAGGAGATCCGCCAGGCGGCTGCCCGGATCTTTAAAGCAGTGGACGGGTATGGCCTGGCAAGGGCTGACTTTTTTGTTACCGATGACGGGGAAGTGGTCTTCAACGAGATCAACACCATGCCCGGTTTTACCGCCATCAGCATGTACCCTGAGCTGTGGGAGGCCAGAGGAGTGTCAAAGGCCAGGCTGGTGAAAAAACTTTTAGACCACGCGAAGGAGCGGTATCATGGATAGAAATTCCCCAATCGGAGTTTTTGACTCCGGAATCGGAGGCCTGACAGTGGCCAGGGAGATCATGCGCCAGATGCCCCAGGAGCGGATCATCTATTTCGGGGACACCGCAAGGCTTCCCTACGGAAGCAAGTCCCAGGACACGGTGCTGCGCTACTCCAGGCAGATCATCCGGTTTCTCATGACAAAAGAGGTAAAAGCCATTGTGATCGCCTGCAACACTGCCAGCGCCTACGCGCTGGAGACCGTGGAGAAGGAGCTGGATACCCCCATTATCGGGGTGATCCGGGCAGGAGCCAGAACCGCGGTCCGCGCCACCCGCAACGGCAAGATCGGGGTGATCGGCACAGAGGGAACCATCAGCAGCGGCATTTACACAGATGTGATGAAGAGCATGCGCCCTGACATCGAGGTGACGGGGAAATCCTGTCCCCTCTTTGTTCCCCTTGTGGAGGAGGGGCTGCTCCACGATACGGTCACCGATGAGATCGCTTCCAGGTATCTGTCAGTGCTTAAAGGGCGGTTTATCGACACCCTGGTGCTGGGCTGCACCCATTATCCCCTGATACGGTCCACCTTGAGAAGGCTTATGGGGGAGGAAGTGACCCTGGTGAACCCTGCCTACGAGACAGCCATTGAGCTGAAAGGGCTTCTGGAGGGCAGGGATTTGACCAACGAGGGCCGGGAAGAGGAGGGCGAGAAATATCAGTTCTATGTCAGCGACTTAGCGGAAAAATTTACCGCGTTCGCCACATCCATCCTCCCCGACGAGGTGAAGGAGACAAGGAAGATTGCCATAGAGGAATATTGAAGCGCCGCAGGAGGCAGAATCCCTGCGGCGGAGGGCCGGCGGGAGAGAACGCCGCAGAAAAATATCAAGACGCGGCGGTAGGCCGGAAAAGGTGGGAGGAGCGCTGTGGCGGAGAATGCCAGGATTATCATAAGCGGTTTCAGAGTTGCCGACGGACAGCGGGAAGAGGTGGAGATGACCGCGGAGGGCAGTTACCATAAAAAAGACGGCAGACATTATATCTTTTACGAGACACCAGAGGACTTAAGCCAGGGTGCTGCCCGGAATATGATCAAGGCTTCCACGGACTGTCTGGAGATTGTCAGGAAGGGGGACATAGACAGCCGCATGGTGTTTTGCCCGGGAAAAAAGACAGAGAGTTCGTATGTTATACCGGGGGGCCGGCTGGAGCTGGGGATCTGCACCCAGGGTCTGCAAGTCTGTGAGAAGGGGACTCTTCTGGAGATTCAGGTGGAGTATTCCCTGGACATCAACGGCGGACATGTGTCCGACAACAAATTGAAAATTGAAATCAGGCGGCAGTGTCAGAGCCTGATGATTAAATGAGAATCCCCGCCAAAGCCGGCGGGGATTTCTGAAAAGTCGGTGGTATTTAGTTGGGATGGTCAACCGCATCCTTTGGAGTGACCTTGGCCTTGTAGCCCAGTCGGGTATCCAAGAAGCTGATGGCCATGTCGCCCCAATTCTCACAAGCCACTGTGTAGCCGTCCACGTAATTCTGGACTCCTGTACCCATGCCGAAGCCATGGGCCGCGTCCGGGGCAAGCCAGAAGGAGACATCGGTATTTAAGTTTAACAAAAACTGCAGAGAAGAGGCAGCTGTCTTGGAGAAAAATTCATCGTGCTGGCCCAGTACCGTAAAGAGCGGAGGGATATTGGGATTAGCGTTATAAATCTCCGGGTTTTCCGGCACGCTGACGCCGTAGACCGGAAGGGCCGCGTTTAAGTCGGAGTTCACCTGATCCACAGCGTCGCACACATAATCGGCGTAGAAGGTGTTGGGAGTGACATTCCCGTAAGCAGTGGAAATCTGCCTCATGATGGCCATGCCGCCTGCGGAGAAACCAACGGCAGTGACAATGTCGCTCTTGGCGATGCCCAGCTGATTGCCGTAATAGCGGATGTAGCGGACTGCCCTCTGGAGATCCAGGGCAGCGTCCAAAGCGGCATAGGGCTGCACCCGGTACTGTAACACGAAAGCGTTATAGCCCTGGCTGCGGAAGTACTCGGCAACGGGATAGCCCTCCACCTGGTTGCAGCGGTGGGTATTGGCGCCGCCGGATAGAACGATAATATTCCCCTTAACCTGGGACTGGTCCGCCACCAGATAGGGAGCCAGGGAAGGACGGAAGCTCTTGTTGTCGTAGGAGACATACCAGCCGTCATCCGCGGAGGCAACGGCCTCATTGGGCATATGGTCTCCCCAGATATAGTACAGCGTGCTCTGAGGATTTTCAACAACCTGGGTTAAGGCAGTGCGCTTCGCTGTCAGTTCGGCGACGGCGGCGGCATCTTCCGCGTAAAAGCCGCCCTGGGTCCGCAGCTTGCGGGAGAGGGTGTGGAAGTCCACATAAAACTGCTGGAAATCTCCGGTATAGGCGGCAGGATAATAAGCCACATAATCCCGGTCATACTGCAGCTCCGCCAGGGCTGCCGCTGTCACCTCATTGTCAATGGGGGGTGTGGCGGGCTCCTCTGCGTAGGCGGCGAAAGCGGAGAGAGAAAGCATGGCCATAACCGTTAAAATAAGTTTTTTCATGAGAAGTTTTGAGTCCTCCTTTCAAAATGGGCCCGCAATTAGACAAAACTGATAAAATTGCGGAAAATGAAGTGAAAATATAAACACTTTGTATAAAATATTTTATAGCACAATGACCGTTATTTGTCAATAATAAGCATAAAAATAAAAATCCAAGACAATTAATATGCAAAATGCCCATAAATCCTGCTCGCCGCGCCCCATGCGCAATCGAGCAGGGGAGGTGTTCCCCCTACTCGCCGCGCGACCCGTGCGCCGCTTTAGCGGCAAACTTCCACTGCACGGGCCTGCGCATAAAAAAGGGAATCTCGTGTTTCGAGATTCCCTTTTCGCGTTACTTTTTCGCTTTTTTTGTGTTTTCTTCCGCCGGCTTGTCCTTTTTAAATCTGCTGAAAAATCCTTTTTTCTTAACCGGAGCAGGAACCGCGCCGCCTCGGACGCTTTTGAGCTCGGTTATGTAGATCCCGCTGATCACTACTTTCACCTCTGTCTTTAAAGGAAGGGCGGCAAATACTTTCTCATCGCAGAGCAGGGTGGTAACTTTTGGCCCCACCTTGGCTTTGACCATGGGAACCTTGGCCCAGCGCATGTACTTGGGAGTCTGTTCCTGGACAACCTTGGGGAGATTGGAATCCTTGATCTTCATCTTCTTCTTGTCGATCACAAGCATGGTGACTGTCTGGGCGGCTGCCTGCAAAAGGTTCTGCTGTTCCACCTGGCGTTTCTCCAGTTTTCTGCCCATAAAATACAGCACCGCCATAACCACTGCCACAATAATGAGAATTACCAGCAATACGTTTAAAAATGTGTTCATGTGGGTATACCTCCAAATAGTCTGTATTCACCAGTATAACATTGTTTTGAAAAAAAGGCAATAACAGCGATGACGCTTAAAAATTTTTTCGCAAAATTTGTAAAAAAACCTCCCATTT
>CAMTAF010000038.1 GCA_947066955.1 uncultured Hungatella sp.
CAAAGGACTCATATGGATGGTGAAGAAGAATATCCCCTTTGCGGATATTGGTAAAAATATCATCGTCATTCATAAAAGCCGGGTTGGGCTGAGGAGTGTACTTAGGCGCTTTTAAATGATCGAAGCCTTCCATGCCGTACATCTTCATCAGGAATGTGAGGTCAAGAGGGCCGCTGATAGAAAAAATGTCCCCGGAGTGGATATCCAGCTCCTTTTTCAGCCTCTTGAGAAGCCGTTTGTCCGCGTTCTCCTCGATCTCCAGGCGGATAGCCTCCCCCCACCGGCGCTTCTTAAGCTGCTTCTCGATCTCCTTTAGCAGATCCTCCGCCTCATCCTCATCAATAGACAAATCCGCGTTTCTCATGATCCGGAAAGGGTGGGCCGCCAAAATCTCATGGCGCACAAACAGGGATGGCATGTTTCTCTCAATGATCTCCTCCAAAAGGATGACCACCCTCTCCTCCCCCTCTGCCGGGATCTCCACAATCCTGGGGAGGACGCTGGGCACCTGGACCATGGCAAAATCCAGCTGATCCTCTTTCTCTTTCTCCTTCACCAGGGCAGCGATGTTCAGGGACTTGTTGTAGATCAGGGGAAATGGTCTGGAAGAGTCCACTGCCATGGGAGTCAATACCGGATACACGTTGTCCCGGAAATATTGGTCAACATACTCCCCCTCCTCCTTGGTCAAATCCTCGTGCCTGGCAACGATCCTGAGGCCGTTTAAGCGCAGGGCGGGGATGAGGGAGCGGTTGTAGGTGGAATACTGGAGGGCCACCAGTTCATGGGTCTTCTCCCCGATCTTCTCAAGCTGTTCCTCTGGTTTGAGCCCGGCCAGGTCCGGCTTAACATATCCGGCGTGGACCATATCTTTTAAAGAAGCCACCCGGACCATAAAAAATTCGTCTAAATTAGAGGCCGTAATGCTCAAAAATTTCAGCCGTTCAAACAGAGGGAGATTCTTGTCCCTGGCCTCCTCCAGGATGCGGTAGTCAAACTCCAGCCAGCTCAGCTCTCTGTTTACATAATTTTCATACTTGGTATATTTTGAGTCAATCTCTGCCATGACCTAAACCCTCCTTTTTTTCTTCAGCACCGGCCTTATGCCGAAGATCTCTTCAAAGAAATCCCCACACAGGTCCACTGCCAGCAGTTCCGCGCTCATATCCTGGTCACAGGAAGCGGTGATCACCAGCTCGCCGCCCTTTACCGCCATCCTGCACTCCGCCGTCTTCTGCTTGTGGCTGCTGTCCAGGGCATTGGCCAGGCGCAGAAGCGCTGTGAGCTTGGCGGCCCTGGTGTCCTCCTCCACATAGTCAAACTCCTCCTCATGGCTGCGGACCACCTCTGCCACCAGCTTTCTCTCCTCGTGGGACAGGCCTATGATCTCCGTGGCCATGATGATATTGTAGGCGCTGGCGCTCACATTTCTGGTGCTGATAAATTTCCCGCACCCATGGATAATGGCCGCTATGCGCAAAAGCAGCCGATCCCTGCCGCTTAAGCCGTGATTCTTTTTCATCACGTCAAACAGCTGGAGGGCCGTATTCTCAACACACTGGCTGTGGCTCCCGCCGCAGCGGTACCTTTTGGCCATGTTTCTGGTGGTGGTAAGGATGTCCTCGTCAAAATTGTGGACAAAATTCAGTTTCTTAATATTCTGGGCATACTCCGCGGCAATGCCGTCGCACATGCGGATCCCGGGAATCCAGATCATCTCCGCCCCCGTCATCTCCACCACACGGCAGAATATCACCGCCGCGGGCATTAAAAGAGAGGCATATCCCGCGTTGACCCCGAACCGCTCCTCAATCTGGTCTAAGGACATGGCGCACAGCCGGTCCGCGTAGGCAAGGAAATCCGCTGCCCCGATCCGGTCCGCCATGCCCTGGTCCACCTCATCCCTTGCCAGGTAGAGAATCAGCTCCCCGATGGCGATTAAGTTCTTGATGCCCCGGTTTTTCATGTCCCGGTCCCTCAAGTACATCTTCTTGTAAGTGGCCAGTTCCTTGTCCACAAATTCCTCAATGAGGGGTCTCTGCTGCCAGCTGTCCATGGGAATCCTGGACAAAATCCCTCCGATTCGCATAACCCCCAGGGGCAGGTTCTGGGTGGACACCAAGCTGTCCTTGTCAAACAGGGAAATCTGCATGCTGCCGAAGCTCACATCCACGATGGCCGTGCCCTTCTGGATGATCTTCTGGAATTCCGCCTCCTTCATGGCCACGGCCTTGTAGGTCAAGAGCCTCTGCTCGGAGTTGCTTAAAACCCTGACCTTGATCCCTGTCCGCACCCGGATCTGTTCCAATATAATATGGCTGTTCTTGGCTACCCTCATGGCCGTGGTGGCGTAGGCCCGGTAATCGCTGACCTGGTAGCTCTTCATCACTGCCGAAAATTCCTCCAGGATCCTGCACATCTCATCCACCAGCTCGTAGCTGATCTTTCCTGTGCTGTAAGTATTTTTCCCCAGGGCTATGACGTGGCGCAGATGCTCCACCTGCCGCAGCCCGTTTTTCGCCGTGATCTCATAGATGCCAAGCTCCAGCTTAAAGGAGCCCACATCAATGGCGGCAAATAATTGTACTGACATACCCGTTTGCCTCCTCCTTTTTTCAAAGTATCGGCACGCGCCGCTTCGCGGCACCTGCCAAGTCGTCGGAAGGCATCCTAAAAACGCTGCGCGTTTGCCTTCCTCCTATATTAAATGCGTGATAAATTGGGCTGCTGTACGGCCGGACAGTCCGCCGTGATACAGCTCCCACTTGTTGGCCTCCTGGTACAGTTCCTCCTCCGGCATCTGGATGCCGTGCTTCTCAGCCAGAACCTTTACCATGTTCTGAAACTCTTTTTTGTCCGGCGAGCCATAGTAGATGGTCACCCCGAACCTTGCCACCAGGGACAGCTTCTCCTGCACTGTGTCGTTTACGTGGAGCTCGTCGTCCAACTCCCTCTTGTCGCTGAACTTCTCGCGGATCAAGTGGCGGCGGTTTGACGTGGCGTAGATCAAAGCGTTTTTCGGCCTTCTGCCCAGGCCTCCCTCGATGATGGCTTTCAGATATTTATATTCCAGCTCGCTCTCCTCAAATGACAGATCATCCATATAGATGATGAACCGATAGTTCCTGTCCTGGATCTGCTCCAGTATGGATGAGAGGGCGTGGAACTGGTGCTTGTAGACCTCAATGATCCTCAGCCCCTGGTCATAGTATTCATTTAAAATGGCCTTGATGCTGGAGGACTTTCCCGTGCCCGCGTCGCCGAACAGCAGCACGTTGTTGGCCGCCTTTCCGTGGATAAACCGCTCCGTGTTCTCTATGAGCTGCTTCTTTTGAAGCTCATACCCGATAATGTCATTCAGATACACATGCTCCACATTGACGATGGGCTCGATGGCAGCGGTGTGGCGTTCATCCACAATGCGGAACGCCTTGTTCAGCCCGAATTTGCCCACCCCGTACTCCCTGTAAAACTCCGACACCGCGCCCGCGAAGGTGTCCACGTCCTCTGCCTGGGCCAGGGATACGGACAGTTCCAGGATTCTCTTTCGGATCCTGCGGTTAAAGATCCTGCTGGTATCCTCTGCCGGTTTAAAGCTTGCCAGCTCTGACCAGATGGCGTTCTGGGGGGTCAGCTTGTCCAGGATCCGGATGTCCTTTTTGTAGAGCTGCAGCAGCACGGCAAAATCCTGTCTGGCGAGCCGCGACAGGCTTCCCCCCTGGTCCCCCCGGATCTCGCAGGAAACGCTGTAGGCGTTCTCATGGTTGGCCAGGCACAGCGCCAGGAAACAGTGCCACAGGTTGCCTTCAAATCCATACTCGCCGGCCAGCTCGATGAGCCCGTTGGCCAGGGCGTAGGGGTCAGGCGCTTTTTCTCCCTCCCTCGACCCCATCAAAAGCTGGGACATGTCCTCAAAAAGATTCTGATATTTAAAATTCCGGTAAATGATCAACTGTATTGTACTTTCTGTACTCATGGTATGCCTCCACCTCTTATGTTTTATCCCGTGTCCGGCGATCGGGATCAAGGCCGGGCGAACTGCCGCCCGGCGCCTTAATAATTTCCCAGGATCCTCAAGTTGGCAGCCTCCTCAGACATGGCCTTAATGGCATTCTGAATCGACGGCTGGCTTAAGTTGCCCTCAATGTCCACGAAGAAACGGTACTCCCAGTTCTTCCCCAAAATAGGCCTGGACTCGATCATCCGCATGTTCACCCCATTGTAGATTAAGTTGCCCAGCATGTTGTAGAGGGTCCCGCTTTTGTGGGGAAGCTCAAAGCAAAGGCTTACCTTCTGGGCGTCCTTTTGGTAAACCCGGTCTTTTGTCAGGATAATGAACCGGGTAGTATTTTCTTTATTGTGATTGATGCCCGAGGCCAGCGCCTCAAGGCCGTAGAGCTTCCCCGCCGCCTGGCTGGCCACCGCTGCCTGGCTCTTGTCCTGGTCCTCGATGATCTTTCTCGCCGCCACCGCCGTGTTCTCCACGCTGAACTGCCGCCACCGGGGGCGGGCGTTGAGATATTGGCTGCACTGCATCAGCGCCTGAGGGTGGGAGTACACTGATCGGATGTCCTCCAGAGACGCTCCGGGAAGGCCCAGAAGCATGTGGTTCACCGGAAGGCAGATCTCCGCCACGATCACATTGTCATGGCTGATGAGAAGATCATAGTTGGCGCTCACCGCCCCGGCGGAGGAATTCTCAATGGGAATCACCGCGTAGTCCGCCTTCCCCTCCTCCACCTCCTCCATGGCATCCTCCCAGGTCTTTACATGGTAACACTCCACCTGTTCCCCAAAGTAGGCCAGAGTGGCCTCATGGCTGTAGGCCCCCTCCACCCCCTGGTACACCACCCGCGCGTTCTTAACCGGAATCCGGTCAATCTGTGAAAAGCCCAGCTCCGCCTTCTTCCCGTGCTCCTCCAAAAGGCGGTACTGGAAC
The DNA here is from genome assembly GCA_947066955.1 of uncultured Hungatella sp. Lineage (GTDB taxonomy): Bacteria > Bacillota > Clostridia > Lachnospirales > Lachnospiraceae > UBA3402. The sequence continues at coordinate 4,940 of CAMTAF010000038.1, forward strand.
CTGCGGCTGATGGTCATCAGCTGGGTAAAGATCTCCTCCGCTGCCTGCTGGTTGAACTCTCCGTGAGCCAGTTCCCGCACCGCCGCGATCTTGGCCTGTTCCCTCTCCTTGTCAAAGACCTGCTTTCCCGTGGCGATCTTGAACTCCGCCACATCATTTACAAGCCCCATCCTCTCCTCAAACAGCCTGACAATCTCCTTGTCTATGATGTCCAGCTGATCCCTGATCTTAAGCAAATCCATCTATCTTCCCTCTCTTAAACTTTTTTCTCTTACCAGCATGTCAAGGATCACATCCCTCACATAAACCCCGGCAAATTTCTTCTCCTCCGGGGTCAGACGCCGGATCTCCTGACTGAGACTGTCTGCCTTGGCATCTGTCCGTGCGCTGCCTCCCTCCAAATCCACGGGGCCGGAGGTCTGGCGCAGCCCCTCCCCCTGACTAAGGCCGTGGGATGTCCCCCCCAGATCTTCCTGAACCGGAGAGTCTGTCCCCTCCGGCCTCTTCGCGGCGCCTGCCCCCCTGGGCGCTCTGGCAGGTATGAGAAAAGGCTCCCCGAATTCAATAGTCACCTGGGAGGAGGTGATCCTGGGATAATGGCTCTCAAAAGCCTCCGCTGTCCCCGTAATGGCCACAGGCACCACAGGGCACCCCGCCTTCTCCGCGATCTTTAAACTTCCCTCCTTAAAAGGCATCAGATCCAGGTAATCCGCCGCGTCGTTTCTGGTTCCCTCCGGAAAAATCCAGATGGATATGCCGTTTTTCACTTTCTCCACACCGTCAAGGATCGCCCTCAGCCCTTCCCGGATATTCTCCCTGTCCAAAAACAGGCAGTTGACATTTCTCATCCAGTTGGACAAAAGAGGGATCTTTTCCATCTCCTTTTTTGCCATAAAGCCCAGGGGCGTGGGAACGGTGGTGTAGCCCACCAGGATGTCAAAATAGCTTCTGTGGTTGCCTACATACAGCACAGGAGTGTCCGCAGGGATGTTCTCCATGCCCTTCACGGTGATATGTATCCCCGCCGCCTTTAGAATCAGACGGAACATAAACCGGACAATGGCCAGGCTCTGCCTGCCCTTTTTCTCAGGATCTGTTTTCCCGATGTTCTTCTCCGCTATGAGAATGGGAATACTGAAGACTAAAAATCCAATGACCAGGAACGCTACAAGAATAAATTTCAGCATAATTCTCTCTCTTTATCTCCTCGTTTTCATCTTTTTCATTATATAAAAAGAAAGGCGCAAATACAAGTCCGCGCGCCTTTCTTTTTCGAATTTCTTTTGCAATTTTCATGTCCTTTTCCCAAGGGTGATCCTCTCAAACAGAAGTCCTGTCATAAACCACAGCGGGGCGAAATCCAGGCGGATCAGCCCGTTGATATTGGAATGGAGACCCGTGTAGTCCCAGGGACATACCCCTATGGACCGCAGCCAGGACCCTGACAAGTACTCTGCCCCAAAGATCAGGACCATGTACAAGGTTCCGTGGCGGCAGATCCGGTCCCACACCGTCAGCACTTCCCCGGGCCTCACCCGAAGCCACCCATCCACCGCCTGGCCGATGGGGGCCAATAGGGCTCCCAGGCCGTATATGGGGAACATCAGAAGGGAGGTCTTCCCCATAAGCGTCCAGTCGTGGAGGGTCAAGGATTCCACGGAGGTAAAAACCACCTCCAGACACCAGCCGGCGATGCCGCACCGGCAGAAATTTCTTGTGAGCTCTCTGATTTTGTTGGTTATCTTCATGCCCTCAAGTATGGATGAAAAATGAAGATCCTATGCATCAATCACAACTTTCTTCGCCAGGAGGGCAATTTGTTTGATTTTTGTACAGAACTGTGTTAATCTTGTCATGTCATCAAGGAACAGAATTTCTCATAGTGTGGATAATAATGATATAGCTTGAATTTGTATGAACATCTGATATAATTAGTCTATAAGTTAAGAAAGAGGGTATATCTATGAGTGAGAAAGAACAGGCGAAACAGATTATCGATCAGCTTCCGGAATACAAAATGACAAAAATTTTATATTTATTAAAAGGAATACAAATTGATGATGAGATAGAAGATGATTTGTTTTGTGAAAATTTAGCAGAAAGATATTTAAACGATCCAGACCATGAAGTGATTTCCTTTGAAGATGCTATAACGGAAGCGGGGTTAACAATTACAAAAGGTATTAATGGAGGGGCAGAGTAAAGCATTGTTCATTAATTGACAGTGCTTTTTTATTCCCTAAACAAAAAACTCTTTAATCGGCTTTTTAATAGTCAATAAAGTGGATGGTTAGCCACTTTTCAAAAGTTGATATGGTTTTTCGTCCATACAGACAACCGGACACATTTGATCATAAGGGAATTCTTATGCCCCAGTTGGTTTAGTATGGTTTATACTCCTGTTAAATTGGAATACTATTAAGAAAGAGAAAGTGAGGCGCCCCTATGAATCAGATCCCAAAAGACCCTGTTATGCTGCTGAGTTATCTCAACACCCAGCTGAGAGATTTCTACCCGTCTTTAGAAGACTGCTGCCGCTCTCTGTCCTTAGACCAGGCAGAGACGGAAAAAAAGCTTAAGCAGATCGACTACCGGTATGACCCGGAGAAGAACCAGTTTGTCTGATCCCTCGGGATTTACTGACTGTCCCTGTTTCATAAGGAAGTGATGATATGGAATTGCTGGAATTTCTAGAGGAGATTCCCGGCCAGATTTTTCAGATCTGGCTGTGGATGATGGAACATCTGCTGTATATCAATTTATTTTTATCCGTGGTCATTGTATTTTTCCAGAGAAGGGACCCCAAGGCGGTGTGGACCTGGCTTCTGGCTTTATATTTTGTTCCCATCTTTGGTTTCCTCCTGTACCTGCTACTGTGCCAGGATTTCCGGAAGAGCCGGATGTTCCGTGTAAAAGAGGTGGAGGACCGGATCCGCTATTCCTTAGAGACCCAGGAGACCGCTGTGGCGGACCGCAAAGTATGGCTTTATGACCATCAGTACCGGGAATACGAGAAGCTGGTGCTCTACAATCTGGAGACCTCCGGGGCCGTGCTCACCGGGGATAACCAGGTGGACATCTTTACGGATGGGAAGGAAAAATTCGACGACCTCATGGCGGAGATGGAGAAGGCCCGAGAGTATATTCACATCCAGTATTACATTATCAAAAATGATGAGGTTTTCGGGCGCATGATCCCGATCCTCAAGAAAAAGGCAGGACAAGGGGTAAAGGTTCGGATCCTCTACGACGGCATGGGGGGACGCTTTATGCCCAAGCGGGTTTGGAAGGACTTAGAGGCCTGCGGGGTCATGGTGGGAGAATTTTTCCCCGCCTTCTTAGGACGCCTCCAGCTGAGGGTCAATTACCGGAACCACAGAAAGATCGTGGTCATTGACGGCAATGTGGGGTATGTGGGGGGATTCAACATCGGGAAAGAGTATATTTCCAAAGATCCCAAGTTCGGACACTGGCGGGACACCCACCTAAAGATCCGGGGAAGCACGGTCTACAGCCTGCAGATCCGGTTTGCCCTGGACTGGAATTACGCGGTGAAGGAAAACCTTTTTATGGAGGGGAAATACTTCGGACTGGATGGGGAGGACGGGACTGCTGCCCCGCAAGAGGGCGGTGGCGGCGGTAACGCTGCGGCACAGCAGGAAGTTAAGAGGGCGGTGGCGGCGGAACAGCAGGAACCAGAGGCAGCTTCGGCGGCGGAGGGACAGCAGAAACCAGAGGCAGTTTCGGGGGCGGAGGGACAGCCCGGCGTGGAGATCCAGATCATCAGCAGCGGCCCCGACGCCAGCAACCGCCAGATCCGCAACAACTACCTGCAGCTTTTCAACAAAGCCAAGGACCACATCTACATTCAGACTCCCTACTTTGTGCCTGACGACGCGGTTCTGTCTGCCTTAAAGATGGCCGCCGAGTCCGGGGTGGACGTGAGGCTGATGATCCCCTGCAAGCCGGACCACCCATTTGTCTACTGGGCCTCGTACTCTTATGTGGGAGATCTGCTGGCAGTGGGGGCTAAGTGTTATGTGTATAAGGACGGCTTCCTCCACGCAAAGGGAGTCATGGCTGACGGGCTGGTGAGCTGCTTTGGCACAGCCAACATGGATATCCGCAGCTTTGAACTGAACTTTGAGGTCAACGCCACCATCTTTGACGCCAGGACCACAAAGCGGCTGGAAGACACCTTTTTAGAGGACCTTGAGCGCTGTCAGGAAGTGACGAAAGAAATCTACGAACAGAGGAAGCTGTGGGTCCGCTTTAAGGAACAGTGCAGCAGGCTGTTGTCGCCGCTTTTGTAGGCCCGGCTTTAAGGCCGGGCCTCACTTTAAAAGGTCCCGATCGGTCATCAGGGTCGCGTTTCCCATCCTGGCGGTAAGATCCTGGCAGCCTTTTGTGAATCCGCTGATGGGGCTCGATCCGCTTGTAGGCTAAGTCTGCGGCTCCGCGGACAATGATGGATTGATTCCCATCTTGAAAAACCAGAATAACCCATGTTAAAATAGGAAATGCTTATCTCATCATAAATGAAAAATCATATAAAAAAGGAAACCATCTACCATGAAACAGATCCTACTCATCGCCACCGGGGGAACCATCGCTTCCAAGAGGAGCGATTCCGGCTTAAAGCCCGTGATCTCCTCCCAGGAACTTTTATCCTATGTGCCATCCTCCAGGGAGTTCTGTCAGACAGAGACCCTGCAGCTGTTCAATATTGACAGCACCAACATCCAGCCCAAACACTGGCTTGCCATGGCCGCGGCCATCCAAGAGCGCTATGACCGCTACGACGGGTTTGTCATCTGCCACGGCACGGACACCATGGCCTACACTGCCGCCGCCCTGTCCTACCTGGTGCAGAATTCCCCCAAACCCATTGTCATCACAGGCTCCCAGAAGCCCATTGACATGGAGATCACGGACGCCAAGTCCAACCTTTTAGACAGTCTCCGCTTCGCCTCTTGCGACCGCTCCCATGGGGTGAATATTGTTTTTGACGGCAAAGTGATCGCGGGAACCAGGGGGAAAAAGGAGCGGACAAAAAGCTATGACGCGTTTTCCAGCATCAATTTCCCTTATATCGCCTCCATCCAGGAGAGCCAGATCCTGTTCTATCTCGATGACAAGGATCAGGTAAAGGCGCCTGTGTCCTTCTGCCGTTCCCTCAATCCCAAGGTGGGGCTTTTAAAACTGATCCCCTCCATGGATGCCTCGGTCCTGGACTATATGGCTAAGCACTACGACGGTGTGATCATCGAGTCCTTCGGCGTAGGCGGACTTCCCACCTACGACACCGGCGGCTACTATTCTGTGGTGGAAAAATGGATCTCCCTGGGCAAAACCGTGGTCATGACCACCCAGGTGACAAATGAGGGGAGCAACATGTCCATCTACGAGGTGGGGCGGAATATCAAATACGAATTCGGGCTTCTGGAATCCTACGACATGACCCTGGAGGCCACTGTCACCAAGCTCATGTGGATCCTGGGACAGACAACAGACCGGGATCAGGTGCGCAGTCTGTTCTACCGGACCGTCAACCGGGATATCCTGTGGAAGGTTGCGCCCTGAATTTTTTCGGCTCAGACAGATAAGATAATTGATAATAAAGATTTCTCGAAGGAAGTATTACTATGGATAAAGATGAAAGATTATTGAAAATTGTTTTAAGATATAGAGAAGAATTGCAAAGAAAAATTAAAGAACGACAGTATGAATTGCAACAGGATAATAATGATCATTATTTAATTTATAACGTCTTGGGATTTACAAGTGAGGAAGGCTATCAAATTGATTTTCAACAAAATGTAGGCAGATTTTTATATAAGTATGCAGGTTCTTTGTTGGAAGAATTGGCCATAGAATGCATAAAAGAAGCGTATCCCGATGCAAAGGAAAAAGTGAAATTGCCAAATACAATTGATAAAAGTTCTAAAACCGTAGAAATAGATTGTTTGGTTGGAAAGCGTGCTTATGAAATAAAGTGGAAAGATGCAACTACGGATGGAGATCACATAAAAAAGGAACACAAGCGAGTTAAAATTATAAAGAATGCTGGATATGTTCCTATAAGGATTATGTTTTTTGAACCCAATAGGGATCAAGCGATAAAAATACAGACTAAGCTAAAAAAACTTTATGAAGATATTGGAGGAGAATATTATTCTGGTGAAGACGCATGGAGATATTTGAAGAAAGAAACGGGAATTGATTTGAAAAAGTTATTTGAGAAATTGAAGGAGTGATAATGTGCTAGAGAATACGCTCATTAATGGTGATTCAATAAATGTAATAAAAAAAATAGGTGATAATCAAATTGATGCAATATACTTGGATCCGCCTTTTTATACACAAGATATACAAAAACTTTCATCGCGTGAAAATGAGGAAGAATATAGCTTTTCTGATAGATGGAATAGCATGGATGAATATTTAGAATACATGAGGCTGCGTTTATATGAATGTAAAAGGGTTCTAAAAGAAACTGGTAGCTTGTTTGTGCATTGCGATAGAAATGCATCTCACTATTTAAAAGTGTTATTGGATCGAATATTTGGAATTCGTAATTTTCAAAGCGAAATTATATGGAATTATAAACGATGGTCTAATTCTAAAAAGGGGTTATTAAATAATCATCAAATAATATTATTTTATAGTAAAAGTGCAGACTTTAAATTTAACAAAATTTATACTGAATATTCTGAAACAACAAATATAGATCAGATCTTGCAGGAACGAGTAAGAGATGAAAGGGGAAAGTCTGTATATAAATATGATCAGAATGGTGAAGTTATTTTGGGAAAAAGCAAAAAAGGCGTTCCTCTATCAGATGTATGGGACATACCATATTTAAATCCCAAAGCAAAAGAACGTGTGGGATATCCCACGCAAAAACCTATACTTTTACTCGAACAGATTATCAAACTTGTGACTGATGAAAATGATATTGTTTTAGACCCTTTTATGGGTTCTGGAACAACGCTTGTTGCAGCAAAAATGCTTAATCGCAGATACATAGGAATCGATATATCTAAAAAAGCAGTAGAATTAGCAGCAGCCAGATTGGAATCATTGATAAAGACAGAGTCACATTTACTGAAAAAGGGTAAGAGTGCCTATATGAACTTGTCAGAAAATCAAATGAATATATTAAAGAGTATAAAAGCTACTCCGGTTCAGCGTAATAGCGGAATTGATGGATTTTTGGACGAGTTTGTAAATGATAGACCAGTTTCTGTTAAAATTCAAAAAGAAGACGAAACTTTAGAAGAAGCTGCAAGTAAGCTGTGTAAGTCCAGCAGGACAAAAAAGTGTATCTATATGATTTTGATAAGAACACATTCAGATTTTATAAATACATTTGAGTATTCAAGTTATCCGAGCAACCTTTTTATTATGGATGCGTATGATTTGGCTGTTCAAGATTTCTTGGAACAACAAAAGAAAAAAAATAGTGTTGTGGCTATTTGATTTAAGCATATTTCCTCTCCGCCCCATGTGCACCAAAAGCCTGGGAGGACGCCGCCCAAAGCAGGTCCTCCCAGGCTGTATAAAAGATAGATTGCAGGTCAGCCGGACAGGGATCACTCCGCCGTCTCTACCCGTGCTGTCAGCTCTCTGCCATCCTTTGCCGTATCGATGACAATGGTATCTCCGGCCCTCACCTGGTCCTGGAGAATAATCTTTGCCGCCAGAGTCTCCACATATTTCTGGAGATATCTCTTCAGGGGCCTTGCCCCGTAAACCGGGTCGTAGCCGTGCTCCACCACAAAGGTTCTGGCGCTGTCTGTCAAGTCTACCCGGATCTCCCTGTCCGCCAGTCTCCTGTTTGTGTCGTCAATCATCAAGGTGATAATATTTCCGATATTATCCTTGGTGAGAGGCTTGAACAGGATGATCTCATCCAGACGGTTCAAAAATTCCGGCCGGAAGTGGGCCCTCAGCTCGCCCATGGTCCTATCCTCCGCCTCCTTGGTGATGTTCCCCTGGCTGTCAATTCCCTCCAGAAGATACTGGGAGCCGATGTTGGAGGTCATGATGATGATAGTATTTTTAAAATCCACGGTCTTTCCTGTGGAATCGGTGATACGGCCGTCATCCAAAACCTGCAGAAGCACGTTGAACACATCCGGGTGAGCCTTCTCCACCTCGTCAAAAAGCACCACACAGTAAGGCTTTCTCCTGACCGCCTCGGTCAGCTGTCCTCCCTCGTCATACCCCACATATCCTGGAGGCGCTCCGATGAGGCGGGCCACAGAATGCTTCTCCATGTACTCGCTCATGTCGATTCGGACCATGTTGGCCTCGTCGTCAAACAGGCTCTCCGCCAGGGCCTTGGCAAGCTCTGTCTTTCCCACGCCTGTGGGGCCTAAGAACAGGAAGGAACCAATGGGCTTTGTGGGATCCTTGATCCCTGCCTTGGATCGGATAATGGCCTCTGTCACCTTATCCACGCCCTCATCCTGCCCCACCACCCGGCGGTGGAGCACTTGATCCAGATGGAGAGTCTTGCTCCTCTCGCTCTCCGTCAGCTTGGCCACCGGGATTCCCGTCCACCGGGAGATGATGCGGGCGATCTCGTCGTCAGTGACGCTCTCATGCACCAGGCTTAAATCCTGGTTCTTCACCTTCTCCTCCTCCTCGGCCAGCTGCTTTCTCAGCTCCGGAAGCCTTCCGTACTGGAGCTGCGCGGCCTTGTTTAAATCGTACTCCTGCTGGGCCTGGGCGATCTCCCGGTTGGTGGCCTCGATCTCCTCCCTCAGGGAAGACAGACGTTCCACGGAATGCTTCTCATTCTCCCACTGAGCTTTCCTGGCCGCGAACTGGTCGTGAAGCTCCGCCAGCTCTTTCTGGAGAGTCTCCAGGCGGTCCTGACTCAGATGATCGGTCTCCTTCTTTAACGCCGCCTCCTCGATCTCCATCTGCATGATCTTCCTGGACAGCTCGTCAAGCTCCGTGGGCATGGAATCCAGCTCCGTCTTGATCAAAGCGCAGGCCTCATCCACCAGGTCGATAGCCTTATCCGGCAAAAACCGGTCGGAAATATATCGGTCAGACAGCATAGCCGCCGACACCAGAGCCGAGTCTGTGATCTTGACCCCGTGGAAAACCTCATACCTCTCTTTCAGGCCACGGAGTATGGAAATGGTGTCCTCCACCGTTGGCTCCGCCACCATCACGGGCTGGAAACGCCGCTCCAGGGCCGCATCCTTTTCAATATATTTTCTGTACTCATCCAGTGTGGTGGCTCCGATACAGTGGAGTTCCCCTCTTGCCAGCATGGGCTTTAACATGTTGCCCGCATCCATGGAGCCCTCTGTCTTTCCCGCCCCCACAATGGTGTGAAGCTCATCGATGAACAGGATAATCTGCCCGTCGCTCTTCCTCACTTCCTCCAGCACGGCCTTGAGGCGCTCCTCAAACTCTCCCCGGTATTTGGCTCCTGCCACCAGGGCTCCCATGTCAAGGGCAAACAGCTTCTTGTCTTTCAGCCCCTCCGGCACGTCGCCCCGGACAATCCTCTGGGCCAGCCCTTCCACCACAGCGGTCTTGCCCACGCCGGGCTCGCCGATGAGCACCGGGTTGTTCTTGGTCTTTCTGGACAGGATCCGGACCACGTTGCGGATCTCCCCGTCCCTGCCGATCACCGGGTCCAGCTTCTGATTCCTGGCCCTCTCCACCAGGTCATAGCCGTACTTCTCCAAGGTGTCGTAGGTGGCCTCCGGGTTGTCGCTGACCACTCTCTGGTTGCCTCTCACCGTGGTGAGGGCCTTAAGAAAGGCCTCCCGGTTGATGCCGTACTGGCGGAACAGCTCCTTGATGGTCTTATCCGGCTGCTTGATCATGGACAGGAACAGATGCTCCACAGAGACATACTCATCCCCCATGGCCTTTGCCTCATCCTCCGCATTGACCAGCACCTTATTCAGATCATTGCTCACATACAGCTGCCCCCCGCCGCTGACCTTGGTCAGCTTGTTCACAGCTTGGGCCGCCTCGTTGGTAAACATCTCCGGGGAAATGTTCATCTTTGTGATCAACTTCAAGATCAGACTGTCCTCCAGGGTCAGCAGGCTGTAGAGAAGATGCTCCTGCTCCAGCTGCTGGTTGCCGTGCTCGTAGGCCAGCTTCTCGCAGTTCTGAACCGCCTCCATAGATTTTTGGGTAAATTTATTGATATTCATAATCATTCCTCCTCGTATTGGGATATGAGCACGCGGCGCTTTGTGTCGCCTGACGTGTCGTCGGAACAAACTTGAATGTGTCTTTTCTTGTTCTATGTGGAATATAACACATGTTGTTAGCAATGTCAAGAGGTGAGTGCTAATTTTTTTTCATCTACCTACCTTTGCTCCAAATCATGTGGTGATCGGCTCGCCCTGCCTGCTTTTTTCAAATAATGTCGGCACTCTGTCCCTTGTTTTAAACCATGTGTTTCCTGCTTGTCTTCCTTTGCTGCAGGATAAGCCATGTGTATAGTACTTGATTTATGAGCATTATAGCACAGCACCTACAAATTATTTTGATTGCAGCCAGCGGCTGCGGTATGCTATACTATGCGTATAAAATAAAGTAACTGCTGCCTCTGAAACCTCACCCAGAAAGGAGAATCTCATGTCAGCACTGCAGGCGCAGTCAGAAATCATTACTCTGGAGCAATACGAAAATCTCCCGGAAGATATAAGAGCCGAGATATTTGAGGGCCAGATTTATTATATGTCCAGCCCGTCTCAAATTCATCAGACGATACTCACAGAGCTGCTTGTCGCCATTCGTTCCTATCTCAAGAAAAAAGGCAGCAGCTGTCAGGTGTTCCCAGCTCCATTTGATGTAAAGTTGTCTGACCGTCCCCTTACCATTGTTCAGCCAGATATCATGATTGTTTGCGATAAGGACAAACTTGATGGGAAACGTTGTAATGGGGCCCCTGATTTCATTATCGAGATCATTTCCCCCAGCAATCCGGCAGATGACTACATCCGCAAACTGTATTATTATAAAAATCACGGCGTCCGGGAGTATTGGATAGTAGATCCACGCCGAAGAGTGGTAACTGTTAATTATTTTGAGGGAAATATCCTCAACATCCAGTATTCCTTTGACTCCACAATCAAGGTCAACATCTACGATGATCTGTGGATCGACTTTATAGCGCTGGGACTGTAATCTGCACCTGCAAGGGCCCCTGAGATACTTCTCAGGGGCCCTTTTCCCGGGCATCAAACGATGCGATGCCTGTCGCTGTTTCTACGCATTCTTCTGCCTGACGGATTCGTTCTCCTCCGCATAATTGCGCTTAATTTTTAATGTAACTCATACTGCAGCAAAGGCTTTAACGCCTTTTTAAAAATAGCTGTTCCAATGTATTGGCTTTGTATATCCATCTCATCTATAAGCTCTAACACGGAATCGCTGTTCTCTTTAAAATTCAATTTCTCTCCCCTTGTATTTCCAATATAATACCACAATGTATAGGCACTCTGTTTCAATTTCGGCAAATCTAATGCCCTGACCCTTTCCAGCCATGTATGATAAAATTCAGGAAACAGCCTTTCTGCATCATCTAATGTTATAAATGTATTTTCTGATTCTTCCAGAAATCCAAAGCTGGCATAAAGATAATAGTCGATTGCCAGTTCAAACACTAAACAGTATGTCCCTTTTTTGTATTGGATTCGGTCAACAAAAACATCGACGCAATCCGAATAAACATGTGTTTCCAGTTGACTTTTCTTTTTTAAAATGTCACCTGTATTTCTGAATAAATCCTCTGCAACTTCCTCCATCTTTTTAGCGAAACCGTCCCTGATAAGCAGCGCTGCTTTTGCCATATCCGTACTGGCCAATAAATCCTTCACATTCATCTCCCCGCCGTCCAATCCAGTCATGTGCCTGACTGCCCCCTCATATTGTTTTAAAAAAGAATGCCGGTAGCTGTTTTTATCAACTGTACCCATACACTTTTGAAGCCAGTTCAAAATTTCATTCTGAAAACTGATTAAGAAAATCCTATGTCTGTCCATGCTGCCCGCGCTCTGTCTGCCCGGCGCCCGCCCGTCTAGAGTAAGGTAATAGATACGGTACTCTTTCTCTTTTTGTTTACAGAACCTATCATATCGTTCCAGCTGCCGGTCGCCGTCTTTTGCGTCAATTTTCATCTCAATAGCAGCGCAGAACTTCTCACATTCCATTACAAAATCAATTCTTCCTTCTTCAAAAACCTGTTCCCGGTACACCCGCCATTGACAATTGACAGATTCCTCCGGTATCTTAATTTCCCGCAAAAATAAATGAAGGAAATCATCTGTTTCATTTTGGTTATAAGTCCTGTCCAACAAGAAATAAATAATTTTAGAATGAATATGCGCTTCATCCCGTTCTTCATCAATCGCCGCGAGAATGTTATATGCCGGTGTTTCCCTTGCCATATCAATTTTTCTTCTTTGGCTTGCGGTTTTTAATAAGTCTTCTATTACATCGATATCCATAATTCCTCCTACTGGTTTAATCATGGTTTCGGCACGCGCCGCTTCGCGTCACCTGCCAAGTCGTCGGAAGGCATCCTAGAAACGCTTACGCGTTTGCCTTCCTCCTGAATCAATCTCTGACGTCTGCAAAGAAGCTGTAATTCGCCGCTTTAATCATTCAGGAGACTAATCCTTCTATCCCTGTAATAATACTCCTCATCGTGTTCCGAAATCTCCCTGAGCACCCGACATGGATTCCCCACCGCCACGGTTCCCGCCGGAATATCTCTTGTGACCACGCTTCCCGCTCCAATGACCGCGTTGTCTCCGATGGTGACGCCCGGCACAACGATCACCCCCGCGCCCAGCCAGCAATTTCTGCCTATATGGATAGGAAGATTATACTGGTATGCCTGTTCCCTCAGACGGGGAAGAATCGGGTGATTGGCTGTGGCCAGAACCACATTGGGGCCGAACATGGTGTAATCGCCCACATAGATGTGTGTGTCGTCCACACATGTGAGCCCAAAATTGGCATACACATGACTGCCCAAATGAATATGCCGGCCAGCCCAGTTGGCGTGGAAAGGAGGCTCTATGTAACATCCCTCCCCTATTTCCCCGAACATTTGTTTTAATAACTGTCTCCGTTTTTCTCCCTCAGACGGGCGGGTCTGGTTGAAATCATAGAGCAGCTCCATGCATTTTTTCTGCTCCACAACAATGTCGGCCCCGTCAGGGAGATAAAGATCGCCGCTGTGTATCTTGTCCTGCCATTCCATAACTCATAAACCTCTCTTTCTCTTTTATAGGTAATCGCGAAACTCTAGGCCCAGCTCTGGCAGCTGCCTTAGCCCTTTAAGAGCCTTGACCGCAAATGGCGCCGCTTCCCTGCTAACCTGGAAGGTCTCCTCAGGTTTGTCTCCGCTCCATGGGCAATTTTTCCCGCAAATTTCAGGAAAAAATAAAGTATTTTTAATGCTTTCCCTCCCGCCATCTATTATACTATAAAAAAAGCACCACCGATAGCCATAGAGGCCAATTAGACGAAAGGAGATTCTATTTTATGGATGATTTTAAGGATGCGTTCTTGCAACACCCCATTACCGCTTCCCTTCTGCTGGCCATGGCCGTCAGCCTGTGTCTGTCCCTTATCCCCAGCTGGTCAAATCTGGCATACCTGCCCTTATCGGTTCTCACTACCGGGCTGTTTCTCATCTACCCTTTTGTCCTCACGATTTTGAACCTGGTCTTCTGTCTCCGAAAGTCCCAGGGGGAGCTGTGGAGGCGGGCCGCCCTGCGCATAGAGGCTGTGACTATGGTGCTGGGCGTACTGTTCAGCCTTCTGCTGCTTACCATAACCAACATTGATTTTCAGGCAGGCTGGGAGGAGGTTCTCTACAACAGCGCTATCCACTCTCCTGTGTGGCCTCATGCCTGGCCCACGGTGATCGTGTGTCTCTGCGTGGGCCTTGCCGGGTATGGGTGCCTGCGGCGCGCTCCTTTCCAGAAAATGCCTCCCCTGTGGATCGTGCTCAGCATGTCTGCCATGTATCTGGGGATGGCTGTGTGCGCCCTGTGGGTGGCACAGCTGTTTGACCTTGAAAGCCTTGATCTGTTTTTCTGCCTTCTGCCCATGAACTGGATTTTCCTGTGCATCCGTCTCATAAGGGAAAAGATTCAGGACTGGAAGGCTGTGGAGGAGGCGGAGAAGCGCCGCTTTTCCAACGTATTTCTGGAAAAATTAAATCAGAAAGTCATGGACTCCGCCTCCTGGCCTCTGTGGAGTTTTCTTCTTCTCTGGCCTCTGGCGGGCCTGTGCCTCATGATTCTGGCTCTCTTTGGCCAGCGCCCCGACAATATTATCCGGGCGTGGACCGAGACCAGCCAGTGGAATCTGTCCGCCCAGGTCTCTCCTCCCAACATTGTTACAGACGGGCACTATCTGTGCACCGTGGCGGCCACAGGTCACAGACGCCTGGTAAAACCTGAACGCTTGGGCATCCGCCATGGTCAAAAAGTGATCGTAAACCGCCAGCTGTGCGTCGCCAATGCCTTTGAACAGATTCTTGAGGAGCGCCTTCCCGGATTTCACCGGACAGTCCGGGACTTCTACGATGCCTGCGGGCTCCCTGTGTCCAGGCTCATCCGCTCTCCTTACCAGGCAGATCTGGTCTATCTGCTTATGAAGCCCCTGGAATGGATCTTCCTGGCAGTGATCTACCTAAACGATCCCCGGCCCGAAGACCGGATCCGCATGCAGTACACAGACGTCACTGTTCACGCCATGACTAATCACCTTGCTGATTAGTCATGGGCTGGGAGGAAGGCAAACGCGAAGCGTTTTTTAGGATGCCTTCCGACGACATGGCAGGTGACGCGAAAGCGGCGCGTGCCGATACAAAGAGAGGTTATGGTGGCAAAGCATATGCCCCATCGCCGCCAAGGCGATCTGGAATGGGCATATGCAGTTACGTTTACAGGGCACCTGTGAACACTAACACACAGACGCCTTCTCTCTCCCTCCTGGACGGATATTGCAATCAGCAGGCAAATATCGTATAATCAAATAGAAAAACTGGCATACCGCCAAGCGGCGCATGCCCTTCTTATTATGCGATGTCACCACCCATCAGGGTGATGACCTGCGTGCGCATCAGCGCACTTCCTATTATGCGATGTCACCACCCGTCAGGGTGATAACCTGCGTGCGCATCAGCGCACTTCCTATATATCAGGAGAAACCATGCCATGAGACTTATCTACAAAACCAGAGACAACTCCAGTCCCCAGGGCAAGCCCAGGGTCTACTATACCGGGCACCCTGCGGATCTAAGCGTCTATTCCCCAAATATTTTCCAGGATATCCTGGGACTTCAAAACTGCGCCATCTACTACGACGCTGAGCCGGAAGCGCCCTACCACAGGGAGGAGCTTTTCCGCCAGTTAGAGCAGATGCAGCTGATCGTCATCCCGGTGACCAGCCGCTTCTTGCAGGAGCCCAACCGGGCCCGGGAGGTTGAGTTTGATTTCGCCTTAAAACAGTGCCACATCCCTATCCTTCCCCTTATGCAGGAACCGGGGCTGGAGACCATGTTCAACGAAAAATGCGGGGCTCTCCAGATCCTGGGCCAGGAGCGCATCCTCGACCAGGAGAAAGCTCTGGCCGGCACGGTTCTAAGCTATAAAGAGAAGCTGGACAAGTATCTCTCTTCTGTGCTCATTGGGGACGAGCTGGCCGCCAAGATCCGGGCCGCATTTGACGCCTACATTTTCTTAAGCTACCGCAAAAAGGACCGGAAATACGCCCAGGAGCTGATGCCCCTGATCCACCAAAATGACTTCTGCCGGGACATCGCCATCTGGTACGATGAGTTTCTTGTTCCAGGTGAAAACTTTAACCAGGCCATCGCCGACGCCATGGAGCGGTGTCAGCTGTTCACCCTGGCCGTGACGCCCAACATCATGGAGCCGGGCAATTATGTCATGACCACCGAGTACCCGGAGGCAAAAAAGACAGGCAAGCCCATCCTGCCGGTGGAGCTGGTCCCCACGGACCACAAAGCCCTGGAAACCTCCTTTCAGGACATCCCTCCCAGCACTGACGGCTACGACCAGAAGGCCCTCTCCTCCGCCCTTCTTAACGCGGTGCAAAAGCTGGCGATTCAGGAAAATGACCATGATCCCCAGCACAACTTTTTTATGGGTCTGGCCTATCTAAACGGCATTGATGTGGAGGTGGACCGCACCCGGGCCAAGGCCCTCATCACCGGCGCCGCCGAGGCCGGCCTGCCCGAAGCCATGAAAACCCTGGTGGATCTGTACAGCAGCGGCAACTCGGTAGAGCAGGACAACCGGATGGCAGCCCTGTGGCAGGGCAAACTGACAGAGGTTTACCGGACCCGGTTTCAGGAAAGCCAAACAGAAACAGACGGCACGGTCCTGATGACCGCCCTCCTGGATCTGGGGTATTTTCAGCATATGTCAAATAGTCCCTACATGATGATTGTGCGCGGCATCAGCCGCCAATACGGCGCAGAAGAGTACCAATGGGAGGAGGCGGACTTAGCTGCTGCCAGAAGGTCCTGCCTGGAGGCCATCGATGTGGGCAGGCAGGTGTATGACCGATACGGCACCCGAAAGGCCAGGGAGATGGCTCTTTGGGGCTACGGGCAGCTGGGAGATATCTGCCTGGATTGGAGAAAACCGGACCAGGCAAAAACCTATTACATTGAGATGAGGGAACTGTGCCAGGAACTTGGGGCATGGTCCACTCTGGCCGGCTGCTGCCACAAAATCGGTGAGGCCTGCTGGCAGATGGGAAACTATGAGGAGGCAAAAGAGCATCACATGGCTGCCCTGGATCTCAGACAGAGGCTTTGCAAAAAGACCGACGATGCCCATGAATGGGGCGCCATCATCGACACCTACACCCGGCTTGGCCATGAGTGCTGGGAGCTGGGCCGGTTTGATGAGGCCAGAGAGTATCATTTGCAGGAGCTGGATCTATATACCTGGCTGTGTACCCAGACCTGGTGCTGCCCTGCGTGGAGCGACCCCAAGACTGTATGGTGGAATTGGAGATGGCTCCACAGCATGTGCCGCTCCTTAGGGCACGATAGCCAGGGCCAGGGCAGACAGGAGGAAGCCCTGGAGTATTACCGGCGAAGCCTGGATGCCAGTGAGCGGGCCTGGAAGATGGGCATCACAAAGGACTCCGCGGAGGAATGCTTCGCCGCATGTATCCAGTTGGCACAGGCCCTTATGGAATCCGGCGATCTTCAACCAGCTGGGGAATATATCCAAAAAGCCTTCTTTGTCTATGAAAAACGGCCAGAGGAGCTGGCGGAAGACGAGTCCATGTGGAAAAAATTCACCTCTGCCTTTGAAGCTCTCAGGCAAAGCGCCGTCAGCCGCCTGTCCCAGGGGGAAAATCACGGCCTTAAGGATCTGTGGCTTCGGTTCCAGGAGGCCGAGGCCACAGGCAGCGAGAGAGAGCGGGCCGTCTGCTGTGACAGGCTGGGAGACGCCTTTCTGGGGGAAAACATAATCTTGTTGGCAAAATCTTACTATCTCCAGGCATTTGATCATTTCCAGTTCCTGGAATACAGCGCCCGGAACTGGGCCGAAGACTATAAGATTTTCTCTGAACTGGGCATCCTGCCAGAGAGCGAGGGAGATGATTTTCAGGAGAACGCCAAGCCGGATCTTTATCAGGCTGATATGGACTTAGCCGTCTGCTCCGGTAAACTCGGAAGAATCTGCCGCCTGGAGTATCTGGAGGAATTTCAAAAGCATCAAAAAGACTTCGATGACGTACAAGCGTGGAAATGGCTGGAGGAGGCAGAGGAATATTACCGGAACGCTCTGAAACTGTTCCAGGATCTCTGGAAAGCAACCGAGGACCCGGAGGCGCTGCGGGGCCTTGCCGTCTGTTACGAGAGGGTGGGGGAAATCGTCCGAGATCAGGTGGATATTTTTGATCTTGAGTGCTGGGATGTGTACGGGGCCAAATACTATTACAGGCAGGCTCTGTACCTGTACGGGCAGCTTTGCCAACAGACCCAAGCCATACCGGCGAGACGAGATCTGGCCAGATGCTACCGCAGTCTGGGCGGCATCTGCCGGGAGGATGGCAGCCTGGCTGAGGCGGAAGAATATTATGTAAGAGGCTTGAGGCTGGCAAAATTTATCTATAAACTCACCCAGGCGCCGCAGGACCAGAATCTCCTGGCTAGGCTCCAGGAAGATTTGGACAAGATAGCGCAGGAGGGCTGATCCTCGTTGAAAGCCCGTTTGCGCCAAAAAGGCGGTTCGCTTCTCCACCGCGAACCGCCTTCTTTTTATGCCCTTTCGTAGGTCTTTTCAAAGATCTCCTTTTTAATGATGTAGATATCCTGGCGGTCCGTGTCCCGGCTCACCAGCCAGTCCCCCGGCTCGCCCAGATGCCACTGCTTCCACATGGTAAACACATTCAGTCGACAGTTCAGCTGAGAGGCCCAGATCAAGGCCCCATCTTTGGCGATGCATTTTTTTGCATAAGGAGCCAGCAGCTTCACCTTCCTGTTGGCATAGGTGTAGACCTTGGGCTGCCAGGGACTCTCCGGATCCACAGGGAAGGGCTCCTCTGTCAGGACATAGTTCTCCTTCAGCTTGTCCTCTCGACTGTGATAAGTCTCCCCGTCCACCCCGATCATGATATACAGTGTCTGGTCCACCTTCTGCTTCGTATCCCCCTCCAGCATCCGAATCAGGATCTCCTGGCCATCCGGAAATAAGTCCGTGGCTTTCACATAGCCTACGGGCACCTTCTTCTTCTGGTAAAGAGCCGCCGGCGCATCACAAAATTCTGTCACCTTGTCCGGGTCATACTGGCCGGTCTCAATCTTCTTAGGCGGAATCTCAAAATAATCCGTGAGAAGACTGTAGAGCAGCCGCCCCACGGCCCCGCTCAAGTCATCCCACTCGTCGCCGGAGCAGGCTTCCTCCAGGAACTTCTTTGGCACCCGGCCCGCCGCCTTGGTGGGGGTGCCGCCGCCGTCATCCCCCATACTCCGGACCAGCCAGTGGATCAGGTCCGTGGCGCTGTGCCCTCTCCTGCGGCAGCGCACAGAAATTTTTCCTCCCTGATCTCTCTCCAGCAGGCAATAGGCGACACTTATGTCAACCCCCGCCACCTTCATCAGCTCGTCCCCCACGATTCCCAGAATATCCGGGTCGCAGGTTTCCACCTGGGCCACAGCAAAACAATGCCTATGGTTGATGTGCAGGCTGTTATACGCCCTGCCCATGATCCCGATCTCCTCAAAAGACAGGTTGACGCCTTGCAGCTCTGTCACAATATCCCTGTCAAACTTCAGCTCATCCAGCATGTTTTTATCCATTGCCTGGGCAGTCTTAAGCTCCTGGGTATCCATATACAGACCATAATACAAAATCGTAGGGAGCTGGCCGTCCTCCTCCACGGGGATTCCCGCCTCCTTCAGCATGGCCCACAAAACCGTGGCGCATGAAGCGTAGCCGTCGCTCTCCGTGCGGATCTCATGAAGCTTTGGCAGCTCCTCCTTCTCTTTCAGGGAGTGGTGGTCGATTATTGCCACATTCCGGCAGGGCAGCATGGAGACATTGCCCTCGCTGGCCCTGCAGTCCACTGTAACCAAAAGCTCCGCCTCCCCGTCGGCCTCTGGCAGGTACTCTAAGGGAATCTGGAACTTTTTGATCATCTCATGGAGACTCCCCCTTGTAACCTTCTGAGTGCCGGTGTAAACCAGCCTGGGGGATTTCCCGTTTTTCTCTAAATATTTAAACAAAGCAAAGCCGCTGGCAATGGTGTCAGCATCCGGTTTATCGTGGCACTGAATCACAATATCGTTATATCTTAACAAATCTTCTAGTTTCAAGTAAACTTCCTCCTTTTTGATAGCGGCACGCGCCGCGACCCGTCACCTGCCAAGTCGTCGGAAGGCATCCTGGAAACGCTTACGCATTTGCCTTCCTCCTTTCGGTAGCGGCACGCGCCGCTTCGCGTCACCTGCCAAGTCGTCGGAAGGCATCCTGGAAACGCTTACGCGTTTGCCTTCCTCCTATTCGTCTTCTACTGCTCTTATTAAATCCAGGTTAGCGATCTCGTATTCGTTTAAAAGGGTTTCGTCAAAATCCTTGGAGGCAATGAAGCCATTGTACCACGGCTTGCTGTTGAAGTAAACCTGCAAATCCTCAGAGTCAAACTTCCTTCCATGTCTCGCATACACCTCGTTCCTGGCAAGCCTCATCTCCTCCTTTGATAAGGACCTGATCTCCGATTCCGTCAAATAGCGGACCGCAACATCCGGCAAAATGTAATCCCGGGAATCCTCCAAAGACCCCTGAGATTCCTGGAAGACCCCCGATTCCCGGAAGGTCTGGGATTCCTGAGGGGCCTGGGATTCCTGACCAGTCCCCGGTGCCGTGAAATAATTTCTGCCCGACGCCCCGGAGTCATCATATTCCGCGATAGCCTGGATCAAGGTTTTGTCCGAGACAGGCTGACACTCCTCCCAGATGTCGTAATGATCGGGATTCCAGGCAGCCGCGAACCGGTCCTTATATTCCTGCTCCTCGCACACCTGCCTGTTAACCTCATAGGTTACCGTGTCGTTGACAAAATCCTCCTCCACATATCCGTTAAAAATCAATCTATACTCTCCTGTACCGCTGTCATATTGATAAATCCCGTCTATTATCACCCCCTGGCGCTCCGTTCCCGTAGCAATCTTGTCCGCTGTGTACCCATAAGCGCTTCCAATATAATCAGCCGTGCCATCTCTTTTTATGTAGCATACCACTCCCTGATAGTAACCAAAACTGCTGGTGGTAAATAATTCCGGAATGCCGTTTCCATTTATGTCCTTCAGGCAGTATTCCTCAGCAGGGTCCAGCTGTCCCGACTTAATCTCATCCAGATACACCTTTTTCCAGTCAATGGTTTCCGTTCCCTGATTCTCAACAATAGCCGCTTCCGCTTCCTTCTCATCTTCATTCGTGAGAACCCCGGTAAACGCCTCGCCTTCAGCTATGGCATTGGCTCTGTCCGCCACAAGGAACTGGATCCCCCAGTCATCTTCGCCGCAATTTACCAGAACCACGCAGAGATTAGGGCAACTCATGGCATCTTCCTCGCTGTTGTAAATATCCCCATAGGAATCACCGAAAGACGCCGGGTCCACGCCCAGAAAATACGGCACTTTAAATGGATCCGGGGAATAAAAGAAATTAAATTTTACCATGGCGCCGATGGTGGCGTCCGTCCCTCCGTAATACCGAAAACCGCCGTTTTCTTTAATATTAGACTCTGTCACAGACACTCCCACCTGGTAATACATGGTGGCGTAATCTCCATACTCCCGATAAAACCTGCGCTGTGACGCGAGTAAGATTTCCTGTGTATTTTTCAGGCCCATGAGCGCGTCGGTATTATAATCCGCCACAACCTTATAGCGCTCATCCGCAGTCATCATGCCAGCGTATCGGTCCATAAGGTCAATGGGTTCTAATCTGCCTAATTCTTTGCTGTCCGCTTTCAATACCACATCCGCCTGCATCTGCAGAAAATCCGTCACAAGGTCATCGATATCATCTCTCGTAATAGTATAAAGCTGCTCCTTTGGAACCTGTGCCTCAGAAGAGGCCTCCTCATAAGATTCCAGAGACTCCTCCTTGGTAGTCTCTTGGTCCCGCTCTTTTCTGGTCTCCTCCTGCTGGGTGGGAGCGCTTTCCACACCAGCCTCCGTTTCTTTCGTGTCCGCCCCGCCGCAGGCTGCCGCGCTCAAGGCCAGGGCCGCCGCCAAAGCCAGGGCTGTCCACCTCTCTTTTCTGTTTTTTGCCATAATCTTTTCCCACCCTTCTCAAATCCCTGAATCACAAAATTTTCATCTGTATTTTACCATATCCCCCCATTCCCCGCAAGGGAATGTTAGCCTTGCCCCTCCACAGGAAGCCCACAATGTTAAAGTTTACTTTCTTGTAAAAAACTACTGTTTATGCTAATGTGGTCAAAAATCAGGAAGGGGACTATGAGACATGAAAAAACTAGTTAGTGTATGTCTCAAACAATAACTGACACTATGCTCAAATCAAATGAATTAACGGACGAAGCCCTGTTCACCAGGCTTCCCTCCCCTGAAACCACCAGGGAGCACCTTGCATCAAAAAAAGACTTGTTCCAAAACAAACCGCTGGCAGACGCTTATGCCAAAAAGCTCTTTTCCATCATCCCTGACCGTATCAGCTACGGAAGTTACACAAATTTTTTTGAGGGATACACGCTTAAGGGAAATTTACGATTTTGCATTGAGCAGAAATGCTATGAAATGTTCCTCGCTTTAGAGGAGCTGATCCTGGAATACTTAAGAGAAGGAAAAGAAATATGGCTTTTTCCGGACTCCAAAATCCCCATTTTCTTCAGCGAGACCCTAAAAGAGCAGGTGGAACTGGATTACTTTTTCTCAATGGACGGCGGGCGTGAAGGCTTTTTCAAAGACGACCCCAACGACAAATCTATCCTCAGCCGTTTCCGAAAAGAGGCTCAGTACAAAAATGGGCGTATCAAAAGCAACCGCTTCTTTTATCTGAAAAAAGAGAGAAAGTGGTTTGTCAATGATTTTAAACAGATAGCCCGGAACTACTGCAGCTTTCTGGAGGAGGAGAATCTGGACGATCTCTACCGCTACGCCCGCTTCTGCCAGCTCTGGTGCGAAGCAGAGGGCAGAAAACTCCCGAATACGGTGAAATCCAGCTTAAAAGAAATAAACCTGGCCCGGGAGCAATATTGGCGGATCCTGGAGCTGTATCCGGATATTAAAGAAGAGGCTCATTGAGCTGAAAATGTTGACCCACGTAACAGTCCAAGGGTCATCTGAACTGTTACTAGCCCACAGCTATGGGAAACTCTTGCCTGCACGCAGGGACATATAGCTGCCGGTCAGCTGGGTTGGCACAGCAAATTGGCCGCCAGGCAGAATCGCAAGTCCCGGCGACGATTGTGCGATTTGTTACAGTTTTCTATTATACACTGTCTGGCTAAATGCCTGGCAGATGTTTGTTTTGCGTCGGTCGGAGCAGAAAAGATGCCGATTTGGCAGACAGAATCAAGACGGGTGAGAAGTATACCAAAGAGATCATCAATGCTATCAAGCGCTGTGACGTGTTCCTTCTGGTGCTGTCTCCTAATGCGGAGCAATCGGAGTGGGTTCCCAAGGAACTTGGCAATGCGATCCAGTACTACAAGTACATCATACTGGTAAAAATCAGAACGCGGCCGCCGGTCTGGAGAGTCAAACCGTGGTATCCGCCGCAAACGAGGCAGAAGTAAATGAATCTTTAGAAAAGACCGGGGAAACCACAGCCCATCAGACAAAAGAGCAGCCTGACGAGAAGGGCAAGGACACACAGTCACCATCGGAAAATGCCGGGGAGTCCGGCATTTCTTCAGATGCTGGGACAGATTTATGTACACTCCAGGTGATGAATTCTGCCAATGCCAAGATCACTGAAAACGCGGTCAACTCCGCAGGCCAGACCTTTACCAAGTCGCAGTGCCCGGTGTGTTATGTGACGATCCAGGCTGCCATTTATCCAGACCGCAACTGCAGCCAGCCTGCAGGAACGATATCCTTCTCGGCTTGGATCTCACCTCAGATGGCAGCCTGATTTCCGGCCAAAAGAAAAAAATTTATTCCTCCTCCCTGCTGCAGATTGCCAGCCGGTGCTGATACTTCTCCCGGGTGGCCAGACCGCCCCGGATGTGACGCTCCGACTTGTTCACATCCAGCACCACTCTGGCCCGGGCGGCCAGGGAGGGATTGATGTTCTCCAGCCGCTCTGTGACATCCTTGTGTACTGTCGTACCAAAATGGACATGGCTCACAGTCCTTGCATTATAATTCAATCTCAAGCCATCCCTTTACCGTTTCTACAGCATAACCAACCGCCTGGGCTATCTTCTCTGTATCAAGTCCCATCTCATACAATTTTCCAGCCGCTTCCCTAGCCTTCTTCAATTCTCCATCCTGTTCAGATTCTTTTCTCATTTCCTGAATCGCCTGGCACATACAAACTCCCTTCATATCCAAACCTTTCATTAAAAAACGCATTATTTCAACATTTTGCTTTTCAGAAAGTTTGGATTTAATTTATTCAATATAGTATTCTAATGAAGCAAATTAAGCCCAAAATACATTTTAAATCTTATTTTTATAATTGTGGATTTTAAATTTCGTCAATTCAAAATTGAAATAAATCCAAACTATAATGACTATAGATTCTTATTTTTAAGGCCTTTGTAAAAAATAGTTTGGATATGCAAGGAGTTTGTATGTACAAGGAAATCCAAACGTTTGGATTTTTTTGCACATTAGCCACCTCTGCCACGCTTCCATTATACTAAAGGAAACCTTTGTTTTCAAGTATATTTAGACCACCCCCTCATGCTGTCCGAACACAGCTTACTCAAAAGCAAACCTTTGTTCCCATTTCCCATACAAATGTCCCACACATAATCACTGTATGGGACATTTGTATTAGTCGTTAACTTTTTTAAGAAATACTTCTACATTGCCTTCACTGTCAACTTCTATTTTGTCAATGATTTTCCTTAGCATTTCATTTGTAAGTGTCTTAGAATTAAGGATCTTTCTTACATCACTAAACATATCGTTTAGTTGATCTTCTATCTCCTTTCCTGAATAATCCGACTGTTTCAGACATCTCAGCTTGTCCACCGCCTCCTCAAGCTGGCTCTTCACCGGATCGCTTTTCTCTTTTAATTTTTCCATTGTAATGATATCATTGACATATAAGTCCTGAAGCTTTGATAATTTTGCCTCATATTTTTTGATCTCTTTTTCCAGTCTTTGCACTGCAAGATCATTTGACTCCTCATCATTCAGCAATTCATATTGTCTCTTTGCTTCTTCAATAATAGCAGTCTTATTATTTAACCATGTTTCAAGATAAGCAATTATCTCTGACAGCAATTCGTCTTCCTTAATCTTTGCTCCATTTTGACATGCTTCAATACCATCGCCATTTCTGCTGCTACAAACCCAACGTACATAATCTGTATTCTTCCATTTTCTTTCTACCCTCCGGAATGAGCGGTGGCAATGTTTACATTTTATCAACGTGCTGAATAAGTGTTTATTACTTTGCCGTTCTTTTTTGATATTAAATGTATCATGACGGCTATGTAAAATTTTCTGGGCCTTATCATATACTTCATCGTCAATTATGCGAAGTTCTGGATTTTCTACGACAATCCACTCTTCCTCGTTTCGCTTAACACGCTTATTATTATATATCTCTTTTGTTGCTTCTTTTCCGTTCACCACCTTTCCAATATAAATTTCGTTGCGAATAATTCGAGCAATTGCATTTTGTGACCACAAGCAGCCTCTTTTAGTTCTTTCTCCTTCCGCATTTAAAAGATTCGCAATCGCAAGACACCCTTCTCCCTCCTCCGTGTACATTTTAAAGATACGCCTGACAATTCTGGCTTCTTCTTCATTGATATAAAGGGTAAAATACTCCCCCGGCACTTTATCATATCCATAGACTATATTGGGGACTCGTCCTTTTTTTGCGTTTTGCTCCTTTCCAAATTTTACTCTTTTGGACATATTGACGCTCTCTTCCTGAGCCATGGCCGACATTATCGTAAAGATCAGTTCGGACCTTGTTTCGAGTATCCCCTGGTTGTTGATAAAAACAATATCAATATTATGGTCTTTAAGCATACGTAGACTTTCTAAAGAGTCCACCGTATTCCTGGCAAACCTGGATACGTCCTTGACAAACAGTACATCAAACCGCTCCTTTTGAGCATCCCTCAACATACGCTGAAACTCTTTCCGATTGCGCTTTTTCGTGCCTGTTATGCCTTCGTCCGCATATATTTCAACCATTTGATAGCCATTTTCGTTCATATGGGTTTGAAAATATTCCCGCTGCGCTACAAGGCTATTCACTTGGTCTTCTTTTTCTGTAGAGACCCGACAGTAAGCCGCTGCCCTTTTTTTCTCCATAATTCCCACCTCCTTGAAGGGCAACTTCTTTGACTACCGCTTATTTTTCCATAGAAAGCTGCCTTATCACTGCTTTCAGGATAAGTTCCACTGCCATTTTTTCTGTCTCTTCGTCCGTATTGGGATTTACAAAGCAGACCTTGATTGTCATAGAATACTCCTCCTTTTTCTCGTTCATGAGGCCCCCGGAATCTTTTTACTCCATGATATTTAGGCCCCTGGAAATTTATTCTTCTTTTTTAATTGTATTTTTTCCCTCCTCCCCCTCATGCGAATATTATATTCAATCTATCAGAAATACAAAATGCCCCTTTTAGTTGACAAATATTTGCGTTTGAATTTATAATATATATACAAAATCAAAAAGGAGAATAGACATGCCCTCACAGAATCAGGAAATACTATCAGAGCGAGTAAAACTTTTACGTAAAAAATTCAGGTTAAGTCAGCAATATATTGCTGACTTAACCTGAATTTTTTACGTAAAAGTTTTACTCG